>NZ_JACIDV010000010.1 GCF_014196515.1 Rhizobium skierniewicense | reverse complement strand
AATTTTTGCGCGACCTAGCCTCGCTCAACCTGAGCGAAGCGACGGTACAAGCTGCTGGCAGATTGGGTTGCGCCGCTCCAGTAACTGCCTCCAATGTTGCCGGCGATCGCCGGCAAAGCGACAATGAGCGCATCCCCTGTCAGAAAAAACATATCGAGTTCGTAAAGACCAATGATCTTGGCCGCGGTCGTACCGGCGAAGGTGATTACACCAAGCATAAGGGTGAGCGCAGTCGCTTCGGTTAGGATGACGATCGTTGCCACGAGGTTTAAGAGGAGAAGCAAGAGACCGTAGGTGATAAGTTGCCCGATCCACTTAGCTGCGATGTCCCGCGTGCGATCAAAAATATATCCGACGAGGATCAGAGGCCCGATCGCGAGAAGCACTTTCGTGAGAATTCCAACGGCGTCGTAAACTCCGAAGGCAGACCAGAGCGTGCCGTAAAGGACCCACTGTGCCCCTTGGAAAGCAAGGATGTCCTGGTCGTTCATCGGACCGATTTCGGATGCGATTTTCTGAAAAACGGCCTGGGTCACGGCGAACATTGTATCCAACTGTGCCGGAACAGTCTGCAGAGGCAAGCCGGTTACACTAAACTGCTGAACAAAGTTTGGGACCGTCTTTTCGAAGATGGAAACCACATAGTCTTGGTAGTTAGCCTGCCCAACAATTAGAGCAACAACGATGGTGACCGTGATCACCCGAGTGATACCGCTACGGGTATCGACTTCGCCGCGTATGACTAAAATACCCTGAACAATAATCCAAAGAGTGACACAGGCGATCAATGGCGCACTCACCGCCTCCTGGATAGTCTCAAGCATCGAGTCCAAGCCTGTCGTGAAGGCTACATCGAAGATCGTATGAATGGCCGTAAACGGCGCCGGAATCGTGAAATTCATCGATTGGACCTGAACTTGACTGGTTTGTCGCATAATGTTGGATAAAATGAGCTCGCATTCGGCGAGGATGCGGGCGGATGAACAAATCGCCCAGCCTTAGGGGAGGGCACCAAAGATGACAGCGGTCTTTTGATGCTCCTTGCGTTGAGCGGCCGCCTCTTCCGCCTCGTGAAGGCCGGCCTGCGCGGTAGTCATCGTTAATAGGCTTGTCGCCTGTACATTTTGAATCATTGCGTCATGGATCTGCTTGAGAAGCAAACCATTGGTCACGGTTGCCTGCATGATATTGCGAGATCGGGAAAGCTGAGCAGACGTATCAGCATTCGCCGTCAAGCGTTTGTCCATCGTTTCCAGATTGTCAGCCGCAATGCCAGCGCTGTTTGCGGAACCGGTGATCTGCGATCGCAACAGGTCCGCTTCAGCATCACTACCCACGACTGCACGATCTGTATCGCTGGTGATCGCACGTGCCGTGGTCGACATTGGCATTCGCGGCGAAAACATTTCATTGTCTAGGTCCTTCGTCGAAGGATACTGATTTTTCTGGTTGAGCGAAGTCAGTAGTCCAGTAACGCCGTAGGCCGACGTCAACATCGTAACCATCGCTATAGTCTGAGTGAGATTCTCCGCAGTCGCGAGCGCAGTCGCGAGCGTCTCAGCCTCCGTTGCCGGGTCGCTAACAACAAACTGCGCCCGCGCGGGCTGAATATATAGAAAGCTGCAGGTCAAAACTGTTGCAATAAGTTGCGTCGTCTTCATCGTTTCCTACCTTATCAATCTTCTGCCTCGTGGTGACGGGCCATGAATTCGCTGAGCCAGCCAGATGAGTTGCCTTCTTGTGCCTCGCGTAGTCGAGTTGCAAAGCGCACCGTGTTGGCACGCCCCGAAAGCACGGCGACATATTCACGCATATCCCGCAGATCAAATTCGCAGATGACGCTTCCACTTTCTCGTTTAAGAAGAAACTTACGGCTGCCGACCGTCATGTCTTCACGGATCGCCTGAAATTCCTTTTCGGTACATTTCAGTCCATCGACATAAGCCGATCGATCTGCGGTTGGTGATGGATAGAAAATCTTCGTCATACATTGCGCAACCAAGCTGGCTCCTAGCGGCGATTCCAGAACATGCTCTGGTTGCTGCGTTGCCAGTATTAGCATCCCGTTGTTTTTTCGAACGGTCAGGAGGAATTTGTCGACGACAGTCGAAAATTTAGGGTTTAACAAATAGGCGCGAAACTCATCGCAGCTCATCACAAAACGGCGGCCGTCGATCATGGCTCCAATCCGATGCAGGAGATATGCTGCAGCGGGAGCGCATACTTCCTCGTATTCGAGAAGATGCGTCATGTCGAAGCCGGTAATCGACGGATCTAACTTTACTTCGTCAACTTCGCCGTCAAATGCCCAGCCAAGCGCATGGCCCCGGCACCAGCGTTGGAGCCGCGCTCCTGCGCCTTCGGCGGGCCCATGCAACAAAAATTCACGTAACCCCGCGATTGAACGCATTTGTGGATCAAACGAGAGCTGACGATGGATACCACGGACCAGACGGCGGTTCTCTTCCGGAGAAATCCCACCCCGACCATCACTCTCGATGAGAGCCACGATCCATTCGCGCAGAAAATCGTGTGAGGCTGCTGTGTTTTCTAGGCCACGCAACGGCGCCAACCCGCTGGGTGTGCCTCTGTGAAGTGCCAAATATGTTCCTCCTGTGGCGCGAACCAGCAATTCGCCACCCCGGTCCTTGTCAAAGAACACGACCGTACCTGCACGGTCGACCATGCTCTGTTCGAGCATGGCTAGAACAAACATCATGAGCGTCGTCTTACCCCTCCCGATAGGCCCGAATATTGCCGTCATGCCAACATCGTGCTCATGCGGGATATAGTCGAAAGGCGTTCCGCCATTGGTACGAAATCGGGCAATCGCGTTGCCCCAGTGGCCTGAGCTGGCGCCCTCTGGAAAGTTTTCGAAAGAGACAAACCCTGCGAAATTGCGTGAAGTGATTGCGCCAGGGCGTGTGCGCCACTTAAAATTCCCCGGCAATTGGGACCAATAGGCCGCTTCCATACCAATACCTTCTTGGACAACCACGGCACCTGCATCCGCCATTCGTGTCCGAGCCCGCGCGCCCCTGTCCCCAAGACTATTGAGATCGTCTGCATAGACGCAAAGGCTCAAATGATGTGAGCCCATAACGAATTCGTTGCTCGCAAGTGCGTCCTCAGCCTCGGATAATTTGCCGATTTGAGTCACGGCTTTATCGCCGGAACTCAGCATCTGGCTCGATTTGAGGCTAAGTTTCGCGTGCGCTTGCGGGCGAGTCAGGAACGAAAAACTCTGCGTGAGAACAAGTGGAAAATCGAGGGATAGCAGCGCGTTGAGCATGCCCGGCCGTGTTTTTGCAGGGTATTCGCGAAACGAATAGATGGATCCAACGTAACTGTCTTTTGGCGTTCTGATCTCGAGTCCTCGCTTGCCGCAAATGACTCTGTCGGTATAAATCGAAGCGCCGAGTGAGCCGCTGACGACCGGAACCGGTGTGAACCGACCAGTCATGATCAACCGTAGCGCTTCGCCAATTTCGGTGAAGAGCACACCCTGCTTCTCGCGGATGCCAAGACGATGCAGGCCATACGCTTTAAGAGAGCCAGCGACAACATGCCAAAGATCTTCCATGTTCCTGATCTGGCCCGTGAGATCGTTTTCCCTTTTTCCGCTTAGCTTGGTGAACCTCCTCTTTACCTTCCCTAAAGCCGCCTGTGGGTAGACAATCAACGTAAGGAAGTGTTCATTGCGGAGGAGTTGGCCGGAGAGCACGCGCTGTTCAAAAGCTTCGTTCAGGCTAGCGGCGAAAACACTACGGAAGTGTCGCGGCGCCGATGATGGCACGTCGGCATGACGTACGAGGTGAGCATATATTGACACATGATCATCAGCGATATTGCGCAACAGCGTGTTGAACGCACGACAACGCGCATTGCGCATTTCAGTTTCCTCAAGCTCGAATGCAACGCCATCAATTCTCGCAATGGTCATGATCGATCCGTCTTCAAGAAGGACGATATGGTCGCTGAGGTGGCCAATATAAGGGAGATAGATCTCACCGGATCTTTCGGTCGTTCCACTCGCGCCGAGCATCACACCATTCCTCTCCCTCGTGGGGGAACCCTAATTGGATTTGGGCTAACAGTAGCGCCCCCCCAAACTGCACTATCAATGCTTCTTCCCGCGGTCCGCAAAAATAGCAGGACGACGCTCGCCGCATTGTAGTCTCGCTCCACGATGAGCCGGGCTGCAAACCATAACGGCACGAGAACGACTTCGTAGAGCGGGTTCTGAACGATAACGATGACAAAGCCGGCGAACATCATGAATAACCCTGCCAATGTCAGTGGCACCCCAAGAAACAATGCGGGCCGTGTGGCTGCGAGGTAAAGGGTCGATTCTTCCAAACGATCAGCCATCAACTACCGCCAGTGAGCGTTTGGCCGAGGAAGCTCGCCCCAAACATGATAACAATGCCGCCGACGACGCCGGCAACCAGCCCAAGCGAAGCCCGCCCGAACATCCAGGAGATCCCGATAGCGACAATGCCGAGAACAGCGAGTGACTGGCCGAACGGACCAAGGATAAACGTGCATATATTGTTAACCATTGTGGCGGGGTCAGTGCCGCCACCCGCAGATTGCGCTGCGGCGGGTCCGGATGAGGAAATGCTCCATGCAATTGCACCGCACAAGCTTGGGGCGCAGCTCGATATCACGCGCATCATCGCATTCGAGAGCGAGAGGCGATTTAGATGTAAACGGTATCTCTCAAAGCATCGCATCAATGCGCACCTCCTTAGTATAAGTCGAATAAGACTTGATTGTCGTCTGCGGATTTGCCGTTGTCCTGGTGTGGCGGTGGCGGAGCGATTAAACCGCCAGCGCCATCCTCCTGTGAGCGGCGCTGATATGACCCCCAAACATCCCACGTCTCTTCGGATTTTAGCGCCTCGTGATCGTCTTTTGGAGGCTCGATTAACGCGGGCACCAGCGATTGAGCAGCTGTTTCAACTTTTCGCACGTAGCCGTTTGCAAAACCGCCGATGAAATTACCGGTGTTGTAAGCGGAGATCGCCCGACGAAGCGCAAATTGCTTCTCGTCAATCGTTTCGCCGCCTGCATAACGACTTTTCAGCATGTTTGCAGCGGCAGATAATGATGTGCACGCCTGGAGCGCACCGTCAGGTGTCAGACCGAGCATAGAAAAATTTCGAGAGTTTATTTGCATGAGGCCAACATCCAGCGAATGCCGTGCATCGAGACGGTGCCTGACGACTTGGGTTGCTTGGCTGTGATCTTGCCAGTGAAGCGTTTCGCCGGTCGTGTTGTCATGAATCGCTAAAGGATCAAAGCGACTCTCCACCTTAGCTATCGCCGCAAGCGTAGATGTCGCAACTGATGGGGCACACTTGCGAGCAACATGGTCAAACTCAGCAGATGAGAGTGGCGTGGCAAGGCTCGACGAACAGAAGGAGACCATCAAGGCAAGAGAAAGCGACCCCGATCTCTTAAGCATACCTTATCTCCTTAGCTCGCAACTAACACCGCCTCTCCCGTTGGAAGAAGTGCGTTGTTTTATGTTGAAGATTATCGGGAGGGTCGGTTACTCGAAAATTTTCAATTGCTTCTTTATGATTTCAATTGAAGCGAGAAACCTCGCCCGGCGTCTTGGAACGCAACATGGACCGAGAACCGCGCATCCATGACTAAGCAACCGGATCGACCTATTCAGGCCGCAGTTGGTCAGGTCAGGCTCAGAACGAAAATGCTCGGCGAGGTTACGCTGTCTGTAAACCCATTCGATGAACGGGAAGCTTCCTTCCGATTGCTCTTGGCAGGAATATTGGCCCATGCCTGCTTGCGCTTTGCAAATGCTCTTATCGCGTTGGTATCATATGCCTTGTCCGCCAGCAGAAACGCACTCTAAGCGATTATTTGTAAAAATGTTTCGGTCATGCGGCGGTCATGGGCTTGACCCGCTGTCAGCGCAAGACGGATCGGTCAACCGTCGGCATCGACAACAGCGTGAATCTTGGTGGTCAAACCGCCACGGGAACGTCCCATACAGCCATCGTCTTGATCCCGCTGTTTCCCGTCGCCGCATGTTGGTGGACGCGGACACAGGAACTGTCAATCATGACGACATTCTATCGAAAGCCTTGGAAATCACACTCAGAATATGATCCCAGACGTCTGCCTCACGCCATCGTACAAAGCGATTGTAGCAGGTTGTACAGGAACCGTATCGATCAGGAACGTCTGCCCAGGGCGGGCCCGTCCGGAAGCGCCACAAGATGACATTGATCACCCGCGTCAACGCGCGGCACGCGACGCGGCTTATTTGGGAACAAAGGACTGAACAACAGTCCATTCGAAATCGGTGACATCAAAGCGGGGACGGGTTATCAGTGGCCTCCAAGTCAAGCCTCAATGAATCAAAATCAGACCGATTTGCAAACCTGATTTATGAGTGTGCGGCCTAAATGATGAAATCGTCCTTCTAGATCGCCTCCGTGGTGTAGCAACACCTCGCAGTATCGCCGTGCTGACCTTGGCCAGGGAATTGACTGGCAAGGGTGCTTTCACATGACCGCTCTTTTGGCCGCGATAGATGATTTCGTTGCTGCTTTGGGCACGTAGAAGGAGAGAAGTCATATCGGAGAAATTCCTCCTGGCGCGAGAGCCTGCTCTATCGCGACGGCATCCCACTGTCGGGAACAGACCGGATCATTCACGAGGCGAAAGTCGTCAACACATGCGTTATAGGCATCTTCCCTTGAAGGATGATCTTGTTGCTGCCAATCTGGAGGTGCGGCAGCCGCAGGCAGATGCGATCTCAGCGCAACTTGCGGCAAAACATCTCACTCACCTGAAAACCACTAGCGAGTCTCGCGATCAGACGAAGGCCTTTTACTTAACGACACAATATCCGATGTCTGCATCACAGGCGTCGCTATCCCAGTCAATACTAAAGCGGTGCAGGAACTAAAGATTACTGATGACTTAGGCGTGCCACGAGGCCTGAGACGACGCGCGTAGACAGTTTTTTGAAATCATTATCAAAGTGATGGCCTCCGCTGAAGCCTATCACCTCTGCGCCGGTCTGTCGGAGAGATGGGCAAGCATTATTACGGTCTTCGCGCCCGTACATGCATTGGACGATTGCAGGGTCAATGGATCTGAGATCATCCAGAGGATTGCCGCCCTTACCTTCCGTTTCGAGTTGGAGCCAGCCCCTAAATGAGACGACATAGTCGACTTGATGTGACAATGCCAAGAGAGAGATTTGCTTAACCCGATTTTTTTGCTCAAGCGTAAGCCTATTGAAGCTTGCTGGCATGACGTCCGCGCCGAAAGAATATCCTACAAGTAAAACATTCTGCACACCGAAATGCTTGGTGTAGACATCGATTATGTGACCAAGATCCTTAGCAGTTTCGCTTGGAGACCGCTCCGACCAGAAATACCGAAGTGAACTGACGCCAATGACAGGAATCCCTTCCGTCTGCAGATAGGTACCAATCGCCTCATCGATATTTTGCCATCCAGCGTCTCCGGAATAAATGATCGCCACCGTGTTCTTGGCTGGCTTGGCATTGAACACCCGAAGAGGAAGCCTCACTCCAGTTTCGCCCCCGTTTGACCACATGAAACCGTTGGCGCGGTCATTCGCATATGCAGCGTCTGCCGCGGGAAAGAGTGTGAATACGAGTATCAATACCAATTTTATCGCCATTTCGATACCTTATCAGCGGAGATCTCGATAATTTCGGACTAATGTTTCAAGTGGATATCAACTGCGTCGCAATTTGTTACAAAAGACACGTAAGCCCGCGGTGAAGGTTTGCGGAGAACTTTTGCTGAGATCTCGAATCGAAAGAAGCACTTAAAGTTCTGCAACAAGCGCGCCTGATGCACGTCACCACGCTGATGACGGAATGGGCGATATTCCTGATGGGGTGGCTCTGTTTACCACTGCGCTGTCGTTGGTTGGATTATCGGGAGAGTTCCCATCCTGGCAGTTGCCGACCACAATGGAAGTAGCCTTCTGCATTGAGGGAGGCGCGAACGCCTGCCCTTTCTGGCGAACTCATCTTATAGGCTGACCAACGCTCGAAGTTTACTTCTTGAGACTTCATGCTCGTGCTGAAGAAGACGAGAATCGCAGTGGATGTTAATGGGTGGCGGCATAAGGTGTTCGTCAGATGGCTCTCGTGTTCGATCAACGACGAGGTAATCTCTGTCCACGCTTACGACACCGTGCCCAATTCCCGCGTCGGCATTTGGCAGCAATCTGACCTGTACAATAGCCGACGTCCACCCCGATTTTTGACCGCACCGGTTCAGGCCTACTTCAATCTGCTGGCACCAATGATGGTGGTGTCATAGTTGGTGCGCAAATCCTTTCAACCAAACGACCGGACCTGATCGGACAAATCAAGCCGCCTCGCCCGGCTTGATCCATTGAACCTATGCCGTTCGATCTTTCATGTAGTTCCCCTGTCGCGCTCCACCGAACCGAAATCTGATTGCCCAGTCCTGATACGTCGCAACTCTACGTCTTGATTTTGGTTAGGATTGCATGCGCCATAGTTCTGGACGATATCGGCTTCGGCAGATAAAGGTCCCTGGTCGCATTCTCCCTTGAAAGGGGCATTTTGAGATCATTTCCGCCAATGATGATGGAGGCGGTCTTGAGCACTAAATCCACGGAATTAGGACTTTGATCTTCAGGAAGAGACGCTTGGTCGACCATGACCAGATCGGCTTCATTGCCTTTTGAAATCCAATCGCGAATTTCACTAAAGGTACGAAAACCGACCGGCTCATATCCCAGAGCGGCGATCTTGTCTTCATACGCCTCCCGCAGGAGGTCATCGGGCTCAACAAGTGCCACAATCTCCCCGTTTCCACGCGGTGCCTTATTGCGGCCGAAAAAGCTGTCGGGATTGACGGGCTCCTTAGAAGACGGAGGGAGATAAATGTCAAAGCGCGTCCCATGCCCAACAGTTGAACTAACGTCGATGTAACCTGCAAACGCGCTGATATGACCATGCACAGAAGCAAGGCCGAGACCCGTTCCACCGTTGCGAGCACGTGTCGTAAAGAAGGGTTCAAAAATGTAGGGTAGCACAGCCTCTGAAATGCCTCCACCATTGTCGCTGACAGATAGTAGAACATAGTCGCCAGGTGGCATAACACCATGCGCCAGAATTTTCTTAGCTGGTAAATAAGCTTGGCCGACGAAGATGTCGATTTGACCATTTGCAGTCATGGCTTGGGAAGCATTCTTGCAGAGGTTAATTAGTACCTGTTGAAGTTCAAGCGGGCTTCCTTCGATCACGCTCTGCATTTGATCAAATCTGAAACTAAGCTCGATGGTTGGGGGAAGAGCCATACGTAGCAAGGGAGCGATTTCGGTCACAAGCTCTGAGACACTAAATGGCTTGATCACGCGCTCTTGTTTTCGGCTCAGCGTCAAGATCTGATCGATAATGAGCATGGCTCTGTCGCCTGACGAAATGATATAGTCAATGTATCTTCGGGTGACAGATGTTCGAGACACCGAGTTTTGCGCCAATTCTGCGTGCCCGAGGATTGACCCCAAAATGTTATTAAATTCATGTGCTATTCCGCCGGCAAGTGTACCAACTGCCTCAAGGCGTTGCGCATGCTCCAATCGTCTGGCCAAAACGTCGCATTCGGTCTGCTTACGCCGAACATCGATATAGTGACAGAGGCAGGCGGTGGCGAGTTCAAGAAGCTGAATTTCGCCTTGGCAAGGTCGAGGGCGATAGCTTTGGTAACCCAGTGAACAAACCGCAATTAGTTTATCTGTGGATTTGTGAGCCAGTAGTATCGAAAGACCTGGAATTTCGGGAGGCAAATGTACGATTTTTTGCGTCGATACGATGCGGAATACCGTCGCCCGTTCGTTCGCTTTGGTACGAGAGACTATTTCGCGTAGCACCCTGTCGTCCCACACGGGTTTTGGGTGCTTCGCACCGAATGTTTCGACAGCCCACCTACGGTCATGGTCCACTAGAGCTAACGCGCACGTATCGGCATCAAAGAAGCGCTGAATAATACCAAGTGCAGCTTGCGCGGACGACGTAGTGGCCGCCTCACCTTCAAAACATACTCCGATCTCTTTGATTAGCTCTTCGTAATCTAAACGCCGCGCTAACCAATCGGTTTTTTTGCGTAGCCTATAGACTAAGGTGATGATGTACAGGCAAAGACCCACTGAAGCGGACCCAAGAAAGATACGTGCGCTCCGCTCCTCCACATTTTTCAAGCTATAGACCTCCAAACACTCACGCTGCAACATTTCCGCAATTTCTGCGGTGTCAGACGTCTGAATCATGTTCACCAGATCGTTCACCTGTGGCAAAAGCGATAAGATAATGGGACCTTCACGCGAAAGTATGCGCACGGGAGCTTCATCGAGACCGCGTTGTTTTTGGAGCCTCTCTAGTTCAAGGCTGATCTCGAATGAAATAGCCGGGCTTGGTTGCCGAAGAAATTGGAGCATCATGCTAGCCAATTCTGTTGGTTTTTCTAAAGTCTGATCGCTTGAGGCCTTTCCTGGAAGATTGCTTAAAGCACGAGTGAAACTGGCCAGCGAATCTTGCAGGCGGACATTTTGCGCACCAAAGGCGGCGACCGCCGCGTCAGCCGAATTTAGAGACACTTCTAGCCGGCGTAGCAGTTGAGCAGCATTGCTCTCACTTACAATATGAGATTGCCTAAATAATTGCTTCAAATCTTCCAGATTCTTCCGCAGAGCTCCCAGCCTGGAGATAATGGGGCGGTAGTTCGCCACGGTGCCCGTGTGAGCGCGGAGTACATCGCGCTGCAGTGAGGCGCTGTCAGCGTTAATCGATCGTATTTGGCTAAGGATTGCCTGGGTAGTCCCATTGTCCTGCCAGGACGCAACCGCCATGAACGCGAAAATCATTGCGGCAACGATAAGGGCTAATATAGACCAAGGCTTCGCGCCTGTCTTAAAATCCTGCCGCGTCGGTGAATACCTTCCGTTCATCGCACTTACTTCCTCGTGCCAACGCTTGTTCCACGCCAATGGCGTTAGGCTGCACGAGAGGATTTGTAAATGGCTTTGAAAGCGGGAATATCTATTCAATTTGTTTCAAGTGAAACAGAGAAGAATTGAACACACAAGCGGCTGATGGGACGTCGATGAAACGCGACGTTGTTATTCGTGCCGTAAGGCGATGGAGTCGACTTTGCAAGGTCAGGCAAAGATCCGGCCGTAAATGGGGCGTCAGAGGTGCGGCTAAAGAACTATCGCGCGTGCGCTTTTTCACGAACGCGATACTTGTCTGTGGCTGAAAAACCAGGCTCATAACGCATTTTGCAGAGGTTGCCGCCGCCAAATCTCGGATGACTTCCAAGGGTCTCGGTAACATCCTCGCCAAGCTATGACAGTTTGGCGGATTCGCAGCAGGCACAGTTCGTAGGGGTGGCGATAACGACACGCTCACGCGACAGATGAACCGGGAAGAGTTTGCGTGATGGGCGCTTGCGCTCGAAAGCTTTGACGGCTGTAGGAGATCGTCGCGAAACGATATCCGTATGCAGTATGTCGGTCGTTGGCCGCCACGACCGTATAATACGAACAGTGCCCACACCTCGGGTCAGGCATCAGTGCTTTCTGCAAGATCAACGACAGACCGGGGAAGCCTTTGCGCATGTCGGTGGAGCCCGTTGCCTGCCAGACCTTCACACCAGCAGGGACCATGATCATCGCAGCCCCAGCACGCAATCGAGAATACGGCCAAGTGCTTCCGTGTCGATGTTGCTATCCACGCGGACACGTCGGTCCCGACCCAACTTGATTATTACATCGCTATGCTTCCGACTGACTGACATTGATACCGTCCGCGCAGGCAATCTCAGAGATAACTGCGCCCGGCTCAAAGCAGGCAGCGACGAGGCGCTCTTTGTCTTCGCGTGGCCAGCGCCGGCGGCATTTAACAGACGTGATGACTTAAATCCTATGCTTCGTCGTAGGACTATCCCTGATGCTACCACCAGGACGAATCGACATTCATCGCAGCCAGATCACTGCAGGAACGATATATACGAAGCCTTCGAAGTAAGTGGTTCTGCGGTCGTGCTTCGTTGCGAATCGCTAAACTTCTATCTCACCAAACTCGCTCGTTTGGGTGGCAACCTTGCTAGAACTTCAGATCCTCCTCCGGGAAATACGGTCGTCTGGCGTGGACTCAGCCGGCTGACAGATATTCGCCTCAGAACCGAAATGGCAGCGACGCTCAAATGTGGGTAATTGCAAGCGTCACCTTGGGCTTGCATCGGATCAGATTGGACGCAAAAATCACTGTGGAGTACGAAAACTCAACCCGTGGTCGATCGCGCACTTGTAGGCCAAGCTGGTACCTTTTCGCTCATATGTTGGCATGTTGAATGTAACCATCGTGAAATCGGCGTCACCGTTTGACCGAATCTGATAACGAATAAATTGAGTTATGGGTTTACCGTCACGGTCAATGGTGAAGTGCTGATCTGCAAACGCAAGGGTGCCGTCAGTTGTTATTCGATACGCATCTATGCGCATGCCTCCTTGCGTTTTCGTCGCCGGAGTATCGGCCACCCCGGGAGCACACAAACTTAAATCAACCGTGACGTTCACCGGCTTTCCGGCAGTGAGCGCTAGTTCAATTTCAGACAACGTCCCTAATGTATGAATATTGTCGGCTGCATAAACCGGCGCAGCCAAAAATACGCCGACAAGGATTGTACTGATACGTTTCATAAGCGACTCCTTTTTGAGTGAATCCGAAAGCACCACATTCCGCAACTATTGAACCGCAGCGGTATCGGTCGGCAGCAAAAGCAAAATACGGGAGATATACGCGACGTAGACAATGGACTTCAACCGAGGTTCGACAATTGATTTGAGATATAGTAAGCGTGCGCATCAAGTAATCGGTGACGCATTTTTATGAGTTGCGCCTTAACGTGATAACTCCTGAGCGAAAGTGGCTTCGATCATCTTAGTGTCACAGGTAGATTAATGGGCCCGCGGAAGCCGAAGCCGCGCCACTGCACTAATTCAGGGTGGGGCAATATCATATCCGGAAATCGATCGAACAGTATGGGCAGCATGATCGCGCCGACGGTTTGCCGCGAGATTTGCGCGCCTGGGCAGTGATGCGGGCCGGAGCCAAAGGACTGATGCGCATTCTTCGGGCGAAAGACATTGAAGCTTTCTCCATCCTCAAAGACATCTTCATCACGATTGGCGGAGGCCTGAATAGTCATCACAATGTCGCCCTTCGGAACGATAAAGCCACGAATTTCCGTGTCCTCCCGCACGAGACGCGAACTCGCTTGAATCGGAGCAACCCAGCGCAGCCCTTCCTCGAAGGCCTGCCCCCAGCATTGCTGTCTCTTGACCTCCTCGAGTTGCTCCGGATTGGTCAGCAATCCATAGAGGATCGTGCCGAGAGCGTCACGAGGCTCGTTGACCCCTCCGCCGATGGCGATCTTGATGTTGGCATAGATCTGGCTTAGGGGTATAGGATCAGGTGCATTCAACATGATCGCAAAAGCCGAGGGGTTCGGCGCGGATCGGTGTTTTTCGACCAAGTCGTTGAAGAGGCAGTTCATCTCCGTATTGGCCTCGTCCGATCGCTCAAAGAGCTCGGGTCGCCATCCGAAGTTGCCGGCTCCGTCAATAAGCCGTTGCGACCAGCGGATCATCTCGACATCTGATGCCTCACAAATTCCTAGAATATGTGCCAGTATGCGAGCAGCAACCGGACCACAGATCTCTGCAAAAAGATCCACGGTGTCTCCGCGCGGAAGGCGATCTAGATACTCGTTCACGATGTCACGATAGATCGGCACCCAATGCTCCGCGATCGCTTTGGGTGCGAATGCTCTAGTCATGGCCATTCGTTCCCGAGCGTGTTCAACTCCATCCTTACGCATCAAAGTATGAGCCTGAAGCGCCGGCTTCATCGGCGTGTTGGGATCATCAGAACTAAAGCGTGAAGGATCATCCTTCACCATCTTAGTATCGCAGGCCTTCGTTAGAAACGTCCGTCTGACCGAGGCGACGTGTACCACCGGGTTTTGCACGCGCATTCTGCGATAAATCGGATAGGGATCGAGTGTTAGGTCATCGATGGTCGTCACGTCGTCCACTGGCGCACATGGCATTGGAAATCTCCAAGTGATGCTTGATATTGATACGCGCCTCTCTTCCACCCGAGCGGCGCGGATTGACTTCACCGGTCGACGCTCAATTTGACCGTCATGCCGGTGGCGCGCCGGATGCCTCCGTGACCCATCATCCGTGGCCAGTCACCTACCACCGTAAGATTCGGCGCGCGGCGCAAAAGTGTTCCAAGTCCTTCTTGCAATTCAATCCGAGCCAACGTCTCGCCGAGGCAACGATGAACTCCCGCGCCAAACCCGAGGTGCCAACGCATTTGTTGACGCCCAACATCAAAAAGATGAGGGTTCTCGTAGTGTTTTTCGTCTCGCAGGCCAGACATGACACTGAGCGCGAGGAGGCTTCCCTTTGGCAACACGTATCCATCCAGATCGATATCCTCGAGGGCCAACCGCGGAAAAGAGCCAACTGGCGGCTCGAATCGGAGCCCTTCCTCCACGGCGGCTGCGACATAGGATTGATTGCCAGTTAAAGAAGACCAGAGCGCGGGATTTTGGAGCACAAGAGCCGTCACCATAACCATTGCAGTGCGCGTTGTATCGCTCCCAGCGAGTATGATAAGCATGAGTTGCATGATCTCCTCAATGGGCGAAAGCGTTCCGGCTTCCCGTACCGCCTTCAAGTAGCGCGAGAGAAAATCATCCCTCATCCGACGGCCACTATCCGCGATCACGCCCCGAACGTAATCCTGAAGCTCGATAGCGGAAGCTTCAATCTCCTCGAATTCCTCATCTCGCCACGACGGGCTCAAGCAGCGGGAAACCTTATAAACAAGTCGTGTGAAAAACGGCGTGTCCTCAGACGGCAAGCCAAGGACACTTGCGATCGTCAGCGCAGGCAATTGCGACGCGTACATTTCAGTAAAATTGAAATCGTCAACTTTTTGTAGTTCGTCCCACAAACGCTCCGTTATCTTCGCAATCTCCGGGCGTAACGCTTCAACCATGCGGAATGAGAACGCCTTTGAAAGGCCTGAGCGCCGCTTCCCATGCGTTTCACCGTTCGAAAACAACATGCTGTGACCTATAAAGTCAAAAACGGCACCAGCTTTGACGCCTCGATTCAGCATGAGCTCAGTTTCTATTTGCCGGGTGCGTGGATCGGTGCCCAGCAGAAAGATATGGTCTGCGCGGAGAACGAGAAAGACGCCATCTTCTCTCCGAAGAAACGGGCGCTTCGGTCGCCATTCTGCAAAAATACTGTGACCTTCAGAATCAAGTCTGCTTATAGGAACGGCGTCGGGATCGATTTCATTTGACTTCGCGACATTTAGAAACTTCTGGTCGGCCATAGAGACATCGGAAGAGCTGTTCGCAATCATTGCAATATACCTTCACCAAAGACGACGCGAGAGACGACGTAAATGGCAATAAGACTTAAAGGCTTAGCCTATGCGACTGCTCTCGCCCCACGGTAGCAACAAAAAATAGTCTTACACATTAGAATCGGGTTTCATCTGTAACGAACGAATCAAATCGTCATTGCCGAGCTATCGGTGACGCGTCACCATCGCGCACCTCATTGGCGGTATTTACTATGGCGATCAAAAATTTTCTGCGACGGGCATAGATCGGCGGAAGCACGATGTCGACTTGTCGGACGTATCGCACTGAACACTGATAGCTTTCATGATCGGCGTCCCGAATCCGGAGTTTCATCCGACAAAACCGGCCGGTGCACTTTTGATCAAACTCTTCCAGAGGAATGTTCGCGAGTTCGTTGCTCCAACTCCGATGCTTCTCTGGCACGAGCTCGATTGACAGCTTGTTGACGCTGCAGTCCCAGTTGAACTATCGCTTCTGGTGGAAGCAATAGTTCGGTGTTTCCAGCCAAACGCTGACAAAGCTCGCTGAAAGTCCCATTTTCATTTCTGACTAAAATTCTATCGGCAGAAATAGTCGTTGGTATCCGGCGTCCGTTGTCCAACAAAGGGAATTTCTCGCCGGCGATAAAGGTTGCACCATTTCCCGCGTCAACCAAAACTATAGGCAGTTTACCAGTCTTCGTGGACGCGAGACTATGGGGTAGCTGACCCTCGTTCATTGTCTTGGTGAAGAGATTATGCTGCTCCGATCCCAGGCGCGTTTTTAACGAGCTAGATGTTTCGTAGCCAGTGCCGTCTTCCGTGCGGATCAATACATTCAACTTACGCCGGTCACGAGTGATGTTTGGAAATCTGACTCGATCGAAGACCATCCGATTATACTGTTCGATTGGTCTATAGACGTGCTTTGAGACCTCAACGAGAAACTTAGGACGCCGATACTTGACAGACTGTGCCTGCTGTTCAGAGATATTGACGACGTCAGCACTCGGCACCACGCCTCGTGGGTTTGTGCTGATGTTCAATCGCTTGGTTGTAGAACTCTCCCCAGCAGTGCGAGCGTAAAATGTCGAAACATCGCGAGAACGTACATCGCCTTCGTCATTCGATTTTCCGACGGCGGATTCAAACCGTGCCGTGATCGCCTCCTGAAGAGAATGATGGACAGACGTTATCCTTTCGCAAAACAGCTCTTCAAACGCATCTTCTCGGAATTCACCGTTCTTACTCTTGCGATTAACCACAAAAGAAATGTCGCGCTTTAAATTCCATGAAAACTTGTTCGAAAACTCTCGCATATATTCGGGACGTGTTTCGAACGAACTGAGATCACTGTGTTCTCTCAGCCTTGTTGCGATGTCACTTTGATATGAAGCGATTGGCAGGCGGGCGGAATCTGGATGTTGGGCGAATGCGACGCTTCGACAGAGCCTCTCCCAAACGCTGTTAACCCAGTGCTGCTGTCTCTCGTCCAGCGGGCGATTTCGATGATCCATCAATGCCCTTAACGCGCCTGGCTCCCGGCCCCAAATCGATTCTCCGTTATTTGCTAGAGCTTGTTCATTGTCGTAACACGTTTCACCGTCCCTGCGTACAATTGCAATTCTATCAAATGTTTTGTAATTTTCGACCTCGAGCGCTACACGTGGCCAAATTGAATAATAATGATCGTGAGTTTCGACATCTGGCAATACGGTTGAGGCAATAAACGAGTTCGCCAGTGCCCTTTCAAAGCGATCGTGAATAGCTGTAAAGCTCGTTATCCTGTCCGTCGCGATAATATTTAGTTCTGTTCTGTATCCATTGGAGCGCGCCTTATCTAAGAGCGACGCGTAATGATTTGGCGGATAGCAAGACTCCAGTATAATATTATATCTATTAGTGATACTGCGATCAAATAATTGATGATACCATTCTGTCACTGCCGTCGAATTCGCTCGCTCTAACGCATGCGAGCCCTGCAGAAGGGCTGCATTGTTACCAGGAATGTATGCATTAAGATCATCAGCTATTATTCGCTGGGTGCTTTCACCGCCCGTTCTACTCTTGATTTGGCGAACTAAGGTGCTCTTTCCGGCACCCTGCTGGCCGCATACAACGGTGAAAGTTGGCTTTGCAACAGACGGCCCCCGCGCACCGATTGCCGGAATGATCTGGGTCTCGAAAATGTCGTGCTTATCTTGTAACGAGAGGGAAAGCGCTCGAGCAACTCCTGGATCATCTCTCATTGACGCGTAAATCCTCAAATTTGACGAGCCACGGATCAACGAACATTCTTACGAAGTGATTTAGCTCATCGATCAGGTTCACTGCCTTTATTGCGTTACCATCAAGTCGTTCCAATCGCTGTGAAAATTCGATGCGTTTAGTATCCGCTAAGGTGTATTGTGCCCCGAGCTCCTCAAAATGCTCATAGCCGCTATATCTGAAGGTGATCAGCCGTGAAGTGAGTGCCCCCACGAGATCATGAGCGTCGTTTATGATCTCAAACGCTGGCTTATCCCGGTAGTGTTTTGGAAGCCCCAGTTCTACGCCTAGTCGGCAGTCAAGATCCGGAAACATGATTTCTTCCTCGTTAAAAGTCGATCGGCGAAAGATACGGCCGCAATGAGAACCTTTGATTGCGACCAAGATTTTTACGTTACATTTGCAGTATACGCGGCTATATTCTGCACCATACTGCAGGCTATTCCCAGTACGACGGCGATCTCGCGGGTGCTCGCCCCGTTTCCGGCAAACCGAAGCATTTGTCTTAATTGTCTCATGGTCAGCCTTCTCATTGCACGCATCAAAATGTCCTCATTCGTCCGGAGGTAATTGATGCCAAGTTGCTGACCAAGGGGTATCATCGGTGCCGGAAATTGGTCGGCTTCAAATCGGAATGGTGGCCGGTCTTCTGTCGGATTGAGGGCCGGTTTCACGCCGGAATCCGCAGTCCAGCGGATTTGATGGCGAGGTTGTTCACTATCCTATGCCGTGACTGCTTTTCCATGGTCAGCGATAAAGCGCTGGAGACCGGATTTTTCCCGCCGGCCGATAACCAGACCGTGTGATGGATAGGGCTGTCCGAAATCATCGCGCCATAGCCATTCAGGATGTGCGTTCATCAAATTGCGGATGGTGGGATTGATCCGTCGAAGCGGCCATTCTGTTTTCTCGGCCAAACTGGGTGAATCATGCTCCGGATTTTATAACATCAGCTTTGCAAGCTTGACGGCATCTGCATCCGTACTCCACCCCATCACCTGAGCATCGAATGTCTCAAAGAGAAGCTGCGTCGCTCGAATATTTCTTGATCCAATAATATCACGCTCATTTATGAAGCCGTTGATCACTAGATCGGAAGTGGTGGCATCCATTTCCTCAACAGACATAACAGGTATGTATTCTGCAGGGTCTTCAATATCGAGGAATTTATCACCAAGCCCCTCTTGGTCGGCATACGCAATCGCCACGAAAACATGCAGCTCTGCATCTGTCAGAGTTTTCGGTCGAGGAGCTAAGATCGCGTGATGCTCGTCCAAACGTACAAACACCTCAAGTCATCTGAGCGCGCCAACGAGCGATGTGAGGCCATCAATCGCATCGCCGAGCTGATTGAGGATTGCCGTACTTGCGATAACCTTTTTATACGCCTTATTCAGCGTCCCCGCCTGGGCGCGAAGTTGTGCGGTAATTGTGTAGCGTGAAGCCGCCTCCTCCATCGCTTTTTTCCTCGCCAGGAAGTAGTGAGACTGCAAGACGCGGATTGAATTGGCAAACTCTGCTTTCTCGCTGTCATTGGACAATGACTTAGTCGCAATCAGAACTTTGATTGAGTCGGCAATAAGGATCGCAAGCCTCGCGGCGTTGACGCCGGCATCAGCCTTCCAGAGCGACGGTTTTAGTTTATCGAACCACTCCTGAATCGCACTTGGCTGTTTAATATCGTCGAGCGGAAACTTCGAGAACATCTCCTGTGCCTCTTGCGCTGCGGCGTCAAACTCTTCACTGGGCGTCATTCTACAGCATCCTTTTTCGTGACTTCGATAAGTGCCGCACTGTCCTTTGCCAATGCGCTGAGGCGCTTTATCGTCAGTCCGATATCGCCCGAACCGGTCGTTAGCGCGTGGTGCGTGTCGTGGATTGACTGAAGGAGATCAGAAATCGGAGTGGCGGCATCGCCTAAAGCGTATCGCGCCTTAACATCTGAGCGTGCATTCATGTAGGCTTCGTAGAGGGCTGCTCTGTTGACACGCGGATCCCGTCGCAGGACCGCAAGTTGCTGGTCGCGAAGCCCGGCATAGGCTGTAGCTTGAACCCACAGATCCGTTTGAAGGGGGCCAAGGTCATTTTTGAGAAGATCGACTAGGTTTTTTACCACAGGATCCGTCTTACGAACGACATCCAGCACCTGCCTAACGTAAGTGTCTGAGACCGCAGACGCGGCCGCGCGGCCCACAACTTTGATCGCTGGCGCGACCATCGGCGAGCCGCCCATCGCGGTGGCCAAAGCCGCCACCGAATTCGTCAGCTTTTCAGCCGACGCCTCAAGTTGATCGACAGTTCCCTGATCGGCGGCTTTGCCGACCGCGTTGGCATAGTTTTGCAGATCGCTAATCGCCGCAAGGCGTATTTGAAGCTGATCCGCATCCAGTCTGTTAGTCAGCTTTGACTGTGGCAACTCTACAAGAGCATATCTGCCGCCGCGAATATATTGTATCGCCTGCAGTTGCTCGTCCTGGTCTGTGGCCACCTGATTGCTTGCTGAGACGGCGGCAGCAACCGTTTTCGCACTGCTCGATGTGGCGGCGGCAAAACCATCCAGGTCGCTTTTGCTTGGTAGAACAGCGCAACCAGCGCAAATTGACGTCAGCGTAACAAGTAGTATTCGCATTTTTTATTTCCCCCTGGCACCATAATGAAGTGTTAATCAAATAACTCTCGGTTGCAAGGAAGAATTTTACGTTTCTTATTCTTATACGCGTCGATAAAGGAATGCTTGTCCGCGTCAACCACCGAAGCGGTATGGTCAGTACAAGTCTTGATGGGAGCCCGAAACCGTAATATTTCGATCAAGCACTTTGGCTTCACCGGGTCAGTCAGTTCGTATCCCAATCTCTACGCCCCGGTGAATGGCTTCGTGGAGTTCGGACCACAGGCTCGGGTATGGAGAAGAAATTCCTTGAGATCGACCTCGCTGCTTTCAAGAGGGGCGAAATCCCGAGGGGGCTAGCGCCAACCTGGTCGCGGCGGTGGACGAAACCCTAAGACGGCGGTTCTCCCTCGAGCATCGAAGGGCGAGCCATCCGCCCCTGCTTCGATTGAGACGACCTTCGCTCTCGATCAGCTGGTTGTTGGATCGCCCGAGCACATCGAGCGCTTCGAACGCATCGTGCGGGCTGCGGTTTTGGACATCTTCGTACTGTCGACGTTCATCGTCAGCCAGTCAGATGAAAGAGGAAGAGTGCACCGGGCGCGCATATACACGGCGCTGGAAGACGCATATCGGGGTGGCGTGCGGTGCCATTTATTTTTTGGCACTTCCCTGGATAAAGCGAGGCACGCATTGGCGCTGGAGGAACTTCATGAGAGACTTTGGGCAGTAAGACTTAGCCGCGGCTTCCTCCTGGTCCATCGCGACAGCGTTGGAAGTCATGCAAAATCCCTTGCTGCCGACGACGTATAGGGTGGAACAGTCGTTGTGATTGGATCATGCAACTGTTTGTCCTCACCCTTCTCCGCCGTGGAGGTTTCAATCGAACTCCGCGACCGATGGCCGTCGCGGCTGGCCTAGACATCCTCAAAGGGATAGCGGTTTCCCTCGCCAGCGCGAGCCGATCGGTGGAAATTCTTCAATTCCTTGCATCTGAAGCCAGACGGGTAAGACCCCGCTGACCACCGGGTCTGATCAGGCACCAACAACCAAGGCACGGTTGACTGTGCTCCACGCGCAAGACCATGGACCACTTCTGCGAAAGGCAGCCCACAGCGCAAATGAAAGCTTTGTCTGCATCACGAACAGAATGGGCGCCAACGTCGTCCCTGGATTATTGAACCCGGCCGAGGTCGCAGGAGGTCGACTGAAGGACGTCCGGATTTATTATTCACGACAATCCGGTCCAACGAAGCGCAAGCACATGGCCGCTCACCGTAAAAGGCTGGAGGGAACCGTAGATGTCATATCTGCGCGCGAACCACAGGTTCATGCTAAGGTTTCTCATATGGGACTCCAACGACGTGGTCGTCAGTACGATGAATTGGGGGTCCCAATCCGGGTCTGAAGACGATCCGCTGGATGAGGTGGGGCTGTACCTGGAGGCACCCGGCATCGCGACCTACTTGCTGGGACTTTTCGACGAAAACCTGAAGAAGGTTCTGGATGGGGTTGAGCCCGTCGGTAGCGGAGAACTCCCCCAGAGAATGGGAATGGGTGACTTTAACTGCGTAGCCGATGACGCGTCGTGGACGATCCAGCCTACCCTCGGATATTCCGGTCACAGTCGCGGTTGCGCCTTCGATGTGTGCAATTGTTCAAACGCATATTGGGCCCTGATTAACCACTTCGGGCTAACTGTGGTTTCGCGAAGTCGTTCAAGTCGGGAAGTCATGATACCAGCACCCTCCTTTAGCTCACATCCTTTCGTCGTTGTCAGTACAGGGCTCGATTTTCAGACCTTGGTTGAACACGGCTACCGAGCCCCAATTGCTTTTCGCACGAAAGATCACCTTCGCAACTGGGCAAAAGACCACCAGCTCACGGAGCTCTCAACGCGCTTCAAAAGAGCGAAGGATTTTGAGAGGGAGCGGGTTCTGGTTTTACGAGGACAGGTTCAAACACCAGCTGGTTATTTGAGCTATTCTCAAATTTGGGCTCACATTGACTTTCACAGCTATCGTGCGGCGTGTCAGCGCTATGTCGAAATGACTTACGGCACAGGAGTGAACTTGTCGAAGCACGATGTCGACCACGCTGTGTCCAGCAAACACCTTCGGAAGTATTGGCCACAGGCTTGGGTAAATGTCCTCTACGCGGAGAGCGGGATCAATCGCTCAATTGGAGCGCTGATGGAGAAATCACTTCCGCCCCCTCCAGGTGACGAAATTTTATTCAATCTTGAGTGTCTTCTAAAACTTTTTTATAAAAAGTCGCGTGAAAAAATGACGCTTGGCGATGTCAGGAAATATTATCGATCAGCTTGTAGCGCATTCATTGTTGAAGCCGATGTTGGAGACGACGCAACATTGCTCAACGCAATCCTCGCGAGGACTGTCCTAAATACTATCGCTAGTGAATATGTCTGCGGTTTCGCAGCCTTTGATGACGTCTTCGTTGTCGCGGTTTAGGAGCTTCCTCTGGTGCCATCTGAGGACTGATCATGGTGGTATTTACCGGTGCGAAGCGGAAAAACAAAGAACCTCTCAGTCGATCAGCTAGTCAACGCTGGGGTCGCCGCTGACCGCCTCGTCCGGCGTGCGGCCGGAATCGCAAAGCGTCGAGCGACGAGTAGTTGGATGAGAAGGCCGCAGCCGCTTTGTCCGGTCTGGCGCCCGATGAGCCGTCAATCCGGACGATGGAGCGGACGGGCATCCATTGCCGGACGAAGGGCCGTCGTCCGGCAGGTGCTCAAAAAGCCACCCCTCGCCGCATGCCGCCTGAACGCCGTCCTCAAGTCCAAATAAGACCATCTTAATGCCGCCGGTAAAGCACCCGAGGTCGCCATCACAGTTATTAGGCGAGCCATGCCTTCGCTTCTACGTCGTTCAGCCGGGGGGCATGATCAGGGTGAGCATGATCGCAGCGCGATCTGCGCCGTGGTCGGAACCGGCGAAGAGCTAGACTTTTCTTTCCCAAGCTGCCCCTCGTAGCGCTCTTTCCGTGACCTCGTTCGACATGCAGATCCTCCCGTCGTCGACATAGCGCACAAAGTTTGCCTAAGTGGCTGGTTCTTCTTGCGGCTTGAACGCGATGGCAATCGTGGGCGCCTGGGGGTTCACGCAATGGGCGGACCAGTTACCAAACAATCCTTTCCTCGCCGTTGGATGGTGGGTTACGTGCGCGACGGCAGCTATTCTCGGCTCCTTGGCCATTGCGGTGTTACTAACGCTGTCCCATAAAGTCCATTGAGCGGACGTTGCCTGTCTGGAGGAACTGACGACAGCATTGCTGGGGATTGAGGAAGCATGGAAATCTACTGCCGCGGGACGGCTCGGATCAGACATAGCGCGACTGGCGAAATCCACGAGATCGAAAGCGACGAGCTTGATTGGGACGCCGTTGGGGGCGATGAGCGACAGATGGGATCGGAAATCCACTATGAGGCCGTCATCGATCACCCGGAGCTAGGGGAGCTGACTTGGGGTCTAACCCACATGCCGATATACGAATGCTTCTGCGGCTGGGTCGGGGTGTGAGATTGAAAGGGCATCGTGTCCTCTGCCTTAATGATAGGGGGCACCGCATTCAGGCATGTGGCGGTGGGGATGATGATGGCGGCAGTGATCAGCAAGATATTGCTCATGGGCCCCCTCCCTGCCTATCGCCGTCGCAGGACTTACTTCGGGGCAGTTTGCATGGCTTCGCTCCTCGAAAAGCTGTTGGAGCGCTTGGGAGGCAGCGATCGCTTTTGGGAATCCCGCCGGCACGGTCACGACTTAAATGATTTCCTTAAGTTCGTCCTCTGACACGCCGATGTTGAGCGCATAGCCGGCATGAACCCTCATGAACGCTGTTTCACCAATGGCAGCGAAGGCCGCTACCGCGGCAAGTTGGCGTGTCCAAGGTCACCCAAAGGGCCGGGTGGGTGCACTCCACCCTCCAATAGAATTTGATATCGGTTGCATCCAGGTTCGCCAACGTGGTGAACTCGACGAAGAGGTTGGTAATGTTTTGATACTATGAGACTTCGCGTCACAACCATGCATGATCGTGCATATCCGGGGGCGTGGCACGTCATTCAAATCTTAGCAACAGATTTTAGGGTCGAGAAATAGCGCATGAGTGAAAGACGAACTTCATCTTCAGCCATCAAGCGACTTTTCGCCCTAAGTGGCGGTAGGTGCGCGTTCCCAGGTTGTCACACCGACCTGATGCCGGATTCGGGTGGCACGATTGCTGAAGTTGCGCATATCGAAGCCCACTCCCCTGGCGGGCCGCGTTTCAATCCCGCTCAAGAGTCCGAAGATCGGCAAAGTCTCGACAATCTCCTTCTCCTTTGCCCCAGCCATCATGCACTAATTGACCGCGACACGTCGACGTACACCGCGGCCGTTCTCAAAGGTATGAAGATTCAGCACGAGGCTTACATTCACCAGCGCATCGCCGGTTCATTTCCGCTAAACCACCTCGAACCCATAGCGGCGACCCAACTCGCGAGGCAAGTCGATGCATCGGCTGCAGACTTTGCAATCGTGACCGCCCTACCTCAGGAACTTGCAGCCGTACTTGAGTACTTTCCCACTCTTCAGAAAGTGATTATCGGCGAGTCGCGGACTTACTATCAAGGCATTGTTGTCGCTCATGACGGAACGACGAAATATCGCGTTGTTGTGGCCCTTCTTCAGAGAATGGGCAATGTCCAAGCCGCCGCGGAGACTGCAGAGCTAATTCGGCATTGGATGCCAAGATATGTCGTTATGTGCGGAATCGCAGGCGGTTTGCACCCCGGTAAACAGCGCCTCGGCGATGTCGTCATCAGCACAGACGTTGTATATTACGAACTTGGGAAGGTCCGAGAAAACGGACTCGAGCGTAGACCGGTCTCCTACATGTCTGACCCCCTGCTAATCGACAGGGCTATGCACATGCACTTGGGAAGCGCTTGGCGAGCCCGACTGCCGCAGAGACCTGACAACTGTGCCTCGAGTGCGACGGTGCCTGCAGTCCACTTTGCGCCAGTCGCATCGGGTGATAAAGTCATAGCATCAGAGGCCGACGTAAAAAGCCTCATTTTGCTTCATCCCAAGCTTGCCGCCGTTGAAATGGAGGGTGGAGGTGTCGCAGCCAGCGCTATGGCAGCCGCTCGCCGAATCGGCTTCTTTATGGTGCGCTCGATTTGCGATTTTGCAGACGACAGCAAAAACGATAACTGGCAAAAATATGCGGCTCATGCGGCTGCGAGCTTCCTCAGCGATTTTCTCTCGACACGGCCTGTCGCACCGACCGAGGGTCCATGGGCACCAAGCACACTCAAGGACGACGGAATCGATCCTAAATGGGTGCGCGAAGTGTTCTTTCCAAAGATGTGCAAAACCATGAATATGGAAGAGCTCTGCAATTTTTGCTTCGTACTACAGGTGGATACCGATGATCTCACAGGTTCGAATAAAACGGCGAAGATAAGAGACCTTCTCCTCCGTGCAGAACGCCGCGGTCGACTTCAGGAGATTGTGAAGGCGTACGAAGAGTTCGTGAAAGAGGAGTGGTAGAACAACGTACCGCTAGCGCGATCTGTGGCCTTCTCGGCCACGGCGGTCAGCCAAAACACACGCTTCTGGCTTTCCGCTGCATCTTCCACGCGGAACTGAGCCGGTAAGGTAGATAAGGCTCAATTCCGCACGGAGACCAACACCTATGGCAAACGACTGCACAGATCGTATAGCCCCTAGTAGCGAAGAATTGGTGGATGGTTACAATCACTGCTTGCGCCTACCTATCACCGGTGATTTTATAGCGCAACAATACTTGTAGGATGTGGAATTGCTGGCGAAGATGGCTGAAACAAACAACAATGGTTTAATGCAATCCTATCTGCAGCAACAACATAAATTACGAGGGATAATCTCACAATTTAAGTCAAAAGAATTCGTTGAACAGAGGCGCTTTTCGCCAAGTTTACGTTTCAGGCAAGCGCTCAACGAACTTTATATAAGCTCGAAGATAAAATTGACTCACAGCCAGTACGCAGGCTTTATCGCTTGGGCTAACGAGATGTTAGCTAGCCAACTCTCTGAATTAGATAGAATTCCTATCCGCTATGACAATTTAAGCGGGGTCATTCCGAAAGAAGCGGTCGACCTAAGTACAGAGCTGCGGTGGATTACTGCGCGGTTGCACGGAGAAAAAGAGAAGATTTCAAGGTTCCTGTTTCTCAAAGAGGCCGTAGAAGGTGCAGCGATCGGAGGAGACTACACAACAGCGCTTAATCTACTTGAAATTATTTTTGATACTTACGGTGCGACCATGTGGTCCGTGCAATTGCGAATTGCACTTGAGCAAGTTGTAGGTGGCTTGGAACAACAGAAAAAGTATGCTGCGCAAGTGCGATCGATCTATAAGCAGGGATTACTTGCATATGTAACCTATCACACGAGCGTTCGAAATGAGGAAAGGACGACAATCTCAAAATACTTTGATGAGATTGAGCGGCGGATCTCAAACCACGCATACTACGATGACGCTACTCAGACCTATATGCGTTATCGGCTAAAAAACGAACTTCCTGCTACTGATGCCGGTATCGCTGACGTTTTACGAACTGAGCAGAGTCATGGCATTATTGACATTTACGAAACATTCATCGCGGTGCTACAAGAACTCGTAAAGTGGGAAGGACGCGACGAGCTTCATCAGATTCTGATTGAGTGCGTAAGTAATCTAGGTGTTTCAGATTATCGGCTACAAAAAATTCAGTCAATTTTTGTTCCCCAGGACATCAACACCCTTCTACCTCGCAGCCAAAAAATTTCTGATTTTCTTTTTTCGGGATCAGGTGTGCAAGCCTTTAGGGCAGCCCGGAAGAGCTTACCAAGCGATCCTTGGCAGGTAATATATGCAGGTTTCGCGCATGCCAGTTCACAACGCCCTCCCCGTAGTTCACTGAACCCAAAGACCTTGCACAGGTGGCTTGCTGCTGCCTTAGCTGCATCAGAGCAATCAAATGATTATGCCGCACAAGCAGCAAAGCTATGCATTAATTTTCGAGGGCTCTCTTTCATGGTTGGCGTCGGCGAGTACTTAGCACAACTCCGCCGCGACAAGCCTGACAGTGCCTGGAAACATTGGGTGATAGGTTTGAATAGCCCAACTCATGGTATTGAGGATCTTGTAAATCCAAAGATTACCGGATTGGCTGCGTTTCCCGAAACTCCTACTAAAAAATTCTGGTCCATTTGCCTAACTGGTCAGAGTGCTATTGAACTCGACAGCCCGAGTTTAGTCCTTGGCCGATCACTCTATCAGCTGGCGCATGCCAATCCTGAAAGCGCCTGTGAAATATTGGCTGGCGTAGAAGATCCGCCACTTGCTATTCGCGCGCTATGTCAACTTGCCCGCCTCCACGCGCTGCATGCATTTGGTTTTCGACATAAGAAGATCGAGCTTATCGCGTCTGAAAGTGTTAAAAATTTATCTTGCTTCAACTTATTCCCAGTTGCCGAAAGCCTTCGTGACTGCGCTTGGGAGGATTTCAAATCCGTTGAATCTCCATTAGCCGCTCCGATCGCGCTTCACTTGCTTTGGTCTCGAACTGAGGAGAGCCAAACGGCATCGCAATTGCGGTTCGCCACGGGTCTGGCACTTCGTAAGCTCGGAGTGAACAGACCCAGTGCGCTCCTAGATCGCGCCGATCTACTTGATGATCGAGAGCTTGTGTACTTTTTAAAACATGTATGTGTTCCAGAAATACTTGATGTCACCAGGTTGTTTTCAAGCTCGAAGGAAGTTTTAGAGGAACGACGCAACATCTTCTTAGCGCTTAGTGATCTACGGCCCGAAAGCGCTGACGACTACACAGCTGAAGCGATGTTGATCTCGCATAATCTGATGGTTGATGAAGGTCGTTGGATAGTTGATCGAACCAGAATACATGTTGAGGATGAAGCATTCGTTCGGTGGGCGTCACGTGAACTACAAGAAGATTACGAGCGATATCGCGACCTCGAGCCGGTTAGTGTTGACGCCCCGCAAACGTTCGATGACGTCCTGCGGGAGTTGGACGGGGCCGCGTTGAGCCGACATTCATTCTCGCCGGACAACGAAGCAGACGCAGTTTTGATGAGCGTCATCCGCCGCGCAGGGGATGAATTCCTGACAAATGCAACTTTTGGGCTCGATTTCTACCTAGCAAAAAATGTTAGACATCATTCATTTATCGGATTGATAAGGGGACCACTCGAAGTCAGTGGGCTGATAACTACTCGAGAGACTGAAACCAGCGAGTATCATCCTAACAGGTATTGGTTAGAGTCATTTAAAACGTTAGAGACTGCAGACCGCACACGGATGGAGCTGGCTTTTCGAAATTTTTCCGCTCACTTCGATGACATTTTGCTCGACGCGAAAGATAGATTTTTCCATGTGAGGACAGCGGAGTATCCTTCAGGAATGCTCGCCATTCCTTACAGTGATGCACTTTATTCCGTTGTAAGGGTTTGGCTCACCCTTGACCTCGACATCACCACGTTTTTCCGTTTCCTAATTACTGTTTTTTGGATATCGCTGGAGCAATCACTTCAAGCTGTCAGACAGCTAATCTCTGTTGTTCTGAAAGGCGCTCTCGTTGCAGAGTTCGATAAATTGCGCTCTTCTGTTAAAGAAATAGCAGAGTTTGACCCTGGATTTCTCGAATTTGACGCAGAAGCTGGAAAAAGATCTGCCGAAGTTCAAGGAAAGCTTGATGAGGCCTCGCAGTGGTTTGTGCACACTGGAGCCTTGGCTAGTCAGCACCTTTTTACACTCGAGCAAATACTGGAAGTTGGTCTCGAGGCGACCCTTACTACTCAAAGGGGATACTCGCCGCGTATTAACAAGTCAACAACCGGAAGTCTGTCCCTGGACGCCGCAAACTTAGTTTTTGTCCATGACGTCCTGTTCGTCGGACTAGGTAATACCAAGAAGCACTCTGGCTTGCCCTCACCTAAAATAGATATAGCAGCAAAGTGGAGCGATGAGGCTCACACGCTGTCGATTGAGATTATTAGTGATTGTAAAGCGAGCGTGCGGCCAGAGAAAGCGAAGCGAGCCGCGGAGGTCCGACAGATGGTCTCCGGCGGAACTTACTCACGTCAAACTCGAAAGGACGATGGAAGTGGATTTGCGAAACTCGCGGCAATTGTAACTCAGTCAGACCGGGGCAGGATCGAATTTGGTTTTGGGAATGATGGACGCTTCCGCCTAGAGGTAACTTACGCCGTGGTGTTACAAACAAAAGATAGCGCGAATGGTTAAGAAACCAACAATTTTGCTTGTTGAGGATGAGGCTCCAAAACGTGATCACATTGTGAGACTTCTCCATGAACTTAATCCTCAACTCGCTATCGTAACGGCACGATCAGTTAACTCGGCTCTAGATGTGGTGGAAACAACTGAAGTCGACTTAATGCTTCTCGATATGTCCCTTCCAACCTTCGATGCTGGTGACCGTGAAAGCGGTGGAAGGCCGCAAGGCTTTGGAGGCGCCGAGATTTTGAGAATGATGCAGATGGCGGAGCTATCGTGTCCTGTAGTTATCATTACGGGTTATGAGGGTTTTGCAAAAGACGGAGGCCTGACAGTTGATCTCGACCAACTACGGCGTGAGTGGATAGCCGAGTTCGAAGGGATTGTCAGCTCTGTGTTGCATTACAACTCAACCTACGATGAATGGAAGACAACGCTTTCTAGCACACTTCAGAAACTCGGCCTGAGAGAGGACTAGATATGCAGATCCTAATCGTCGATGACCAGCCTAAGCGCTACGATATTTTTATCGCGGAACTTAAAGCAATGGGTATAGATCGTGGCTCAGTGGATATTGTAACTTCGTGCAATGACGCAAGAGCTCGATTGATGGGTCAAGAATATGACTTACTACTGTTAGATATCCTGGTTCCCCTTCATCCGGAAGATTCGGAAAATCCTCAAAACGCCATTGATCTTCTTTTTGAGATTCGACAAAACGACTTAACGTCTAAAGCCCCATATATTCTTGGTATTACAGCGGATAGAGCCGCTGCGGGATCAGCTCTTGCACAATTTGAAGACTGGTGTTGGACAGTCTTAAATTACTCTCGCTCCACCGACGAATGGATGCATCGCGCCCTCAACTGCGTGACATTCATTCGTGGACGAGGCAAAAAGCCAGAGAATTCTAACCTCGGAACGGAGGTCGTCATTATATGTGCTTTGGAAGACCCTGAACTCTCGGAAGTACTGAAACTTCCGTGGAATTGGCAGACATCTCGTCCGCTAGACGACACCATATTCATTCACGATGGAAAATTCGTGGTTGACGACAAGAGCTACAATGTATGTGCCGTATGTCTTCCCCGTATGGGCATGGTGGCGAGCGCTATAGCGGCAAACACACTAATTAGTACTCTAAGACCAAAACTTATCGCTATGACAGGCATCTGCGCTGGGGTGCGCGGAAAAGTGAAGTTGGGAGACGTTCTTTTTGCAGATCCTGCATGGGATTTCCAAAGCGGTAAGTGGGACGGCGAGACAGGGCGCTTTTTGTTTCGACCTCACCATATTCCAGCTCCGGCGAAAGTTCGGAACCATATTCTGCAGCTTCGGGGAGACAGTTCTGCACTTGAGGCAATCAGGCTCGAGTTTGAAGGTACGAAACCGGACACGAGCCGGATAGTGCTCGGTCCGCTTGCTTCTGGGTCCGCAGTGCTATCCGATGGAAGAATTATTCAAGGCGTCAAAGGACAGCATCAAGAATTAATTGGAGTTGAGATGGAAATTTATGGAATCTATGCGGCCGCCCACGCCGCTTCCTCACCACAACCAACCTTTCTTGCAGTCAAAGGTGTCTGTGATTTCGCTGATCCAGATAAGGCTGATGGTTATCAACGGTATGCAGCTTACTCAAGTGCACAAGTTCTCCGTCTGTTGTTAGAGCGTTACGGAAATCGTTTGATTTGAGTGTACTTGTTTCAATACTGCGTAGCTGGATAATTTTCCCTTTCGAATCGCGTGCAGAGTCCATACAGCGCACTGAGTTTCAAAGAAATGGGTGTCATCAAGCGTGCAATGCGCCAGCACGCGAGTGACGAGATTGGAGAATCCTCTTCGCCTGTTTCATACTTTGTTGAAACAACACCAACACATTGGGAATGTTCTGACTATGTATCGCAAGGATAAAACGATCCAAGCCGACGTGTTTACCACGGCAAGCGCTTATTATTCTACTGTTCGCCAAGGCTATCGAGAGAAAGCAGATCACAACAAGCTGGAGTCTCAACTTTGCTTCTCCGTTATCATCGCCTCTACGTTGACTGCACCACTTTTCGTTACGCTTGGGACAGGAGACCTTTGGGCGAAAGGCGTTCCGTCAGCATTATCAGTTTTGGCGGGTGGACTGACCAGCTGGCTCCAACTTCGAAAGCCACAGCGTCTTTGGATGATTTATCGCCGAGCTCAACGCGAACTCGAGGAGCACAAAGCCAATTTCGATTTTCGCGATGGCGAGTTTGCCGATTGCGCTGATGCAGACCAGTTACTCGCCAGGAAAGTCACAAGCGTTAGTCGGTGGGTACATGACGCATGGGAAGGGCTGGTCCCAGAACAAGAATCTTTGGCTAACTCTAAAAGCTTTGAGAATAGCAAATCTGAATGAGCCTCTGCGAACTCAGATCATACAAACAGAGCACGTTCAAAGAGTCAGACGACGGTGGAGGCAGCCATTGACAACCTATATGGTGATTGACGGGAACGAAGAGTAAGACGAAGTCTTCCAGCAGCGGCACAATTCGGCCAAGCTAAGGCTTCTGTACTGTTGATTTCCACTGAGAGCTGACCCGGCGTTTCCACCGAGAATTGACCCGCCTTTAGGTATCGTTCGCGTTGTTGGTCGGGGTCAAGCTCCTGCGTTTCTCCTTTGATGTTTTGGGCTGATGGGCCGAGCTGTTCTTGAAGCGGAAGCTGTCGTTTCCGGTTTCGAGGATGTGGCAGTGGTGGGTGAGCCTGTCGAGCAGCGCGGTGGTCATCTTTGCGTCGCCGAAGACGCTCGCCCATTCACTGAAGCTGAGGTTGGTGGTGATGATGACGCTGGTGCGCTCGTACAGCCTGCTCAGCAGATGGAAGAGCAGCGCCCCTCCAGAGGCGCTGAATGGCAGGTATCCCAGCTCGTCGAGAATGACGAGATCGGAGTGAACGAGCCGATTGGCGATCTGTCCCGACTTGCCTTGCGCCTTCTCTTGCTCAAGCGCGTTGACCAGTTCGACCGTCGAGAAGAACCTCACTCGCTTGTGGTGATGCTCAATGGCCTGAATGCCGAGCGCGGTGGCAATGTGCGTCTTGCCCGTGCCAGGTCCGCCGACCAGGACGATATTGTTGGCGTCATCGAGGAAGTCACAGCGATGGAGTTGCTGCACGAGAGCCTCGTTGATCTCGCTGCTGGTAAAGTCGAAGCCGTTCAGATCACGGTAGGCCGGAAAGCGTGCTGTCTTGAGTTGATAGGCCGTTGATCGAACCTCGCGCTCCGCCGTCTCTGCCTTGAGAAGCTGCGACAGGATCGGAAGGGCAGCCTCGAACGCGGGTGACCCCTGCTCAGTAAGCTCTCCGACTGCCTGGGCCATGCCATGCATCTTCAACTGCCGCAGCATGATGACGATCGCGCCGCTTGCTGGATTATGACGCATGGCGAGCCTCCGTCTTTCTCAAGGTATCGTATCGTTCAACATTGGCCTTGGGTTCATTGGTGAGCGTCAGTGCCTGAGGGGCATCGAGGGTCGGCGGCGTGAAGGATTTACCGTCAACGAGCCGATGCAGCAGGTTCAGCACATGCGTCTTGGTCGGAACGCCAGACTTCAGCGCCATGTCGACGGCCGACAGCACGGCTTGTTCGTCGTGCTGAAGGACGAGGGCCAGGATATCGACCATCTCTCGATCGCCACCCGGCTTCTTGAGCAGGTATTGCTGCAAGGTCCGGAATGCATCGGGGAGCTCAATGAACGGTGCGCCGTTGCGAAGAGCACCGGGCTTACGCTGCACCACCGCTAGATAGTGACGCCAGTCATAGATGGTCTGTCCTGGACGATCATGGGAACGATCGATGACGCGACGGTGCTCGCAGACGATCTGGCCTTCTGCGGCAACCACGATCCGATCCGGATAGACCCGGAGGCTCACCGGTCGATTGGCGAAGGATGCCGGAACGCTGTAGCGATTACGCTCCAGATGCACGAGGCAGGTAGGCGTGACCCGTTTCGTATATTCGACGAACCCGTCGAACGGCCTGGAGAGCGGCATGAGAGCCGGAACTTCCTCTGCCCAGATGTCGGCAATAGTGCCACGCAACTGACCGTGGGGTGTCTTGGCCCAGAACTCCTTGCAACGCTCCTCGAGCCAATCGTTCAGGGCCTCGAGTGATGGAAAGCGCGGGATCGGCTGAAAGAAGCGATGACGTGCATCCTGCACGTTCTTCTCGACCTGTCCCTTCTCCCAGCCGGAAGCCGGATTGCAGAACTCGGGTTCGAACACATAATGGCTGGCCATCGCCATGAAGCGGACGTTGACGTCGCGCTCTTTGCCACGACCGACCTTGTCGATCGCCGTGCGCATGTTGTCGTAGATGCCGCGACCAGGAATGCCACCGAAGACACGGAAGGCATGGTTGTGGGCATCGAACAGCATCTCGTGCGTCTGCAGGAGGTATGCCCGGACGATGAAGGCCCTGGAGTAGCTCAGCTTCGTGTGGGCGATCTGCAGCTTGGTGCGCTCATTGCCGATGATCGCCCAGTCCTCCGACCAGTCGAACTGGAAGGCCTCGCCTGGTTCGAACGCCAGGGGCACAAAAGTCCCGCGGCCCGTCGTCTGCAATTCCCTCTGACGATCATCGCGCCATTCCCGCGCAAATGCCGCCACACGATTGTAGGACCCCTCATAGCCGAGGCTGACAAGATCAGCGTGTAGCTGCTTCATCGTCCGCTTCTGCTTGCGGCCTTTCTTCGACTCCGTCTTCAGCCAGGCCGATAGCCGATCTGCGAACGGATCAAGTTTGCTCGGCCTCTCCGGCACGTTGAACTTCGGCTCTACGCCGCCGGCTCGCAGATATTTGCGGATGGTATTCCGGGATAAGCCAGTCCTGCGGCAAATCTCCCGGATCGATAAATGCTCTCTAAAATGCCAGCGTCGGATCACGCTCAGTAACGCCATGTCGATCACTCCAGGGCCCCCGCTGAAAACATGCGAGGGACGGTTGAAACATGGGTCAATTCTCAATGGAAATATCAGGCTGCGCCGGGTCAGCTCTCAGTGGAAATCAACACTTCTGTACCTCTCGGCTCCTTTACAATCGTCCGTAAGATCGAAGTCAGAATTCGGCCATCTTGAACAGCCGGCCAGCTTGCCCGCTATCGTCCAGTCGGAGGACTATCTCGTCATCTGCGAAGGCAACGAGCTTACCCTTGGAATCGCGCGGTAGATCAGACGCGATGACTGTCATGATATACTGAAGCTTTCGGTGGCTGACCTGCTCACGGACAAGCTCGAGGAAGGCAAGCTTCTTTCGATCGTCGAGAGCTTCAAACATTCCATCGTGATACACGAAATGAAAGAACGGAATGTCCTCGTAAACGCGCAGGAGCGCTAGGTCGAACAGGGCGCAGATCAACTTCTTATAGCTGGTACCCTCACCTTGGCTGGAGGCAACGCCTTTTTGCCCGGCAAGACCCAGGCTGATCTTGTAGTCAAGATTGTTGTTAGAATTGATGTGAAAGAAGAAAATGCCTTCGTGGTTAAGCACTTTTTGACAGTATTCGTTGAAAATCCTGGCGAAGCGTTCATAGATCACCGTCGGCTTTTCAAGCATAGCCTTGATCTCGTCTACGACCCGGCCACGGTCACGCTCTGCCTCGCGGACCTGCCTTGCGGTTTCCGCCACAGCCTCAAGCTTTTTGCGTTGCTCGCCAAGATATACAAGCTGCGCCTTCTGGTGCGTGACGTCCTTCTGCAAAGCCTTGAACTTTTCGAAGGTGTCCGTCGAGCGAAGAACCTTCAGACGCTCAACTCGCCGAGCATCAAGCAACGTCTTTTGACCTTCGGCCGCCGATAACGCGACCTCAAGCTCCTTGCGGCGCTTACGCAAAGCGGCATTTCGCTCTTGGGTGACCTTCTTCTTAAATTCCACGAGCTCGCCATACTGCTTTTTGAGCTGCGTCGGAAAATGAAGTTTTGCTTCATCGAAGATCGATTGAACTTCGCCCAGGTCGAACTTGTCCTTATGGCTGAGAGAGGTGTCGATCTGGCCAATATCGTATCGTGCATCGTAGATCTGCTGATTGAGCGAGGCGATCTCTTCCTCAATGGTGTCGACGAGCTCGCGCATGATCCGACGTTCTTCATCGTCGAAGCGGAACGCGTCGAGCTGCCCCTCCAAATCCTCAACATGCTGATGGAGGATGCCGAGTTCCGCCGTCAGTTTGGGAAGGTCCTCTTCTTTGAACTGGACCTCAGACTGCTGTTCAGACTGCTTTTCCTGGAGTTTTGCAATGCGTTCGTCCAGCTCGTATTTTCGGGTGATCGGATTCTGATTGAAGCCAAAAAGATGAGCGACAAACGGTTTCCAATGAAGATCACGCCCGGCTTGGAACTTCTGCAGCTGCAGTTCATCACTCCAGTCGCCCTGAGAGCGCAGGAAGTAGGTGATTGCCTTTCTGTAGTCGTAAGGTTGAAGAGCACGCAGATCGAGCCATGCGTCGAGAAGCTTGATCGCTTCATCGATCGGCAAATCTGGATGATCCCAGACATCGTCGGCAGCACCATCAAAATTTTGATCGGGATCTTCATGAAGGGAAAGGGCGACGCGTGTGGGTGCAGCAACGCTACGTTTAATCGTGGCATACCCACCACCATTCAAGGCAATCTCGAGATAAAAGACAAAATCGGCGAAACGGTCCCGATGTTTGTAGAGAAAGCTGTCCTGCGACCATCCCTTCAACATAAGGAAATCAATCAGCTGCAGGAGCGTCGTCTTACCGAGATTATGCGAATCTTTCTTTCGATCCTTAGGATGCTTGACCTCGCCGAGCACGATATTGAGCCGATCGGCATTGGCTCCATGATTGAACCCGATCGGTGAAAGAATATCAGGAAGGTTCGAGTAAAGGCGACTGATTTGCATTGTCAGTCAGCCTTGTATTCGAGAGTGTCGTTCTTGATGTGGTACTCTGCCTTGCCCAGCAAAAACAGCAGGTCGAGAGCGGGGAGGAAGGAAAGTTCGCCGTCCGGGCCAACCCGCCGGATGACAACACCGCGCAGCTTCTCGAACTCGCAAACGCCACGCTTTTGCAGCTCCTTTAGGACAAGCGAGAACACGCGTAGCAGCGAAGTATCAAGGTTCAGGTGCTTCTTAGGCGTCAGCATGGACGACATCTTCGTTTTCCTCCAGCTGCTTGATCCCGATATCGCAATTGAAATACATATAGTGCAGCAGGATCGAAATCAGGCGTCGCTTGCCCTTCAAAACGTCCCGTTTCTGCTGAATTTGCTCATACATGAACAGGAAGATGTCATCGAACGCTCCGAACTGGGCGCGCTTTGCGATGATCTTCTGCTTCAACTCGTCGGCGGCGTCGTGATACAGCGCTGCGAACTCGTCATTCCTCGGATTTTGGAGGAATTGGGCCACTCGCTCGAAATGCGGCATGGATTGTGCGACGATGACTTGGCTATAATACTCGTCCGAAACCCCGTTGAGCTTGTTTTTAAACGGCATTTTCAACTTCTCAAAGTCGAATGCACTCTCAAAGGCGCTTTGCCCGTCATCCGTGGTGTAGGAATGGAGTGCGCCGATTACCTCAGCCAGATCGTCTGGATTGAAGCGAAAGGGCGAAGGATCGAGCAGATTCGGCAGTGTTTCGCGAATATCAGGATAATCGTCGAGTGCTAGATGAAGGCGCTCGACCCCAATGATGTGGGCGGAAGTTACACCAAGCGCCTTGAGATCTTTCATATATTTCTCATCCGCGCCGCCCGTATATTTTCGGTTGGCGAAAACGAGGTAGTGATCGCAGATGCCCTCGCCATTGAGGCGCTTGACCTTCTCGTGTTCCTTCGCAAGCAGCCCTGCGAAATCGAGATCGGAGCAGGATTTGTTTGGCGCAGCAACATGCTTGGCCTGCAAGACGAAATGCCCAGACAGCGGTGAAGCAGTGCTTGGAAAGCTGTTGGCGGTCCCGTGGAACTTTCCGTCACGGCCGCCGTCCCGTCCCCGGGCAAAGGGTGTTATACCCTCGCCGAGCCAACGCACGCAAATGCGGACGACGAGTCTTTCGAACTCGTCCTCATTTAGCTCGTGCAGTCTGTAATCGCGAGGCAGCATAGGACCAGTTTTGCAAACAAAAGTTGAACATAACTCTAACGTTTTTGGACTACCCGAGCGCAATTGCGTTTGCAACGCCCGAGGTCCCACATTTGATGGGATTCGGACGTACAAAACGGGCTGGCCCACTAGATCACTCCCCATGCCCGAAACCTCCCCCCCCCGTCATCTCACGCAAGCCCGACTCCTCGACGATCCGCAGCGCCGCCCGCGGCGTGACGCCAAGGTCCTTGGCAATCATCCCGGCCGACACCAATGGTTTTGCCATCACCAGTTTGATCAGCTCTGGTAGTTTTGACGACGTCCGTTTTCCCGCCAGTTTGCGCTCCATCATGATTTTCGCCAAACCGGTCGTGCTCCTTCAGCCCAAGCGCTGCGGCCGCCAGCAAACCATGAGCAATGGACAGCAGTCGCGTTTCCCGGTCGCGATGCCGACGCCGATCCACGGGAATGGTTTTCAGGCCAAGATTGATGGCGGCGAGATGGGAGCCGCTGGTGATGCCGGCTTCCCGAAGGATCGACGCAGACAACAGGCGGCCGAGCCAGGACGCGTGCTGCAGCACGGACAGTTCGTTCCAGGCATCGAGGGCGACGATGGCCTGCAGTATCGCCGGCAGGGTTTCGGCCTGGCGCAACACGCCGCGCCATTCGTCGAGCCGGGCATCCTCGTCCCAATCGAGATCGTAAACCAACGCATCTTTTTCGGCAGCACGGTTATCGCCGGCACGCCTGGGACGCCTCGCGTGCTCTATCGCCGCCTCCGATCGGGCCAGCAGCGCATCGATAGCGGCATAGTCGACGCCGGGGAGATTCTCCGCCTGATCACCATCATCCCCCTCCCCTTCCTCATCGATCGGGACCGCGGGCCGCATGACGCTGGCGGTTCTTGCCGCCTCATCGCCGGTTGAGGCGTTCTCCGATGTCTGCCGGAGCGTGCGAATGCCTTCCGGCGATAGTGCCCAGTCGGGCGACTGTCCGGAAATCCGTCGACGGGTGCGCAGCACGTCGCGGGCGATTGTCAGCTCATGGGTGGGTGTGCGGATATCGCGGGTCGCATCGTGAAGGACGAGGTCTTCGAGATGGACGAGTTCGCCGTCAATCCAGAGGGAAGCACAGGCGTCGGCGAAGTTTTGGCGTTCGATCCAGCCGGCGCCGACCGGTGAACGGGCGATCCGCTCGTCCAAACGCGTCAGAGCAGTTCCCGCGTCGAAAGCCGGCCGCATCAGGGCTGACATGCTAATTTTTGCAAGATCGTAAGCCATTGAAATCATGGTAAATGATTTTCTATAGGAACTCTATAGGAATATCGCAGTTCATCACATGGTATGGTTGTGGGTTGTTGGTATAACCATCGTTAATTACTCCTTATCGATGGTAGATACTATATATAAAACCTACAGGAAATTTAATATATAATTATATAGCTCTTGAATATATTAAGTTCTAATGGATATCCATCACCATAAATACTATATCAAACAGTGAGCGCTCGGTTAAGGTCGCTATGCTCGAAGGCGCTGGCCATTCGGGTGATTTCGCTGCCGCGCGCACCGACGGCCTTGGCTGTATCGCGCCAGGTCGCGGTGACGGTCGCTACGTCTCTGATGATGCCGCGGGCCTGAGCTAGGGTGAGTGCGAAATACTCCGATGCAGCCTCCAGAAGATCGAGTGAGCAGGTACTCTCATCAAGATCTATATTGGTGCTCAATACCCGCGCCTTGACGTCGGTCGGAACGGGATTGAGATCGTAGGCCGGTGACAACGACCACCCCGCCTTGCCCGACCATAAAAAACCGTGATTACGCAGGTGATCATCGACATTGGAGATTAGCACATTGAAGACCACGCGCCGATAGAGAGCGTGCGCGTCTTCCTTGCCCCGCGCGCCGTGCTCAGCAATAGCATCTACAATTTCCGGATAGCTGCCGCGCTCCCCGTCCCTGGCACCCATCATCGCCATCGCTGATAGAAACGGAATGCGGATGGCACCGTTGCGGTCGAAGCGTCGAGACAACATGACGGCTTTGCCCGCGACCTCGACGAGCTGATGTTGCGGCGTTGCAATACCGGCTTTCTCAGCCAGCCTGAGTGCGACCTCCTCCCAGGTCTCGATGCTGTATTCGTCGGTTTCCTTCGGGAACTTGGCTATGGACAGATGGCCATGTTGATCGACGACAGAGGCTTTCGGTCGGGCACCACCGAGCGAGGATCCGGGTGCAAAAATGAGCTGAAGGTCTTCGTCGGTCTCCTCATCGCGCAGGATGCGTTCGGTGATCTGCACAAGCCGGCCGAGTTCGATTATGGCCGGGACCCCGGTCTGGATGGGCGCCTGAAACACCTCATCTCCGACCCAGCGGAACCGGAGTGCGCCAAGCCGGGTCTCGTCTGCGACACCTAGCAGGTAGTCGCTCTCGGAAAGGGTGCGGACGGCCCGCCCCTCACGCTCTGCGCTACGACGTTCGGCACGTTGCATCAACCGCCGACCCCACGTATCCGGAGCCGAGTCGCCGATGGACCCGAAGGTCGCAAACCCTGCCGGTGGCGCGAAGGCACCACGGGTCAGCGAAAGCGCAGGTTCGAGCGAAAAACGATCAGCGTCTTTCAGCCAAGCGTCATCATACTCGAACATGATTGTTTCTGAGCCTCGAATGCGATTGCTTCTTGCCAGCCCAACGCGCCGCGTACATGCGGCGAGATCGATAAGAACTTCAAAATCAGCCATCGGAAGAAGATCCTGATACGCGCTTTAAACGGACACGCTTTGGCAGATCAGCACTGGCAAGCGCTTGCCCGACACTGTCGTTACCAATATCAGCAACCTTGCTCAGCCCCTCGAGCAGTCCCAAAGCCTGAAGGACCCCGGCATAGATACCGATGCTGACATTCGAATCGCCCGCCTCGATCTTTTGTAACGTCGAGCGAGAGGTAAAGGCTCGCTCTGCCACAACAGCCATCGGCAACTTACGGCGTCGGCGCGCGTCGTGAATGTCCGCGCCGAGCTTTCGCAAAGAACGCCGTACAGCTGCAGACGGCTGATGAGGAGTGGGCATTTGTCACCTTCGTACGGCAATACATTGCTTTATGTAGCACGAAGATGACAAAGTAGCTAGCATAAGTCGATGAAGCATATTGTTTAGCAACGCCTCTTGTACGGCTGGAGCGATAACGGGGTTCATGGCTCTTCACTCATGCGTTGTTTTGCGCCTCCCGAATGCTGCGGCGCCATCCGCTGAGCTGTCGGTCCCTAATAGGTTCATTGCTTCTCAAGCATGATCAGCGCGCTCTCGATCGCAGCCCCGGAGGCCGTATTGTCGAAAATGCACCAACTGTTTGGGGCGAGCAAGTTCGAAAACGCTTCTATCTCGTCTTCCGTGTAACTTGAATAATAGATCTTTGGCTTACCGTGTAGACGGACATAACGCGGAGGCTCGGCGAAATCGTCCGCCGGCCAAACCGTGGCGGGGTCTGCAAGAACCCTGTCGATTGCGTATGTCTTTAGCAGATCTTTTGCTTCGACCGATGCCCAGCTTTTATGCCGCACCTCTATAACGATCTGCCCCGGATCGGCCTCCCGCATCACCTGCAATGTTCGATCCAGTTGCTCTGGGTCGAACGCTAACGACGGTAGCAACTGACAAAGCATCGGGCCGCCTTTGTGACCAAGAGGAGCGATGTCTTCAAGGAAGGTGGCGAGCGGTTCCTCAATATCCTTCGTTGCTCGGGTATGCGTGATGTCCTTGGGGATCTTGACCGAGAACTTAAAATTGTCGGGCACGGCCTCAGCCCACAGCGCAAAGGTGGAGGATTTATGCCATCGGTAGAATTTCGAATTAATTTCTACGCCACTGAACACGGACGCATATCTGGCCAACCCACTTCCCTCTGCGGCAAAGCGAGCGCCCACCATTTTCGGGATAGACCAGGCTGCAGTTGCTATGACTGGCATATTCGATCTCTCCATCCCGCGGTCGCACTTTGTCGGCATTGGAGGATCAAAAAGCGGCAACTGAGTTCCGCACTCGGCTTCAAAAGCACACCGAACCAAGACGCGGAAGGAACGTTTAGAGAACAAATTCAGGAGAACGTTATGACTGATAATCCTAAAACCGACACCACGTCCAACACCCAAAAGGATCCGGACGACTGGGTAAGCGGCGATGAGCCAGTGACCGGCGCGCAGGGGTCCTATCTCAAGACCCTGTCGGAACAGGCACCCAAGCCTGACACCTACGCCGAGGACCTGACAAAGGCGGAAGCATCAAAGCGTATCGATGAAATCAAGCAATCGCTCAATCTGGAATGAGGCACGGTCGCGCCACCGAACCAAGCTGTTAAACGCCGTTGGCATCACTCCATAAGGCTCTCATCTGCTTCCGCGATTTGAGATGCCGCACTTTCGCTTTGTATGGCGTATCTGCTGAGCAATCCCGCGTCCTCCAGCGCTTCGATGTTTGGGAGATCACGCAACGTCTCCATATCGAAGGCTGACAGGAAGTACTTCGTCGTCACGTAGGTGTAGGGCGCACCGGGCGTCGGACTGCGTGGTCCGGAACCTATGAGGCCCGCGCCCCGAAGACTGCCGATGGTATCGCGGCTTACTTCCTTGCCAAAAATCTTACTGAGCTCTCCACGGGTGATTGGCTGGAAGTATCCCACAGCCATCAACACCATCGCATCGAACTCTGACAGCACCGCCGCTCCTCCCCGCGTCGGTGCATAAGACGCCCGGATCGTTTCGGCAAAGCGTGGCCGCGTGCGATGCTGCCATCCTCCAGCGACCGACACCAATTCATAGGGACGATCTAACAATTCCTCGACGAGATCGTCGATCAGCAGATCAATGCTGCAGTCCCTACCGACTACCCGCGCCAGCGTCTCGCGGGAAACCGGCTCGGCCGAGGCAAAGATCACCGCCTCGACCCGCATCATCCATTCCCGCCAGCGCAGTTCTGGCGGTAGATCTTCCAGCTCGCGATCGTACAGAATATCCTGTCGATCTTGCGCTGGACGACGGCCTGATTTCGGTGAGCTCGCTTCCATGGTCACAGGCCATAAATCCGAAACGATGATCGGCCCGACAGCTCACGCACCGCCTCAAAACTCTCGAGGCGCTCGAACAGTCGGGTTGCCGCCCATCGCGACAGATTGCCTCCGAGTGCCGAGATCGACACGGAATCTTCCGTCAGCAATCTACGAATGACGGGCTCGGCCCCCTTCGTACGCAATTTCGGCGCGACAGTGAGCAACCGTGCGGCCCGTCGGTCGACCTCGGCGGCAGATCGCAGGGCTGTGTCAGCGCCACTCACCAGCGCCAGGCAAATTGCCTTCTGGTACGCCGGCTCGCCGGGATGGACGCGGCCTCTGCCACCAATCGAGCGGAATGCTGGACCGTAGCGTTCCGGCAACAGCAAAGGTACGGGTTTCAGCCAACTCAGCTTATGCGCGAGCACAGCCTCACCCAGCACTAGCCCCAGCACCTCTGCATCCGGGCGAACAGCAGAGATCGCCGATATAAGGTCCGCCACAGCAAAGGGTGCCGCTCGCCCGGACTGGATGGCGGTATCGGTCAAATCCGGGATCGCCGCAAGGCCATCGTCCCACCGAAGTGCTAACAGGTCAGCGATTTGCTTGACGAAAGAGGTGTTGATGGCCCCGGACCGGCGCGCCAGCTTTCGTGTGGCGAGAAACAGCCTTCCAGCGGGGCCTGGATCGTCTCCCGCAGAGGTCAACAAGACGGCGTCGCGAAGCGCGTCTTCCTCTTCGCTTCGGCCGAGCATTTTGGCAGCGACAGCGGCGGACTTGAGTGCATGGCGATCGCGCCAGCAGTCGAGCCATGGCGGGGATAAGCGGATGAGATCATCGAGTGATTTCAGAGCGATACCGGCAGAGAAGGCTACATCTGAGTCGGTCAGATCCTGTCCGCGTGCCACGACCCAACGCGGCAGGCGGGGCGACCATGTTGAGGCGGGTTCTGTGATGATAGGTAACGAGTCCATGCCGAGGAGAGTAAACCAAGAGAGCGGTTTAATCCAGCCATATCGGATAAAACCGCACAGCATGTCGGCGTATTATTATGTCCGATAATCTTGCATTATCGGACATAATGCTCATTATAGAGAAATGGCCCAAATCATCGAGCAAAACAACGAAATTCACGTCGAGGAGACCTCAGCGCCATCTCTCAGCATGGCGCCCGGGTTTGATGTTTCCGCGCCGGAGGTGTCTGGCGATAGCCCCCTCCCCTCTCTCGTCGGCGAGGATCAGACGCCAGCTCATCTCGCAGGTCTTGCTGATCGCGCCCGGGGTTATGTCGAAGCCGCCAGTTCCGCCAATACCCGCAAGGCTTATGCATCGGACTGGAAGCATTTTGCGGCCTGGTGTCGGCGGTCCAATCTGGCTCCGCTCCCGCCACACCCGCAAACCGTTGGGCTCTATATTACCGCCTGCGCCTCCGGTACGGCTGAACGGGGTGCAAAAGCGAACTCAGTCTCGACCATCGAACGCCGCCTCTCCTCGCTCTCTTGGAACTATGCCCAGCGTGGCCTCTCGCTCGATCGCAAAGACCGGCATATCGCCACCGTGATGGCCGGCATTCGCAATAGCCACGCCAAGCCACCGGTCCAGAAGGAAGCGGTCATGGCTGAAGATATCATCGCTATGGTCGAGACGCTCGATCGCGGTTCGCTGCGCGGCCTGCGCGACCGCGCCATGTTGCTGGTCGGCTTTGCCGGTGGTCTTCGTCGCTCCGAGCTCGTTGGCCTTGATCTGAAGGCAGACCAGACCGAAGATGGGCGCGGCTGGATCGAAATCCTCGACAAGGGAATGCTCGTCACCTTGCGCGGCAAAGCCGGATGGCGAGAGGTTGAGGTGGGTCGCGGCTCGTCTGATACGACCTGCCCGGTCGCCGCGATCGAGATGTGGATCAAGTTCGCCAAGCTTGCGCACGGTCCCCTCTTCCGTCGCGTGACGGGACAAGGCAAAGCAGTTGGGCCAGAACGGCTGAATGACAAGGAAGTGGCTCGGCTAGTGAAGCGGGCCGCGATGGCGGCCGGCGTTCGCGGTGATCTCAGCGAGATCGAGCGTGCGTTTAAGTTCTCCGGTCACTCCCTTCGTGCTGGCCTCGCTTCTTCTGCCGAAGTCGATGAGCGGTACGTCCAGAAGCAACTGGGGCACGCGTCCGCAGAGATGACCCGCCGATATCAGAGACGACGTGATCGCTTCCGCGTGAATTTGACCAAGGCATCAGGGCTTTAGCCGGCCCCCTCCCTCCCCCGCATGAGGTCGTAAGCGGAAATTTTTGGTATGGGAATTTTAGCTTAGCGCTTCAAATGAAGTCGGGAGCTAAAAGCCACATCCGTCAAGAACCTGATCGATCGCGCCCGACGTTCCGGGTTGATCACTGACGTCGACATCTCGGCGGCTGATTAGCGAGGGGATTACCATGATCTCGGCTTTCTCAGGTTTTTGTGCAGCGATTCCGAAACGTGGAGGCGGCTGTCATCCTCGACCTCCTCAACAGTTCGCGGCTTCCCAACGCCGGTTGCATTCTTCTGATCGTCCAGCTTCGCCCGGCGCAACGCCATGACCATCGGCCAGGTCGAAAACTTCCCATCCTTGGCCCGTTCCGTCAGGCTGCGCAGATAGCCCCCGGCGTTATTGATCTGACCGGCCCGCTGATAGATCGAAGCCAGCGTGATCGCCGCGTGTTGCTCGCCCATGGTTTCGCGGGCCTCCTGCCAGGCGCTCGGACTAATCCCCAGCATCGGCCGGGCAAGCTCAGCCGTCGCCAGCAAATCGCGCCAATGTCGGATTGTCCCTCCCTGAGCCAGTTCCTGCATCTCGGGGCAGGCATCCAGCACGATTCCCAATGGCAGCTCGCGTTGCGGCGAACTCCGCCCGTTTTTGGTTTCCGCAACGCTGCCGCCCGCTTCTTTTTCCTTTCTAGTACCGTATTCAGATTCAAATTTAGAGTCTGGCTTTGAATTCTGTATGTGACGACCGAAATGGGACTCATTGGCGTTCAGAATCACTGATTTCGTAAACAATTCCAATACGTCACGGATCTCAGTGCAGAGTTCCTCGAGCTCCAAGGCAATACTCTCGGTAATCTGGCGAGACGCGGAACGTGGCAGCCGGCCGATGATCCCCTGATAGGTCTGTGAAAATCTTCCCCAATTTCCCGGTACGCTCTCGTCGATGCCCGCGTCGATCATTTTCACGATGTCTCGGCGAAGAAGGGTCAAACGCTCCTTCGCCACTCGGAAGGCCGTCTTTTCAACTTGTACCTCCTGAGCCATATCTCGGAATTCTTCGGACCGCGCCACGATCGGCGACAGATCGAAGCCATAGGCCTGCTTGATCTCTCCTCCCCTTCCTTTGCGAGCGAACCGTTTGCCGTTGGGGCTGTCGCGACGAATGATGAGCCCGCAGTCGACCAGTACGGCAAGATGCCGGCGCAGTGTCGTGGCGGGCATGCCGTTGGCGCGAGCCATCAGTTGCTCGTTAGAAGGCCATACGACCAGTTCGGCGCCACCAGTCAAGGTGATCTCTGGGTGAAATGTCAACAGCGCGTTAAGGATCGAGAGTGAGCGGTCGGTGGCTCCGATCAGTTCCCGCGATTCACGGATGTGCTGGAAAACCTGCCATTTGTTGGCAATAACGTCTGATGCGACCGCTCTTGCTGCCATCTGACTTGCAAGATGGCCGAGCGTCATCGGCCGCCGCCCAAAGGGCGTCGTTGAGATATGCGTCTGCATTTCCTCTTACCTTTTGCTAGGCAATAGAAATCCGCCCGTCGAAATGACGCTTTCCCTTACGGGTCCCTTGACTACGATTCCTGGAAATGCGATTCTCTTAGCTGCTAGACTACAGAGGAGGTCTACTGGAACGCTGTTTCGGGGGCCTTTTTCTTTTGCTGTGAGAGCCAATCCATCTTAATCAAGCAAAGCTTTGAATTGGATGAAACCTTGGCTATTGGTCGAGCTTTCCTCCTCCGGTTGTTTCAAGGAATTGGGCATACAGGCTATCCAACTTGTCAGCGACATATTCGCCAAAGGTTGGCACCAATTTCTCGTCGAAAATCAGCGCCGTTCGTCCGACTTCTTGCCGAATCGTCGCGGCCTTTTTCCCCTTTGGCGTGCTCCAGGCCCTTACTTTTTTTAGAACCTTAGCGGTAGCGGGCGGCTTTGAAACAGCGTTGAAAATGAGGGTAAAGCGGGCGTCGCTATCGGAGTGCTTAAAGTGCTCTAAACTAAGCACCGCTTCGATTGCTTCCCTTGCCTTGGGCTTCCCAAGCTCCTCGGCGAGTGCGACCCAACGCGATCGACCAGCTTTCGACGCTGGACCAATTTGTGTAGCGAGGTTCAGCGGTATTCCCCTCGCTACAGTTATGTAGCGGCTGAGGTCGGCTTTGTCAGTGGAAAGCGCGGCGATGATGGTGGCCCGATCAAATCCTGCATCTTCAAGGCGCAGGGCGAAGAGAGCCTTCTCAATGAATGATAGGTCAGCACGGTCAAGATTTTCGCGGCCTTGAGCCACGACCAGTTCACGGTCCGTGAGATTTCGGACAATTGCAGAAACCTCTCTCCGCAGATTTACCGCTGCGCGCAGCCGACGCCTTCCATATACGATTTGATATCGACCGGCAGCCTCAGGATGCGGCCTGACGAGAATCGGCACCTGCTGTCCATCTTGCGAAATGCTCGCCTCAAGCAGCTCGAACTTCGGATCCACGTCCGCGGGCAGCCGATCCGCGATCGGCGAGCCGTCGATCATGGATGGATCCAGGGACACGACCGCTTCGCCCGCAGCCAGTTGCTCCTGCAGCCGAGCTGCAGCTTTTACTGCCTCGGACATTTCTTGCAAAGACGAACCCATGGCCGAAATCGCTCCGGTACGGACACGAACGGCTGACTTGTCGACTGATGTTCTATCGGTCGCAGGCTGCTTCTTTAGGAACAACGTATCGATTGCGTCTTTGCGACTCATGACATCATCCTCTTGGGCTTGCCGTCGTGCCGTCGCATTTTTGATTGCAAAAGCTCTTGGTTGGGAGCTCCCAACAGATCTGTGAGGAACGCGAATGCTACCATCAGACCCGCCCCCACGCCATCTTGATCAAAGCCTCAATCTCCGAGTTCACCGCATCTAAAGATTCCATCGCCCGGTCGTAGGTTGATCGAGTAAGATTTTTTCGCCCTATCTCGTAGAGTGTCTGCTTGGTCAAACCGGCATCAGACACCGCTGCCGACTTGACCATGGGATTTGTAAGGACGTGATCTTCGAACATGTTGCGGAGCAGTGCCGTCACTTTCGTCTGCGGCGCGTTCTGAGGCTCATAGCGCGTCAAGAGGTAGCGTATGAAATCGTACTGGAGGTTTCCGCCCGCCTCTTTCACCACGCCCAGAAGGTCGCGTGTCATAAGGAGAAACTGGCTCATAGACGCGATGTCCAGCATCTGAGGATGTACGGTGATTACCATTGATGTCGCAGCACACAACCCGCTGAGCGTCAGAAAACCAAGCTGAGGGGGGCAGTCAATAACGACCACATCGTAATCGTCGGCGACGTCGTCAAAGGCTTGGGCAACACGAGTGAAGAACAATCCGTCCCGCGTACCTCTATCAGACAAGGCTTTCGGCGTTGCATGCTCAAACTCCATGAGCTCGAGATTCCCAGGAACCAGATGAAGACCGTCAAAATACGTCGGTCGGATAACATCTCGCAACGGACGGCGTGTCTCGTCATACCGAATAGCAGCATAGAGCGTTTCGTTCGCACGGATATCAGATTCTGGTAGAACGCCGAGGAGTGCTGAAAGACTAGCCTGCGGATCGAGATCAACGGTGAGAACCCTATATCCTTGCAACGCCAGATACTGTGAAAGATGAGCGGACGTCGTCGTCTTCCCAGAACCACCTTTGAAGTTGGTTACAGCAATAACTTGCAAATGCTCAGAACCGCGGCGATGAGGCACAAAATCAATGCTTTCACGACCTCGCGTCGATCCGGCAAGCATTCCCCTGATTTCGTTTATCTGACTGAGGGTGTAAAAGCGCCGCCCGTTACTGGCGAGCTCAGGTTGCGGCCCTTCGCCTGCCAGTGTCATCTTCCGAAGGGTTGAGTCAGATATTTTCATTAAGCGTGCGGCTTCACCCGACGTGAACTTACGCAAGCTCTTGTGCGAGGCCGGCGGAAAAAGAGCCTCGCTCATCGCGTGAAGCTGAGAGCTGAGCTGCTCAGCATGCCCACCAATGGTAACCTCTGCCGACGGGCGATCATTTCGGAGTATGGCAGCGGCTTTGCTCACGGTGTAATCTCTTGTCACGGTTAGGAGGCACGTATTGCCGTTTATCCGTGACGATTACCCAGTGCGGGTGAGGTTGCAAGGCGCTTTTGGTTACTCCTAGGTTAAACGCATTTCAATAGAAATCACATTAAAAGCCGATCCTTTAAAGCCTATCTGTTAATTAGACCGATCCCCTTTGTCGGTGCTACGCGGCGCGAAGTGCAGATTTGCAAGCAGGGACACGCGTCGTGTCATGATTTCTATTCGCATGACCTGTTCATGCGGAGATCATGATGGGGATACTGACAGTCTCACCGAACAGTATCAAGCTCGTCGGATCTTCCTCAAACAGATGACCGCCTTCGCCCGCACCCCGAAGCCATGGAGCAGTGTCAGCGCAGATCGGTGCAGCAGGCCTCCAGCTACTACGATAGCGCTACACAGCGAACTACTAGGCAGCCCCAGGCTTTAGATTAGCTTCTGGCGGAGCCCCTCTACTCGGCGGTGACCCTCACCCTTCGCTTGGTCAGGCCGACAAGTGGCAATAAGTCAGCGGCGCCATCGTCGATGTTTGTTTGCAGAACCCCACTAGGGCTTCTGCGCCCGAACAGTCCCTTCACCAATCCTCTAGTTAACCCCTTCAAGGTATACTGCTCGATTCGCTGGCGCGCTCTGATGTTGCCCAAATGGCAATGTTTACGAGACAGCTCTATTAGATTCTCTTCCTCGACGAAGACTGTTCCATGGCTTCTGCTCCTCTTCTGCCAGAAAGTTGCCAGCCGGAAACTTTTAACGGGAGAGGGGATATTATAGTAATATCAGTCGCTTCACGCTCTCATCGTTGAAAACCAGACACCTCGCCAAAGCTTTGAATGGAACGGGGGAGCCGTGAATTCGACAACACTCGTCTTTGCCGTTTCGAGTTCAGCCATTTTCGAGCCACCTTCTGTCAATGGTCATTCACGCAGACTGCTTTCCAGCTTCCCCGCTTAACCGGAGCAGTGCCATCACCATCGGCCCCAGGGAAAACTGCCCTCGCGCTGCCCGGTTGGTGAGATCACGCAGATAGCCACCGGCGGATTTGATATGCCCCGCCCTCTCCAGGATACAGGCGACTGCCACCGCTGTATTTTCAGGTCCCATTGTTTCGCAGGCCTCCTGATAAGCCGACGGGCTGACGCCCAGCATCGATCTCACCACAACCGCGGCCGACATGAGATCCCGCCAGCCACCCACAGTGCCGGCCGGACCATAATCGATGATCTGCGGGCATGCCTTCAACACAACACCCAGAGGGAAGGCCTTCAACGTCTCAGTTTGAGATCCGCGTCTCTTGTTCGGCTTTTCTCCCTGCTCTTTTTCAGAGCTAGGTTCAAGTTCATGGAAGGATTCGGATTTTGAATTCTGTAAGTGCTGCTCAATTTGAGCATCATTGGTGCTATTAAATTTTGAATTCGACTGCAAATCCAACAGATTAAGGATCTCCTCGCGCAGGAGTTCGAGTTCATCAAGGATATTGGCGATGTCAGCGGTGGTCGGGTGGCGTGGAATGCGGGAAACGAGGTCGATGTACATAGCCTCGATGGCGAACCAGTCGCCGTCAGCCCCCTCCTCTATCGCTGCAGTGATGAGCTTACGGACATCCCGGCGGCAGATTGTCAGGTTCTCTTTCGCCTTGCGGAACGCTGAGCGCGCTGCGACGACTTTCTGCGCGATGACAGCAAGCTCTTCAGACCGGGCAAGGATTGGCGAGAGGTCGAAACCAAACGCACTCTCAATCTCGCCGGCGCCATTCTTTCTCGCATAGCGCTTTCCGTTGGCACTATCCTTGCGGACAATCAGGCCTGCATCGACCAGAAGCGCTAGATGACGACGCAGCGTAGCGCCCGCCATGCCGTGAGCCCGAAGGATCAATTGAGCGTTTGACGGAAACACGACGAGCTGCGCGTCTTGGCGCAATTCGTTTTCCGGATAGAAGCTCAGAAGAGCGTCGAGCACAGCGAGGCTGTTCGACTGCAGGCCGAGCTCTTCTCTCGCTTCCGAGGCATCACGGAAGACTTTCCATTTCTCAACGGTTTTGCCAGCCTTGATCTCGTTTGTGGCCACTTGCCGTTTAACCAAGGCAAGCGTCATCGGCCGCCGCCCGAAGGGCGTCGTTACATGTCTAGTCTCCATCTCTCTCACCTTTCAAAAGGCAAAGAAAAGGCTACGCCGGGACGGCGTTGACTCTTGACTGGGATTCCGGAAAATGCGATTCTCTAAGCGACCAAACTGAGAGAGGCCTTCTGGAACACCGTTTCGGAGGGCTTTTTCTTTGCGCTATCGTTCCTTTCCTGGTTCCGTTTCGCCTTACTGCTTCGACCTTTTGAACGAAGCGTAGATTTCTGGGAGCGCCGACATCAGGTAGTCCGCAAATTCCGGAGCGGCCTTTTTGTCGATCATTAACGTCAGGGTACGCTTGTCTTGCTTGTAACGAGCGGCCTTCGTGCCGTCCTCAGCTTTCCAAACTTCTACCTCAGTCTTCACTGCCTTTGGCTTCTTAGGGGTGACAGCTTCGAATACCCGAGCGAAACGCTCGTCAGAATTCAATCTTCTCACCTCATCGTCATTGAGCAATGTACGGGCAGTTTCCGATGCGCCAGCTTGTCCCAGACGGGCTGACAATTCGTACCAACGGTCCCGACCTGTTTTAGGGGCAGCTCCAATCAAGCGAATAATATCTGCTGGAAGTTGCTTCGCAGCTTGGATCAAGCGGGAAAGATTGCTTTTATCAACGGCGAGGGCCGCCATGATGACTGGCCGCTGAAATCCACCAGCTTCAAGCTCTGCGGCGTATAGGGCGCGCTCGATAAACGAAAGATCTTGCCGGGCACTGTTTTCTTGGCCTTGGGCCAGAACCAACTCGTCATCCGACAGGGTGCGAACGGCGGCCTTAACTTGGATACCGGCAGCCTTCACTGCTCTCAGTCGGCGGCGTCCGTAGGCAATCTGGTAACGACCTTCAACAGACGGGTGAGGGCGCACGAGAATAGGGACCTGTTGACCGTGCTCCCTTATATTTCGAGCGAACTCTTCGAACTGCTCGGGAGATTCTTCCAACCGGTCGGCCACAAGCGGCGCGTCAATGAGATCCGGATCGAGTTCCATAAGGGACTGAGACTTTAAAAGCTCGATGGAACGCGAAACAGCACCGATCGCACCACGCGGAGAATACTGCGGAGTGGCGGCGTCCTGGGTGGCAATATCCTCAGAGTTTCCGGCTGGCAACTTTGGTCCAGCGAGATCTGATAACAGGTGTTTTCTAGCCATTAGTAGCCCCCTCGGGCGTCGAGATTGCCGCCCCACAATAAGCGGTTTCCCGAAAGTTTCCGGCTGACAACTTCTGCGCTTCTACGCGAGATGCGAGCGTCCTCATTTGCGCCCCCATGCGCTTTGAATGAGCTGTGCGATTTCAGTGTTTACATTGTCCAGCGACTCCATCGCTCTGTCGTAGGTCGCGCGCGTAAACTGGTCACGGCTGACTTCATAGAGGGTCTGCTTTGTAATCCCCGCGTCGGAGATAGCTGTGCTTTTCAACATTGGATGATTTAGGACATGGTCGCCGAACATTGTCCTCATAAACGACACCATCTGGTTCTGAGGACCATCACCTGGCTCGTAGCGAGTGACAAGGTACCGCATCCAGTCGTAATTCATGCTTCCGCCTGCATCGGCGACGACGCTTAGCAATTCCGACGTCATCAAAAGAAACTGGCACATCGACATGACGTCCAGCATTTGCGGATGAACCGTGACGAGAACGGCGGTCGCTGCACAGAGAGCGGAAATGGTGAGAAAGCCAAGCTGTGGAGGGCAATCCACGACGACGACATCGTAGTCGTCCGCGACTGAAGCAATCGCATCGTCCATGCGCGTGAAAAAGATGTTCTTCCGATCGTTCGAGCCCAAGACCTTTGCTGTATCGTGTTCGAACTCCATCAGCTCAAGGTTTCCTGGCACCAGGTCGAGGTTGGCGAAGTAGGTCTTCTTGATCACGTCTTTCAACGGGCGACGCTCAGCGTCATAGCGCATCGCACCGTATAGCGTCTCATTGTCCTTGACGTCGAACTCCGGCTGGAACCCGTGTAGTGCCGACATACTGGCCTGTGGATCAAGATCGATGGCAAGAACACGATAGCCGTTCAGGGCGAGATATTGCGCCAAGTGCGCAGCTGTCGTGGTCTTGCCACTGCCACCTTTGAAATTGACAACGGTGATGACCTGCAGATGCTCTTTACCTGAACGTTTGGGGGAATAACGCCGATCGTTTTTTCCGGTTAGATCAAGATATTCTCGAAGGGCCTGAATCGTTTCGACGCTATAGGAGCGACGATTGTTGTTTCCAATTTCGGGCTGAGGGCCTTTCCCTTCGATCGAGAGGTGACGAAGGTATCCGTCATTGACACCGATAAGCTTCGCAGCCTCCGTCGAGGAGAAGGAACGCAAGGTTTTCCGCGCCTCTGGCGGATACAACTTTACACGATGTTCGTGCAGCGCACCGGAGAGGTCTCGCGCGTGGGCCGCGATCAGTTTATGAATAGCCTTTTGAAGCTGAGCCGGATTTTCCACGACTTCCTCTCGTACACACGGTAATTTTCGTAAACACACCTATTTATCGTGGATAGCACAACCGATTCCAGCACGGTTTGCAAGATATTTAAAGTTAATCAATAGTTAACACGTTTTCGTTGTGTCAGAGACCTATCCCGATTCTTTGATTTGAATCTGTCACTTACACCTGTTTGCGCAAGTCGATCTCGTTGGGACGACATGCAGATTTGCACATGAATCTCCTCCGCCTAGCTCACCACACGCTCACACTCTAAGAGCCGGACCAGCGACTCGCTAGAATCACCTTAGGTGCAGATCTGCACATAGGCACACGCGTCGCGGCGTGATTTCCTTTCACACGACCTGTTCATGCGGAGATCATCATGCGGATATTGACCGTCGCGCCCGAGAAATACGACCGCCATCGCGACTTCCTGAGACAGATGCACCGTCTTCGCGCGACGGTATTTGGCGGACGTCTCGCCTGGGACGTCTCCATCACCGTGGGAGAGGAGCGTGACCAGTACGATGATTGCAGCCCGACTTATCTTCTGGCAATTGCCGACGGTGGAAAGGTCGCAGGTTGCGTTCGTCTTCTTCCAGCTTCTGGCCCGACCATGCTGGAGCAAACCTTTCCCCAGCTTCTCGATACGGGTTCGCTTGGGGGGCATTCAGGCATGATCGAGAGTTCGCGCTTCTGCGTCGATACCTCACTTGTCTTACAGAGGGAGGGGAGCACACTGAATCTTGCGACGCTCACCTTGTTCGCCGGTATCATCGAATGGTCGATCGCGAGCGGCTACAGTGAAATCGTCACGGCCACCGATCTCCGCTTCGAGCGCATCCTGAAGCGCGCCGGTTGGCCGATGACGCGACTTGGCGAACCCGTCGCGATCGGCAACACCGTCGCCATCGCCGGACGTTTGCCTGCCGACCGAATGAGCTTCGAACGGGTCTGCCCGCCGGGATACCGTTCAATCATCGCAGACGACGACGGCCGACCGTTCAGGAGCGCAGCGTGACCCAGCTTCGCTCCCATCCGCGCCTTGTCCGCAAACTCCAGGACGCGCTCGGCGACCAGCTTTGCGTCGCCCTTGATGACGCGACGGTCGTCGAGATCATGCTCAATCCCGATGGTCGACTGTTTATCGAGCGGCTCGGTCATGGGGTCGAATCAGCCGGCGCAATGACGCCTGCCGCCGCCGAAGTCGTGATCGGCAGTGTCGCTCATGCCCTGCAGTCGGAGGCAGACGGCGAGCGACCGATTATCTCTGGCGAACTGCCGATCGGCGGACACCGTTTCGAGGGCCTGTTGCCACCGATCGTATCCGGGCCGGCATTCACGATCCGGCGGAGGGCGTCGCGCCTCATACCGCTCGACGATTATGTGACGTCGAAAGTGATGACCGAGCGCCAGGCTTCCGCCATCCGCAGCGCGATCGATTCCCGCATGAACATTGTCATCTCAGGCGGGACGGGCTCCGGCAAGACGACGCTCGCCAATGCGATCATTGGCGAGATCGTCGCGTCCGCTCCGAACGATCGCATGGTCATTCTCGAAGACACCACCGAAATCCAGTGCGCCGCCGAGAACGCTGTCTCACTGCATACCAGCGATACGGTCGACATGGCGCGGCTCCTCAAAAGCACGATGCGACTGCGTCCCGACCGCATCATTGTCGGGGAGGTCCGGGATGGCGCGGCACTCACACTGCTGAAGGCCTGGAACACCGGCCATCCCGGCGGAGTCACAACGATCCATTCCAACACGGCGATGTCGGCCCTACGGCGACTGGAGCAACTGACGGCGGAAGCCAGCCAGCAGCCAATGCAGGAAGTGATCGGCGAGGCCGTCGATCTTGTCGTCTCCATCGAACGCACGGGGAAGGGGAGGCGGGTCCGCGAGGTCATCCATATCGAAGGATACCGCAACAGCCACTACCAGACCGAACATTACGCCCAGATCGACGAGGACAGCCATGTCGCGTAAGACCCATCTCATTCTCACAGTCACAGCATTGGCCCTCGTTTCGTTCGGCTCAATGGATGCGGCACTGGCATCTTCCGGTGGCGGCAGTCTGCCATGGGAATCCCCACTCCAGCAGATCCAGCAGTCGATTACCGGTCCCGTCGCCGGCTTCATCGCGCTTGCGGCCGTCGCCATCGCTGGTGCGATGCTGATCTTCGGCGGCGAACTGAACGACTTTGCCCGACGGCTTTGCTACGTCGCGCTGGTCGGTGGCGTGTTGCTCGGCGCCACGCAGATCGTCGCCCTGTTCGGCGCGACAGGGGCGTCGATCGGCGAGCTTCATTCGCAGGCTAACCGGTTCGATTATTCACCCTCCGCCACGCTCATTGAAAGAGGGGAGGGGGATCGTGGCTGAATCTGGCTCGGCTCTCGTGCGGTCGCGGGTTCATCGGGCGCTATCACGTCCGAACCTGCTGATGGGCGCCGATCGTGAGTTGGTGTTGCTGACGGCGCTGGCCGCCATCATCCTGATCTTCGTGGTGCTGACCTGGTATGCAGCACTGTTCGGGATCGCGATCTGGCTGGTCGCGGTTGCAGCGCTTCGCATGATGGCCAAGGCCGATCCGCTGATGCGGCGCGTCTATGTCCGCCACATCTCCTACAAGACATTCTACCGCGCGACATCGTCGCCGTGGCGCAAATTCTGAAGGGGTCGAGATGGTCGTCCTCAAATCCTTCCGTCATTCCGGGCCATCCTTCGCCGATCTCGTGCCCTATGCTGGTCTGGTCGATAACGGCGTCATCCTGCTGAAGGACGGCTCGCTGATGGCCGGCTGGTACTTTGCCGGCCCTGACAGCGAAAGCTCGACGGACGCCGAGCGCAACGATGTCTCTCGCCAGATCAATGCGATCCTGTCGCGGCTTGGCTCCGGCTGGATGATTCAGGTCGAGGCCGTCCGGGTGCCGACCGCGGATTACCCGCAACGGCCCGACTGCCATTTTCCTGATCTCGTCACCCGCGCTATCGATGCGGAACGACGGGCACATTTCCAGAAGGAAAGAGGGCATTTCGAGAGCCGGCATGCCTTGATCCTGACCTGGCGGCCGCCGGAGCCACGCCGCTCTGGCCTGACCCGCTATATCTATTCGGACACCGCCAGCCGGTCCGCAACTCACGCCGACAAGGCGCTGGACAGCTTTCTCTCCTCAATCCGGGAGGTTGAGCAGTATCTCGCCAATGTCGTATCCATCCGCCGGATGATGACACGCGAGACGTCGGAGCGCGGTGGCTTTCGTGTTGCCCGATATGACGAGCTCTTCCAGTTCATCCGCTTTTGCGTCACCGGTGAGAACCATCCGGTTCGCCTGCCGGAAATCCCCATGTATCTCGACTGGCTGGTGACGGCGGAACTCCAGCACGGGCTGACGCCGCTCATCGAGAATCGCTTTCTTGGCGTCGTCGCGATCGACGGCCTGCCTGCGGAAAGCTGGCCCGGCATTCTCAACGCGCTCGATCTGATGCCGCTGACCTATCGCTGGTCGTCCCGCTTCGTTTTCCTCGATGCTGAGGAAGCAAGGGCGCGCCTTGAGCGCACCCGCAAGAAGTGGCAGCAGAAGGTACGGCCGTTCTTCGACCAGCTGTTCCAGACGCAATCACGCTCGGTCGATCAGGACGCCATGCTGATGGTGGCGGAAACTGAGGACGCCATTGCCGAAGCCTCCTCGCAGCTTGTCGCCTATGGCTACTACACGCCGGTCATCGTGATCTTTGAAGAAGATGCGATCCGCCTCCAGGAAAAGTGCGAGGCGATCCGCCGTCTGATCCAGGCCGAAGGTTTTGGTGCGAGGATCGAAACGTTGAACGCCACGGATGCGTTTCTTGGCAGCCTGCCCGGCGTCTCTTATGCCAATATCCGCGAGCCGCTGGTCAACACCCGCAATCTTGCCGACCTCATTCCGCTGAACTCTATCTGGTCCGGAAGTCCGAACGCGCCTTGCCCATTCTATCCGCCGACCTCGCCACCCTTGATGCAGGTGGCATCCGGCTCGACACCATTCCGGCTGAACCTGCATGTGGACGATGTCGGACATACGCTGATCTTCGGCCCAACCGGTTCCGGCAAATCGACGCTGCTGGCGCTGATTGCCGCGCAGTTCCGACGTTATGCCGATGCCCAGGTGTTCGCCTTCGACAAGGGCGGCTCGATGCTGCCGCTGACGCTCGGCCTCAACGGCGATCACTATCAGATCGGCGATATCGGCCCGTCGGCTGGTCGTGCGGTGAGGGCGCTTGCCTTTTGCCCGCTCGCCGAACTGTCGAGCGACGGTGACCGAGCCTGGGCCTCCGAGTGGATCGAGATACTGGTGGCGCTGCAAGGTGTGACAATCACCCCGGACTATCGCAACGCCATCTCCAGGCAGTTGGCGCTGATGGCGGAATCCCGCGGCCGCTCGCTGTCGGACTTCGTTTCCGGCGTGCAGATGCGCGAGATCAAGGACGCGCTGCATCACTATACCGTCGATGGTCCGATGGGCCAGTTGCTCGACGCCGAAGAGGACGGTCTGGCGCTTGGCGCGTTCCAGTGCTTCGAGATCGAGGAGTTGATAAACATGGGCGAGCGCAATCTCGTTCCCGTTCTCACCTATCTGTTCCGCCGTATCGAAAAACGCCTGACCGGTGCGCCCAGCCTGATCATCCTCGATGAGGCCTGGCTGATGCTGGGCCATCCGGTGTTTCGCGACAAGATCCGGGAATGGCTGAAAGTGCTGCGCAAGGCCAACTGCGCCGTGGTGCTCGCCACACAGTCGATCTCGGATGCCGAGCGCTCCGGCATCATCGATGTCCTGAAAGAGTCGTGCCCAACGAAAATCTGCCTGCCGAACGGGGCGGCCCGCGAGCCCGGCACGCGAGAATTCTACGAGCGCATCGGCTTCAACGAGCGGCAGATCGAGATCGTCGCAACCGCCATTCCGAAGCGGGACTATTATGTCGTCTCGCCCGAAGGCCGCCGCCTGTTCGACATGGCGCTCGGACCGGTAGCGCTCTCCTTCGTCGGAGCATCCGGGAAGGAAGACCTGAAACGGATCCGCTCCCTGCATTCCGAACACGGGGCAAATTGGCCTCTTCATTGGCTCCAGCAAAGGGGGATCGCCCATGCCGATAAGCTCTTCCCGGTTGAATAGGATATTGCGCGTCGCACTCAGTGCGGTCGCTACGTTCTCCTGGACTCTCCCTGTTCCCGTCCATGCCGGTGGCGTGACCGGTCAGGCGACCGAATGGACGCAGCTCGCCAACAACGCCGAACTCATCTCGTTGGTCGGCAAATCGGCGGACCAAGTCAACAACCAAATCACGCAGATCTCACAGCTGGCCGAGCAGATCCAGAACCAACTCAAGATCTACCAGAACATGTTGCAGAACACGGCGCAGCTGCCCAACCATATCTGGGGCCAGGTCGAAAGCGACCTGCAGAACCTGCAAAACGTCGTTACCCAGGGGCAGGGCGTCGCCTTCTCGATGGGCAACATCGATGATGTGCTGAAGCAGCGCTTCCAGAGTTTTTCCGAGATGAAGGGTAACCTGCCGGATGGCGCGAGCTTTTCCTCGACCTACCAGACCTGGTCCGACACCAATCGCGACACGATCGCCGGGACGCTGAAGGCCGCGAACCTGACGGCAGAGCAGTTCTCCAGCGAGGAAAGCACGATGTCGTCTCTGCGCTCCATGTCGAAATCATCGGACGGCCAGATGAAGGCGCTGCAGGTCGGCCACCAGATTGCCGCCCAGCAGGTAGCGCAGATGCAAAAGCTTCGCGGTCTCGTTTCCCAGCAGATGACCATGATGGGCACCTGGTTCCAGTCGGAGCAGGCGCAAAAGGATCTCGCCCAAGCGCGCCGGGAAAAATTCTTCAGCGGAAGCGAGCATGACATCCGCGGTGGACAAACGATGGAGCCTCGGTGGTGAGCCCGCGTCTGATCATAATCCTCGTGGTGGCAGTAATCCTGGCTGCTGGTGGCACCGTGAGCTGGAGGCTGATCCAGCCCCAGCCCACCTCGGTATCCGGTTCAGGTGCAGGCGCAACCGGTCCCTCTTCCAATGCACAAAAGCGCCAACATCGCGAACAGTTCTTTGGCGGTGATACCACCCGCGATATTCGCGGCGGCCAGGAGATGAAGCCACGATGGTAGCGGCGCCTCCTTCCCGCAAGTTTGAACTTGCTTTGATAGTGATCGGCGTTGCGCTGATCGCAACCACCCCCGCCCTCGCGCAACAGGGTCAGGTACTGACCACCCTAGAAAACTCCGTCGTCATCGCTGCCAAGGGCTGGGAAACGACCGTGATGAACGCGGCGCGGTCGCTGTTCTGGATCCTCGCCGGGATTGAGGTCGGGATTGCCGCTGTGTGGCTGGCGATCAATGCAGCCTCGCTCGACAGCTGGTTCGCGGAACTCGTCAAGCGCATCATGTTCATCGGTCTCTTCGCCTTTGTCCTCAACGAAGGGCCAGCGTTCGCCAAGGCCGTGGTCGACAGCCTCTATCAGATCGGCGCCGGCGGCGGTTCAGCCTCACCGGCCAATATCTTTGATGCCGGAATCCGCGTTGCGACGAAAATGTCGGAGCTGGCGACGTTCGGCATCTTCGAGGACAATGCACTGGCGATCGCCGCCGTCTTCGCCATGGTCGTCGTCGTCGTGTCCTTCTCGCTCGTTGCGGCAATCTTCGTCGCCGTCATGGTGGAGATGTATGTCGGTCTGCTTGCCGGCATGATCATGCTCGGGCTTGGCGGCTCATCCTACACCAAGGATTTTGCCGTCAAATATCTGGTCTATGCCTTCTCGGTCGGCATGAAACTGATGGCGCTGGTGATGATCGCCAAGATCGGCTCCGATATTTTGCTCGGTCTTGCCGAAGCGCCGACGGCGACCTCCGAACAGTTCATCACGACGCTTGCCATTGCGGGTATCTCCGTCGTGGTGTTCGTCATCGCCATGTATGTGCCGCCCATCCTGCAAGGCGCAGTCCAGGGCGCATCGGTGGGCGGCGGCATGGAAGCCATTCGTCACGGTGGGCAAGCTGCCTCTGCCGCACTCGGCGCCGGGTTCCTCACGATCGGCGCGGCCAACCGGGGCTTTGAGGCAGCAAGTGCGGCTAGGGCAGGGGGAGCGTCACTGGCAGGTGCCGCCATGCGCGGGTTGGAAGCCGGCATTGGGGGAGCGGCCGGCGCAGTTGGCTCGGCTGCTAAGGACAAGGCCATCGGCTCGCCCGGCGCCTATGCCGGTTCGATGCTCGGCCTCGCCAACGCCAAGCTCGACCAGCAATCCGGCCGGCCCGGTACACCGCCGCCACCACCGCCGATCAATGACAAGAAATAAGAGGCTGACAGCGCATGGCTGGAACCACTCCACCAGACAACCCCTATATCGCTGCGCGCAACGAATGGAACGAACGCTACGGCTCATACGTAAAAGCGGCCGCCGCCTGGCGCATCGTCGGCATCACCGGCATGACCGTGGCCGTCATCGGTTTCGGCTATGCCCTCTATCAGAGCACGCAGGTGAAGCTGATCCCCTATATCGTCGAGGTCGACAAGCTCGGGACAGCCGTCAATGCCGGCTTTCCGCAACAGATCGAATATGCTGATCCGCGCGTGGTGCGCGCCACGCTCGGCAGTTTCGTCTCGAACTTCCGCTCCGTCACGCCCGACGCCGTCGTCCAGAAACAATATATCGACCGGACCTACGGGCTGCTGCGGACATCCGATCCGGCTACCGAAAAAGTCAATGCCTGGTTCCGCTCGAACTCGCCGTTCGAAAAGGCGAAGACCGCGACCGTGGCCATCGAGGTCAACAATATCGTCGCGCTATCGAACCAGAGTTATCAGGTTGACTGGACCGAATTCGAGCGCGATCGGCGAGGCAAGGAAACGGCGACACGCCGCTTCCGCGGCATCGCCACTGTGACGCTGACGCCGCCCCAGGATGAGGGCGTCATCCGTCTCAATCCAATCGGTCTCTATCTCCGCGACTTCGACTGGACAGCACAGCTTTGAAAGGCATGGCCCGAGCATGAATATCAGACACAGAAGACAACGGGCTGCCATGGCCATCGGCCTCCTGGTTTTGGCGATCGCCCCCTTTACCGTCCTCGGCCCGCTGACTGCGCTTGCCGCAGATGGTGTCACCGCCAACGAGGCGAAAGGCATTGGGCTGTCGACCCAATGGCGCGGGTCGAAAGGCCTGGTCACCAAAGGCGCCGATGGCAAGGTGATCTTTCTTTACGGCGAGATCCAGCCATCGGTCGTCTGCTCACCGTTGCAGGTCTGCGATATCGAACTTCAGGGCGGCGAGGTGGTGCGCGATGTGCTGGTCGGCGATACGGTGCGCTGGAAGGTCGAGACGGCGACCTCGGGTGCTGCCGGTGGTCAGGCGATCCATCTGATCGTCAAACCCTCAGAGCCCGGTCTTGTCACCTCAATGGTGGTGACCACATCCCGGCGGACATATCATATCCAGCTCAAGTCGCATCCAACGCAATATATGGCCCGCGTCGGCTTCGAATATCCCGAGGATGTTTCCTCGAAACTTGCCGACGTCAACGCGCGGCTTGAAGCAAGTACGATCCCCGGCGCCGGGGTACCAGCGGAGCACTTAAGCTTTTCCTATTCCATATCGGGCAGTGTCGGCTGGCGGCCGACACGGGTCTATTCGGACGGATTGAAAACCTACATCCAGTTCCCGCGGTCGATCTCGGGTCAGGACGCGCCGGTTCTCTTTGTCGTTTCCGGCGGCCAGAACCGTATCGTCAACTACCGCATGAAAAACAATGTGATGGTGGTGGATTACAATATCGACCGCGCCGTGCTCGTCTCGGGCGTCGGCTGGAAACAACAAAAGGTGACGATCAGCAGGGGAGGGCGGTGATGAAGATTCTTGCCTTCATTCGACGCCCCCTGAACCGTATACCCGGCCTTGCTGCCGCCTGCATCCTCGCCATCCTCCTTTCCGGGTGCCAATCGATCGACACAGAAGGTCTTGTCACCAGCAACGCGCCGCCCGAAATCTTGAGCCCGGCGGCGAGCGCCATTGCAGGCGACATGGTCAGCCGCCTTGCCGAACAGATCGGGCCGGGCAAGGCAACCGTTGCCCTGAAGGCGGATACCTCACCCTTCGGGCAGGCACTGGAGGCGGCCCTGAAGGGATGGGGCTATGCCGTCGTCACCGACCAGAAGACGGATAGCGGAACGACCGTCGTCCCACTTGCCTATGTGATCATGCCATTCGAGGGCCAAGTGCTGGCGCGCCTCTCGACCAACAGCGTCGAACTCGGCCGCGCTTACACGGTGACGTCGACCGGAGCGACGCCGATGAGCGCGCTTTCGCTGCTGCGGCGCGGGTGAGGGAGAAGATCATGGTGCAATCCCTCAAACTCGGCGGCGCGCAGAACAGTCAGGCGGCATCGGGCATCCGCCGGATCAATCGCCTGCCGATCGTCGTCGTCATCGTGCTGGCACTCGCCTTCCTCGGCATCATCTTTTATGGGCTCGCGTCGCGCGGGCTTTATTTTGGGAAGGATGCCGGCCCGGACACCAGTTCCGGCGATCCCGCCTCGACCTTTGCCGATCAGATCAAGCGCGGCGTCACCGACGGTATTATCGGCGAACCGCAGCAGCAGACGACGTTTCAGCCGACACCTGTCGAGACGAAGCAGGTGGACGAAAACGTCAGCAATCCGCTCACCCCGACGCCGGAGCAGCGGCAGGAACAGCGTCGCGGACAGGAACTGGAGCCGGAGGCGGTTTGGCGGGCGCGTCTCGAGCGCGAGCAACAGGAGCAATATCTCAGGGAGAGACAGCGCCAGCGCATGGCAAGGCTCCAGGCGAACGATGCTGCCTATGACGCGCCGCTCACCATCGATCGCGGCAAGCTGGAGGCACGTACGGCAACAGACGATACTTCGGCCGCCAATACATCGACTGCGATCTCGACGACGGCAGGCGCTTCCGATCTCTATGCCGCCGCCTTGCGTGCCGGCCTCGGCGGCCAGAACATTGATCCCAATGGGCAGAAGAGCAAGGAGGATTTCTTCAACACGGACCTCAAGGACCTCGGCTATCTGCCGAACCGTGTTGTCCCGCAGCAGTCACTCTATGAGCTCAAACGGGGCTCGGTTATCCCGGCGACCTTGATTACTGGTATTAATTCCGACCTGCCCGGCCGCATCACTGCTCAGGTCAGCCAGAACGTCTATGACAGCGCGACCGGACATCGCCTGCTGATCCCGCAGGGCACGAAGCTATTCGGCCGCTACGACAGCAAGGTCTCGTTTGGCCAGAGCCGCATTCTCGTCGTTTGGTCCGATATTATCTTCCCTGATGGATCGACACTGCAGATCGGCGGCATGGCAGGGACCGATGCTGAAGGCTATGGCGGCTTCAAGGACAAGGTGAACAATCACTATCTGAAAACCTTCGGCTCGGCGGTGATGATTGCGCTGATCGGGACCGGGATCGACATGTCCGTGCCACAGAGTTCGACGCTCGCAACGCAAGACACGGCGTCAGATGCAGCGAGGCGGAATTTCGCGGAGACCTTCGGGCGGGTTGCTGATCGGACCATACAGAAAAACATGGATGTGCAGCCGACACTGGAAATCCGGCCTGGCTACAAATTCAATGTCCTTGTCGATCAGGATATCGTGTTTCCAGGAGCATATCGGTAGTTGGTGTGGGCATCGTCTTCGGGGTCTAGATCGCCGTCAAGCCTCGCCTGACAACCAGACGGTGATCCCGCGTGCGATCATGTTGCAGTCAACAAAGATTCTTGACACCTTCACCCGAATCTGAGACCGCTCTCAGAACAATTCAAATCTTCACTTGGGCAGCATCCCGCGCCCTTTCCAGTTAAGGATAACCTCCTCATGAAGCCAGTGTTGCTTGCCGGCGAATCATTCCACACAACCTTTCTTTCATCGAAAGGGCTGGAAGTGCGAGCCTCCGCCCGCTATTCGAACGGCGCGGTGAGGTTTGTCGAAGCCCTCACGAACAACGGAATAACGGTTGTTCAAATCGGAGGAGAACGCTGCGAAGCGGAGTTCCCGAAAACTTTCTCTGAGCTCGAAAAATATGCCGCCGTTATAATTTCCGATGTTGGGGCGCTTTCGCTGCTATACACTCCCGAAACACGCATCGGCAAAAGATCGGTCAATCGCCTGGAACTGCTCCGCGAGTGGGCTGCGCGTGGTGGCGGCCTAATGATGGCTGGAGGATACACCTCCTATCAAGGCATCGACGGCTCGGCTATGTTTCACGGTACCCCGATTGAAGAGGCTCTTCCCGTTACGCTCCACGCCGGCCCTGACGGACTGGAGGCGCCAGAAGGTCTCGACCCGATTATTGAGAAAGGCGAACACCCTATTCTTTCCGGGGTACCAGCAAGCATTCCCTATGTTCTCGGGCTCAACCGCGTTCAGCTTCGGTCGGATGATGGCTCGATAAATTTGGTCCATTGCGAAAGCCGTGGGCAGAAACTTCCGCTGCTGTCGGTCCGCCAATATGAATCAGGAAGAACACTGGCTTGGACGACCGACATTGCACCGCATTGGCTTTCCGATGAATTCATGCGTTGGGACGGTTACGACGCGCTGATGGTCAACATGGTTCGTTGGCTCGCGCAGGAGATTTAGACTGGGCGGCAAAAATGATGGGCAGGCAGTAACAGGTTTCTCTGCCGACTACGCCAGTGGGGCTCATGAATGCTGCATGAGGCGGCGGGGCTATTCTGTTTGAGAATAGAGCTGCCTGGTTCAGCCGGGATCCTGTTCCAGCACTTCCTTTAACATTCCAACGAAGGTTTGCGCTGCCAGCGAGAGAGGCCGGCGCTTGGGGATAATCATGCCGACTGAGACTGGAATGCGCGGCTCGAACTGACGCACCACGATATGGTCCAGCTCGTTGGCATCCCACACAGAGAAATGATCAACGAGGGCCACGCCCCGGCCACGCTCCACAAGGCGGCGAATGAGCTGGCTCTGGTTCGAGATCAGGGTATTTGATGGCTTGACGCCCTCGTCGGACAGAGAGCGGAAGATCGCTGCGCCGAACGGTACCGACCGTGGGTACGTCACAAATGGCTGGTCGGCAATGTCGCTCGACAGAACGATCCGGTGTTTCGCAAGCGGATGGTCCGGCGGCATGATGCAGACCATGGATGAGGTTTTAAGCGTCTGAGTCATCAAGTCGGATTCGTGCTCGGGATGGTGTACCAGACCGAAATCGTAATTCCCGCGACTGACATAGGTGTGGATCTTGTCGGAATCGAGCAGGTCCACCTGTACCTGAATTCCAGGATAGAGATCGTTGAAACGCTCGATCGCCATGGGGATGAGGGCGGTGCTGAAAGCCGACAAAATACCTATGTTGACATAGCCCTGCGTCATCGCCGTCAGATCAAGCGACAGGTTTTCGAACACGGTCAGCTCGTCCATGAGACGTGCTGCGTGTGAAAAAAGCAGTTCCGCCTCGGGAGTGGGTCGAAGCCGTCCAGCGCTCCGCTCGAAAAGTCGTACACCCGCGAAATCCTCAAGCTGTTTCAGCGACTTGCTGGCGTTGGGCTGAGTGGTGTGAAGTACGAGCGCCGCCTCCGTCACCGAGCCGGTTTTCATGAAGGCGGCAAGAGTGTCGAGATGTCTGAGTTTGATCCGTCTCATATCGCTCTCCTCGCATATTCCATTTTGGAATGGAAAGCTTGAATAATTGAATTTTACTAGATGCGATAGGTGTTTTTAGATCGTGGTCATGAGAGGCAAGGCAGCGGCATGAAGCCAAGGCCACAGCGCAAAGACCAGAGCATCATGGGCAATATCAGGGTCGGCATTGATGTCGGCGGAACCTTCACAGACTTTACGGTCCTCGACGACGAAACGGGCGGCATGCGTCACTTCAAAGTGTCCTCGACACCGCATGATCCGTCGGAAGCGATCGAGATCGGCATTACCGGTTTCGGCAAACGTGGGCTTCAATCGTCCGACGTGGTGCATTTCGGTCATGGCACCACGGTCGCGACAAACATGGTTATCGAGCGTCGCGGCGGCAAAACCGGCCTGTTGACAACCGAAGGTTTTCGCGACGTGCTTGAGATCGGCCGCCAGACCCGCCCGGACCTTTTCGACATGAGCGTTCGCAAGCCCGATCCGCTGGTCGTGCGCCCGCTGCGTCTTGAAGTCGCCGAACGTCTCGGTCCTGCCGGCGAGGTCATCGTGCCCCTTGACGATGCCGGTGTTGAAGCGGCCGCCAAACGGTTCAAGGAAGAGGGCGTAGAGGCGGTCGCGATCGGCTTCCTCCACTCTTACCGCAACCCAGCTCACGAACAACGCGCCGCCGAGATCATTCGCCAGCACCTTCCGGATGTCTTCATCTCTCTTTCAAGCGATGTTCTGCCGGAGTTCCGGGAGTATGAGCGCATCTCCACCACGGTCATGAACGCTTATCTCATGCCGCGCATGGACGGCTATCTCGAACGGTTCATGGCCCGGTCGCGCAAGGCGGGCGTGAAAGCCAAGCCTTATACCATCCATTCCAACGGTGGCCTGATGTCCACCGAGACTGCCCGCAATTATCCGGTCCGTACCTGCCTTTCCGGTCCGGCCGCGGGCGTCGTCGGTGCATCGCTGGTGGGCAAGGCAGCCTCATTCCCCAACATCATCACCTATGACGTCGGCGGCACCTCGACCGACGTCGCGCTGATCGCCAATGGCAAGCCGGCCTATTCCACCGACCGCGATGTTGCTGGTTACTCTATCCGCTGCCCGATGGTCGACGTGCATGTGATCGGCGCTGGCGGCGGCTCGATCGCCTGGCTCGATGATGCCGGCGGCCTGAAAGTCGGCCCGCAGAGCGCGGCTGCCGTGCCGGGACCTGCCGCATATGGTAAGGGGGGCACGGACGCGACGATCTCGGATGCCAATATCGTCCTGCAGCGGCTCAACCCAGTCGCACTTCTCGACGGTGCCATGCCGGTCGATCGCGAGGCGGCTCTCAGGGCCATCGGTGCAGTCGCAACGCAGATCGGGCGGTCGGTCGAAGACACGGCCTGGGGCATCATCCGCATCGCGGTCGCCAATATGGCCCGCGCGATCCGCGCGGTTTCGATGGATAAGGGGCATGACCTCAAATCCTTCGCGCTGATGGCATTCGGCGGTGCTGGCCCGCTCCATTCCTCACTCGTGGCCGCGGAAACTGGCCTGAAAACCGTCATCATCCCGGAATCTCCCGGCACGATGTGCGCCCGCGGCGTGCTTCTGTCGGATGTAACGCGCGACTTCGTCTCGACGCAGATCAAGTGGGCACAGGGCGAGGCTTGGCTCGATATCGCATCGGCTCTCCAGGGCCTGGAGCTGCAGGCGAAAGAATGGCTGGAAGCAGAAACCATCCCTGACGAGAAGCGTGCGCTCCAGCATATTGCCGAAGCCCGTTATGCTGGACAGAACCACGAAATCCGCGTCGAGGGCATTCTGTCCACTGCGGAAGATTTCACCACTCGTTTCGCCGAAGCCCATCGTGTCGTTTATGGGTACGCGCTGGAAAACCATCCGGTAGAGATCGTCAACCTGCGCGTCCAGGCGATTGGCCATGCCGGCCGGCCGCTCCAGACAGTCGACGGCGCCGCAGGCTCCATGAAGGACGCCATCGTCGGTGAGCGCGAGGTCTATATCGATCCGCAGGCGGGATGGCAGACTGTGCCGGTCTATAAACGTCCGGCCATGCCGCAGGGCGAGACTTTCACAGGTCCGGCGATCGTCGAGGAACTCACCTCCACGACCTACATCCTCCCAGGCCAGTCCGGCGTCGTCGATGCCTATGGCAACATCATTCTTAGCTTTGTGAAGGACCGTGCGTGATGCAGCAGCACGTCAAACCACCGCGCGAATTCGACACCATCGAAATGGAGGTCTACTCCAATCGGTTCATGTCGATTACGGATGAAATGGGCTTGAGCCTCGTGCGCTCATCCTTCTCGACCAATATCAAGGAGCGCAAGGACTGCTCCGTCGGCCTCTTCGACGGCCGTGGCCGCCTCATCGTCCAGGCCTCGCATATCCCGGTGCATCTGGGCTCCCTGCAGGGAGGCGTCGCGGCGGTTCTCGAAAACTACAGGCTCGAGGATATCAAGCCGGGTGACGCATTCATCTGCAACGACCCCTATCTTGCCGGTGGTTCGCACACGCCGGATATCTCGATCCTGACACCCGTCTTCTACCAAGGCCGGCTCTGCTTCTTCGCCGCCAATCTCGGCCACCATTCGGATGTCGGCGGCGGTGTTCCGGGCTCCTGCGATCCGAGCCAGACGAGCATCTTCGCTGAGGGCATCCGTATTCCGGTGCTGAAAATCGCTCGTGAGGGCGTGTTGGACGAGCAGATCGTCAGGTTGATCAGCACCAACAGCCGCGACCCGCTGGAGCGCATTCTGGACCTGAAGGTACAGATCGCCACCAACGAGATCGGCGAGCGCAAGTTAGTAGCGCTCGCCGATCAGTTCGGCATTGCCACGATCGAGAAAGCGATCGACGATCTGATCGCTTATTCGGAAAGCCGCCTGCGCAAGCGAATCCAGGAAATGCCGGATGGGATCTATACCGGTGAGGCGTTCATCGACGGCGACGGGGTCGGTTTCGATCCCTGCCGCATCCAGGTTGCCATCAAGGTGGAAGGCGACGGCATCACCTTCGATTTCACCGACACGGACGTTCAGGCGCGGGGCGCGGTCAACATCCCGAAGACCGCCCTCGACGCCACCTGCTACTACACGATCAAGGCGTTGCTCGATCCGTCTCTGCCGCCGAACGAAGGCATGGCCCTTCCGGTCTCGATCATCGCGGAAGAGGGCACTCTGGTTCGCCCGAAATTCCCGGCCGCGGTCGGCATCCGCTCGACGAGCTGCCAGCGTGTCGTGCGCGCCATCTTCCAGGCATTCGCCGATCTCCTGCCGAAGGAAAAGGTCTTTGCCTCTTCCGCCGACATGAACGCGACGATGATCTTTTTTGGTCCGCACAAGACACGCGAAGGCAACTTCGTATATCTCGAAACTGTCGGCGGTGGTGCCGGTGCCAGCCTCGAGCACGACGGCATGAACGGCATTCAGGTCCACATTACAAACACTTCCAACCTGCCTGCCGAAGCGCTCGAAATCGAATATCCACTGATGGTCCGTCGCTACGCGCTTGCCACCGGCTCCGGCGGCGAAGGTCAGCAAACCGGCGGCATGGGCATCGTCCGGGAAGTGGTCGCCATGACCGACGGCGTGCGGGCAAACGCGTCCTGCGAAGGTCTTCGCACCCCCGCGGACGGCGTGTTCGGCGGCGGCCAGGGAGAGGTCGCTCGGCTGAAGTTCGCGACGGCCGATGGCGCCGTCAAGGAATACGACATCTCGATCACCAACATCCTCATGAACCGCGGGGACAGCCTGTTCCTGCAGACACCGGGCGGCGGCGGCTTCGGCAGCGCGTCCTGAATTCACACGGAGAATGAACATTATGGCTCTCGAAAACCTGACGCCGAGCGACGAACAGATCAAGTCCGCTCCCAACCCGAATTACTTGGAAGGGGACTATCTGAAGGGCGTCCTTGAAATGGCGTTCCGGGATGGCAATCCGGTCGCGGAAAAGCTGGTGAAGGACGTTTTTTCCGCGCGCCAGATCGAATCCGTTTATCTTGTAGGCTCAGGCGGTTCGAACTCCTACATCGAACCGGTCAAATACATCCTCGACAAGTATTGCGACCTGCGCATCGAGCGCATCAACTCCACCGAGCTCGAAACGCGCCGTCCCAAGCCTGTCAATGAGACGGCGGTGGTGCTGATCACCTCGCATAACGGCGAAACCGAAGACGCGCTGGTTGCCGCACGCTGGGCGAAGACGACAGGCGCAGTCACGGTCGCGCTGACTTCGGGAACCGAAAGCGGATTGGCCAAGATTTGCGATTATCTGCTGCCCTACAGCAAGGAACTGCCGGGCATGCCGAAGACGCTGGTGGCATATCTCTTCGCCGCGCATCTACTTCAGCATCTCGGCAATCCGGTCGGCGCGCAGCTCGTCCGCGATCTCGAAGCGATGCCTGCCAGGCTGCACGAAATCAAGGATGCCGAGCGCGAGCGCGGCATGGAACTCGCCCGCCGTTACAAGGACGAGAACATCTACTACGTGCTATCCAGCGGCATTCTTTCGGCGCTCAATTACCAGTATTCGATCTGTATCTTTAACGAGATGCTGTGGCTCGATGCTTCCGACATCCATTCGGGCGAATTCCGTCATGGCCCCTACGAGGTGGCGGATGCCGACATGGCCTACGTCTTCCTGATGGACAATGGCGAGAACCGCAAGATCGACCAGCGAGCGTTGAAATTCACTCGCCGCGTGACCGACAAGATCATCACGTTCGATGCCGGCCGCTACGAAGACGTTTCGCCGCTCCTCTCGCCTTTCGTGATCGGCGTCACCTGGTACTGGTTTGCCCACACGCTTTCGGTGCTGCGCGAGCATCCGCTCAGCGTTCGTCGCTACATGTGGAAAGTCGATTACTGATGACGAAGATGTCCGTCCATGTCGTGCTCGATCCCGATGCGAGAATCCGCATCAGTAAAGCAATGCATCGGCGGACGTCTCATCCAAATCAAACCGCATGACAGAAAAGGCGGTCGGGGAAAGATGAAAGAAGAGAAAAAATATTCAAGCCTCAAGGTCCTCGGGCTCGGCGCCGAAGCGGCTTTTCTTGGAACGTTCGGCACGGACGCCGCCGGAAGGCATGTTCGCGCCACACTTCAAGGCCTTGCGATACAGACGTCATTCTGCCGGATTGTCGAACGTGAGAACGGGCATGCGGACGTCCACGTCGTTGACGGAAATCGTGAATTCATTTTCTCAAACAAGGGCGGTGTCGCGCGTGAAAACCCTTTCACGCCGTGTGATACTGACCTCAACTATGTGTCCCATTTCGACCTCGTGCATACGAGCTGTTACAGCTACCTGAATGCACATCTCGGAGCATTGAATGGCGCCAGCGCTCTGCTCTCGTATGACTTTTCCTATCGCTGGCAGGTGGATGAGCTGATCGGCACCTTGACGCCGCATCTCGATTTTGCAGCAATCTCTGCCGGCGATGTAGGCCGCGAACGCGGAATTGCAGCTCTTCGCGAAGCCGTTTCCAACGGATGCAGCCTAGCCTTGGCTACCTTCGGGCCGGACGGCGCCACGGCCTACAATGGCGAGGCATTCGTTTCGGTTCTGCCAAAGCCTGCCGCTATCGTTGATACACTTGGCGCTGGCGACGCCTTCATCACGGCAACACTTCTTTCTTTACTCGCGTCCGGCTGGACGCGAGGCGTCCGACCTTCTGCGGATGCCATCTCGATTGCGATGAACAAAGGCAGCCAGTTTGCAGCCGAGATCTGCGGGATCGAGGGAGCATTCGGTCATGCCGCTCCCATCGCAACCAACGAACACGTGTGAGAGGAGGTCGGATGCTCGAAGTCAAGAACCTCTCAATCGCTTTCAAGACCGGTACGGGGCTGAGGTCGGCCGTACGCAATATGGATTTCACCATCCGACCGGGCGAAATCCTCGGCCTGGTGGGCGAGAGCGGCAGCGGAAAGACCATCACATCGCTCGCAGTCATGGGCCTTCTGCCACCGAACGCGGCGGTCACCGGTGGCGAGGTTCTGGTCGACGGCGTCGATATCCTGAAACTGTCGTCGGCAGAGCTGCGCAGGCTGCGTGGCAGCCATATTGCTATGATCTTCCAGGATCCAATAGCGTCGCTCGATCCGATCTTCACCTGCGGCGACCAAATCGTTGAGGCGATTCTTTTGCATGAGCCGATCGGTCGCGGGAATGCGCGCCGCAAGGCCCGCGAACTTCTGGAAAAAGTGCTAATCCCCGATCCCGATCGCGCCATGCGCTCCTATCCTCACGAGCTGTCCGGCGGTCAGTGCCAGCGCATCATGATCGCGATGGCTGTCGCTTGCCGGCCACACATCATTATCGCCGACGAGCCGACAACAGCGCTCGACGTAACGGTCCAAAAGCAGGTGCTCGAACTACTTCGCGAATTGAATGCAGATGTAGGCGCTGCCATCCTGTTGATCACGCATGATCTCGGTGTCATCTACGAAGTGGCTGACCGTGTCGTCGTCATGTATGCAGGCGACAAGATGGAGGAGGCGACGACCGCCGATCTCTTCTCCAGGCCTCAAAGCGACTATTCCCGGGCGCTGATCGATTCTATGCCGTCGCTTGGTGGCGATGCCGAACGGCTGCCAGTGATCGAGCGCGACTCAACGGGCAAGGCGCGCAGTGTCCGGCCGGAACCGCGTCGCCGTCCTGCATCTTCTGGACCAATCCCGATCGAGGCTGACCGCCCCCTTCTTGAAATCCGTGATCTCTGCAAGTCCTATTGGCTGAAACCTTCGCCTCTTGCCATGCCCGTCGAGATGCGTGCCGTCGATCGAGTGAGCCTATCGGTCGCGCCGCGAACGACGCTTGGCCTCGTCGGGGAATCCGGCTGCGGAAAGAGCACACTCTCCCGCGCCGTTATCCGGCTCTTTAAGCCTGATTCCGGGAAGATCCTGTTCAAGGGAAAAGACATAGCAGGGCTTTCTGACAGGGACATGCTGCCGTTCCGGCGCGAGATCGCCATGGTATTCCAGAACCCGTACGGTTCGCTTAACCCGCGCCAGACGGTCGCCCAATTGGTGGAGGCGCCAATGGTGATATTCGCCAACGGTGATGCGTCGGAGCGTCAAGCGCGAGTTCGGACGTTGCTCGAAGCCGTTGGCTTGCCTGCAACCGCTGCTCAAAAGTACCCCCATGAATTCTCTGGCGGCCAGCGGCAGAGAATTGCCATCGCGCGTGCGCTTGCTCTCAACCCATCGCTCGTAATCTGCGACGAAGCTGTCTCCGCGCTCGACGTATCCGTCCAGGCCCAGGTGCTCAATCTCCTCAAAGATCTGCAGGCAGAATTCGACCTGACCTATCTCTTCATCTCCCACGATCTTTCTGTCGTGAAATATGTCAGCGATACAGTCGCGGTGATGCGGAAAGGCAGGATCGTCGAATCCGGCGAGACGTCCGCAGTCTTCAGTGATCCCCAGGATGCCTACACCCGCATGTTGCTCGAGGCCGTACCAACTGTCGGTTCGACACTCGGTGGAAAGGAGGGCGCATGAGTGCCTCGGTCGGAGCTCTGCTCCTGGTCGCACGAAAGTTGCTGACGGCTTTCATTCAGCTTCTTGTCGTCGCCACCCTCATTTTCTCCGTCATGTACATCATGCCCGGCGACCCTGTGCTCCTGCTGCTCGGCGCTGATAGCAACCCGTCGCCAGAGGCGATCGCCTCGATGCGAGCTCAGCTTGGCCTCGACCAGCCGGTCATATCGCAGTATTTCGTTTGGCTGCGGAATGCGCTGCATCTCGATTTCGGCAAATCGCTGACAAATGGATATCCGGTCGCCAACTATGTGATGCAGAATCTGCCGCGCACGCTGGAACTCGCCTTCGCGGCGATCATCATTGCAGCGCTAATCGGCGTTCCAATTGGCATTGCAGCAGCCCTGAAGCGCGGAAGCACGCGCGACACGGTGCTGACTTCGATCGCAACGATCGGCATTTCGGTGCCCGTTTACATCGTTGGCACGCTTCTGGTGTTGTTCTTCAGCGTCAAGCTCGGCTGGCTTCCGGCTAGCGGTTACACGGATATCTCGCGAAACGTACTTGAACATTTTCGTAAGTTGGCCTTGCCGGCCTTCGCCCTGGGCTTTGGCCTCGCCGCGTCGATTGCCCGTATGACGCGTTCTTCGGTGCTGGAAATTCTCGGCCGCGACTTCGTGCGAGCGTTGCGCGCCAAGGGCATGCCGGAGCGGCGGATCATCTGGCAGCACGTTTTGCGAAATGCAGCGATTCCGATCGTCACGATCATCGGCCTGCAGCTCGGCAACCTGATGGGCGGAACGGTTCTTGTCGAGGCCATGTTCAATTGGCCGGGGCTGAGCACGCTTCTTGTTGGAGCGGTGTCGGCCCGCAACTATCCGCTTGTTCAGGGTTCGATGCTCGCCATCGCCGCTGCCTTCATACTGATCAACCTGATCGTGGAACTGCTCTACAGTTTGCTCGATCCCCGCATACGGAGGAAAAGCTCTTGATCCCCGAGGCAATTCTCCGCGCCACCCGCAGCGAGCCGGCCTTCCTTGCCAGTATTCTGCTTCTCGTTGTTGTCATGTTCATTGGCATCTTCGGCAACTGGCTTGCGCCGCAAGACCCGTTCCTTCTCAATCCAGAGAGCGTCAATCAAGGCAGTTCGGTGGCTCATTGGTTGGGCACCGACGAATTTGGCCGCGATCTCTTGAGCCGCCTTCTCATCGGTGTCCAACCGACGCTGATGGTCGCGCTTGGCGCTACGTTGATCGCCGGATTTTTTGGGACCTTCATCGGCATCGCTGGCGCTTATGGCCGGCCCCTGACCGCCTTTCTGATCATGCGCGGCGTCGATATCATGCTGAGCTTTCCGCCGATCCTGCTCGCGCTGCTTGCGGTCGGTTTCTGGAAAAGCGGCGTCCTGAGCCTCGCCGTGGTGATCGGTGTCCTCTACATTCCACATTTCGCCCGCGTTGCACATGCCGCAACCCTCCAGGTCTCACGGATGGCGTTCATGGAGGCGGAGCACGCGATGGGCGCCTCCACCCGGCGGGTAGTCTTGACCGCGATCTTGCCAAACATCCTGTCTCCGTTGGTCGTGCAGGCAACTTTGACCGTAGCAGCCGCCATCCTGTTGGAATCCGGCCTAAGCTTCCTCGGCCTTGGCATCGTGCCTCCTGAGCCCTCCTGGGGCCAGATGATTGGGACGGCGCGCGGTTACCTTAGCCAGAACCCGATGTACGTCATCTGGCCTTCCCTTCTTCTCGCAATGACGGTTCTCGCCATCAATGTGGTCGGCGACCGGCTGCGCGACATTCTCGATCCACGACTCAGGGAGGAGTAACGGACATGGAAATCTCGCATCAACCAAGACAAGTAAAAAAGGGGTACAGCATGAAAGGGAAGATATTCGGGGTCGCTTTGGCCCTTGCATCGGGCGTCTTCGCTCAACAGGCGTTTGCCGCAGATGGCGGTTCGCTGTATTTCGGCCTATCCGGCGAACCGTCGACGCTTGAAAGCACGATCAATGCCGGCGCGCCGGCGCGCACGATAAGGCTAGCAATCCATCGCGGCCTCTTCAACTATGGTCCGGATGGAAAGCTCTCGTCCGAACTGGCGGAAAGCTATGACGTCTCCCCGGATGCGCTGACCTATACGTTCAAGCTCCGAGACGCAAAGTTTCACGACGGTTCTCCGGTCACGTCAGCGGATGTCAAGGCGTCCATCGAGCGCGTGACTGCCAAGGACAGCAAGGCGACCTATAGAAATGAGCTCGGCGTCATCCAGTCGATTGAGACGCCGGATCCCAAGACAGTTAAGCTTGTGCTCTCGAAGCCCTTTGTGCCGCTGGTCCATTACCTGGCTCTTCCGGAATCTGCGATTATTCCGGCCGCCTGGATCAAGGCGCATGGCAGCGATCCGAATGCCGCGCCAATTGGCGCCGGTCCTTTCAAGTTCGTCAACTGGGAACGCGGTCGTGAACTGACCGTTGAGAAGTTCGACAGTTATTACAAGAAGGGCAAGCCGCATCTCGATGACGTCCACTACGTCTTCTACGGTGACGAGAATACACGTGTGAACGCGCTGAAATCCGGCGACGTCGACATCATCGACTATGTTCCGTGGAAGGATGCCGCATCGATCGAGGGAAGCTCCGACTTGAAGCTGGCGAGCACCACCGGCCCGTTTATGATGCTTCAGTTCAATACCAAGTTCGAGCCGTTCTCCAAGCCGGAAGTGCGCCAAGCAATTTCCTATGCAATCGACCGTGCCACGGTGATCAACACCGCCTTCAACGGTCGCGGCACACCACTCTATGGCATCGCAATTCCGGAAGGCTACATGGGCTATTCCAAGGATAAGGCAAACTTCTTCAAATACGACCCCGCCAAGGCGAAAGAGATGTTGGCAAAGGCGGGCTATCCGAACGGTTTCGAAGCTAGGCTGCTTTCCACATCGCAGTACGGCTTCCACAACAACACGGCGATTGCGGTTCAGGCCGAACTCGCAAAGATCGGGATCAAGACCAAGCTTGACCTGCCGGACTGGTCCGGCCGCATCGCCAAGAACAACGCGGGGGACTACGATTTCCTTGTCGCCGGCACTGCAGGCGATATCGCCGATCCAGATTGGCTAAGTAACTTCTTCTACGGTGGCCAACAACTTGTGCGGCTCAATAATTCGGCCTATTTCGACGACGAGGTTATCAACAATCTGCTCGATAAAGGCCGCGTTACACTTGACCCCGTCGAGCGTGAGAAAATCTACAGCCAGTTCGTCGATCGTGCGCTCGAACAGTCGCCGTTCGTTTACCTGATGTGGCGTGACCAGAGTTTTGGTCTCAACAAGAAGGTTAAGGGCTTCACCAACATTCCTGGCTTCCTGACATTCCAATCAGGGTTCACCGTCGAGAACGTCGAAGTCGAATAAAATTGATGCCAAATGGAGCGACCGCCCCCCTGTCCTTGGAGCGCGGTCACTCCATCATTTTGTCGATTATTGCAAATCGCGCAAGCATCGATCGTCCCAATCAGACATATGGCGGTGCTGCAACGGACTTCCGGATTATCAGATGGGTTGAGAGAACGCGGCAGCGTGGTGACTCGCTCGGGTCGGTAATTCGTTGCAGAAGAACCTGGGCACTCTCAAAGCCCAATTCGTAGACCGGTTGAGACACGACCGTGATTGGCGGACTGGTAACACTCGTCCAGTCGGCATCGTGAAACGCGATGAGTGAAACGTCGTCAGGAATGTTCATCCCAAGCTGATGCAACGTCTTGAAGACCTGCAACGCCACCAGATTGTCGGAAGCTATGATAGCGGTTGGCCGTTGTTTACCTTGGAGGAGGTCGGCTATGATAGCTTCGCCCTTCCCACGGCGGCCCACACTCAGGCGAATGTACTGCTCAGGACTTTCAATGCCCGCCGCACGGCTTGCCTCGAGGACGCCCTCAATTCGCTCCATGACGGTGCTGAGATGGATTTGATGCAGTCCGCGATAGACAGGATCGTCTGAAACTGTAGCTGAGATATAGGCAATCCTGCGGTGCCCTGCATCAATGAGAGTACGAGTAGCGGTCAAAGCAGCCTGGCGATCGTCAGCGACGACGGCATCTACACTGAGACCCTGAACGGTCCTGTCGAGAAGCACAAGCGGCCTGCCGGACTGTTGTACTTCATGCAAATGTTCAACATCCTTGAAGGACGACGGCGCCACGATCAGACCGTCTACCCGCTTGCCGAGCAACACACGCACCGCAGCCTTTTCCCGCGTCAGATCCTCTCCCGAATTGGAAAGGACCACATCGAACCCCGCGCTGGCGGCCGCGTCGCTAATGCCGCGCACGGCCAGACCGAAATACGGGTTCTCAATGTCTCCGACGATGACGCCGATCGTGTTCGATTTACCCGTCGTCATACTGCGCGCAAGTTCATTCGGCTGGTAACCGAGCTTCTTCGCAGCTTCGAGAACCTTGTCTTTAACTTCCGTACTCACGGTGCTGTAGTTGCCGAGAACCCGGGCTGCCGTCGCTTTGGAGACGCCCGCGCTCCGCGCCACGTCAGAAACAGTTACAAGCCGTTTCGAAATCACTTTTCCCGCCATGCTCTCACACATAAGCAAAATGCCAATGAGCGTCAAGAATCGCGCATTGACAAATGAAACCGGTCTCAAGACTCAGTTGAAGGAACATGCGGATGGCAGCCTTGTCCTCTAGCCAACACGTCACCGTAATAGGTGGTGGCATTTTCGGCGTATCTTCAGCAGTGCATCTTGCGCGGCTTGGCGTTCGAGTAACGCTCGTGACCGAGGCGAGCTTTGCGAGCCAAGCTTCCGGGCGCTCGCTATCTTGGCTCAATTCGGCGCGGTTCCGGTCCGCGGACTATCACCGTTTGCGGATCATCGGCATGGACCGTTACCGTACTCTTGCAAGCCGCAACGAAGGCGCTCCGTGGCTGCGCTTCGAAGGCGGTTTGACGTGGGATGCGGACGATGCGTCGAACCGCATTGCCGAAGCCTTCGCATATGAACAGTCGATCGGTTACGACTGCCAGCTTCTCGATCCAGCCGATGTGGCCAAGGTCACGCCCGGCATCGATGCCGGCGCGATCTCGCGTCAGGGTGCTATCTTCAATCCGGGGGAGGGCTGGGTCGATCTGCCTTCGCTGATCGAACTGATGTTACAGGAATTTCAGACGCTCGGTGGTAAGGTGATCACTGATGCTGGCAAGGCGAGTGTTGATGTGAAGGGCGGCCGTGCAACGGGTGTATCCACGGCCAGTGGCCTGCTTGTCGAAGCAGATGCAATTCTGGTTGCGACTGGCTCGGCGGTGCCCAGCATGGTGAAGGACGCCGGGCATTTTATCGCGGATGGCACGCCGACCACGCTTCTCGTTAAATCTAAGCCTTTCAGTCATGCCGTTCGTGCCGTGCTCAATACGCCGAATGTCGCGCTGCGACCTACGCCTGACGGCTCTATCGTTTGCGATTCTGCATGGTCGGAAGCTGCGCTCAACCGCAATTCCAATGGCAGCTACGAAATAAAACAGGACATGATCGACCGTCTCCTGTCCGAAGCTTCGCGCGTTCTAGAAGGCAATCCGAAGCTGGAGCTTGAAAGCTACCATTGTGGACCCAAGCCAGTGCCGGGAGACGGTGAGGCGGTCATCGGCGCTCTGGAGGGCATTCCGGGCTATTTCGTCGCCTTCAGCCATAGCGGAGCGACGCTCGGCCTGATTACCGGTGAGCTGATTGCCCGTGAGATCGTGACAGGGCAGTCAAGTCCGCTACTGGCAAAATTTCGCCCGTCCCGTTTCACGGATCAGGATCGGGCGCTGCCTTCCTGAGGGCAAAGGATTAGACCAATGGATGGCGGCAAAGGAGGTGCTCCAGGCATGAACGATACGGACGTTGCTGTCGAGCTTTCAGGCGTCGACAAATGGTTCTCCATCCTGCAGGTTCTGTACGACATCAACCTTACAGTCAGTCGCAGGGAAAAGGTGGTGGTCTGTGGGCCTTCGGGCTCCGGCAAGTCGACCATGATCCGGTGCATCAATCATCTGGAAAAGCATCAGAAGGGCCGCATCGTCGTCAATGGCATTGAGCTGACGGAAAACAGGCGTAATATCGATCGCGTCCGGCAGGATGTCGGCATGGTTTTTCAGAACTTCAATCTTTATCCGCACCTGACCGTGCTCGAAAACTGCACGCTGGCGCCACGCTGGGTGAAGGGCGTTTCCAGAAAAGATGCGGAGGCCGTCGCCCGCTCCTATCTGGAACGGGTGCGCATTCCTGACAAGGCCGACTTTTACCCAAGCCAGCTTTCCGGCGGCCAGCAGCAGCGCGCAGCAATCGCCCGCTCGCTCTGCATGAATCCGAAGATCATGCTTTTCGATGAGCCGACATCCGCGCTCGACCCTGAACTTGTTCGCGAGGTGCTGGACACGATGGCGCAGCTTGCTAACGACGGCATGACCATGGTGTGCGTGACCCATGAAATGGGCTTTGCGCGCCAGGTCGCGGATCGGGTCGTCTTCATGGACGCGGGCCGGATCGTCGAAGTCGCATCCCCGGAAGAATTTTTCAGCGCTCCGAAGGAAAGCCGAACAAGAGCTTTCTTGAAGCAAATTCTGCACTAGCCGTGTCGGCAACAGGTTTTTCCCCATCCGAGGAAAGGTGCGGCAAAAATACAAGAACGAGAAACGTTCGATCAACAACGATGAAACAAAGGGAACCGCAGCTATGACCAAATCAATCAGTATGATTTCGCGCACGGCAACAGCTCTAGGGACCATTGCCGCCCTAATGCTTGCCTCAGCACCTGCCTCCGCCCAAACTCTGCCCAAGGCCATCAAGGACGCCGGCATAATCCGCATCGGCGTAAAATGCGACTCGCCGCCGTTCGGCGCATCCGGCACCGATGGCAAGCCGGCCGGCATCGAGATCGATATTGCCAAGCAAATCGGAATTGCCGCTTTCGGTTCAGCCAACAAGGCGGAATTGAGCTGCGTCGCGACGGATGCCCGTATCCCGTCGCTGACCGGCGGCAAGATCGACCTCATCATCGCGACACTCGGCAAAACGCCGTCGCGCGAGCAGGTCATCGATTATTCCAACATCTATTATTGGGGCAGCAGCCGCGTCATCGTCCCGAAGGAAAGCAAGGTCCAGAAGCTGGCCGATCTTGATGGCAAATCCATGCTCATCATCAAGGGCGGTTCGCAGCTGAAATGGCTCAAGGAGCGCATACCGACGCTCGAATTTATTCAACTCAACACCAATGCCGATAATCTTCAGGCCCTTCAGCAGGGACGCGCCGACGGTTATGTCGGGGATGCCATCACCATCGCGACGCTTGCCAGCAGCTATCCCCAGTTCCGCGCGCTCGAAGAGCCTGTTGACCTCGGCTTCAACGGCGTCGGCATCCGCAAGGGAGAAGATGAGCTGAAGGCATTCGTCAACGGCGTGCTGAAGAAGCTGAAGGATGAAAAGTTCTACTCGAAGACCGTTCCGACCTACGTCAAGGATCCGGTCGTCGCCGCTGAAATGATCAAGTCCTTCGAGTCGGATCCGCCCGCCACGAAGTGAACGCCTGATGAGGTCCCGGCAGCCATCGCGGCCGGGGCCGACGCTCACCGTTAACGCGAATACGGATGGTGGCTATGGATTTTGCTTATATTCTCGAAGCCTTGCCGGATCTGATGTCCGGCCTCAGGATGACGCTGCTCGTCAGTTTCATCGCGATCCTGCTGTCTTGCATCATCGGCGTGATCGGCTCGATCATGAGGACAAGTGGCGTGAAGGCACTGGAATATACCGTCACCGCCTATGTGGAGTTCATACGCGGCACGCCATTCCTCGTTCAAATCTTCTTTGTATTCTATGGTCTACCCAGCCTCGGCTTGCGTTTCAGCATATTCTGGTCCGGCGTGATCGCGCTCACGGCTTGGGCCAGTGCATTCCAGATCGAGAATTTCCGCGCAGGTTTGGCGGCGGTAGACAGGGGAATGCAGGATGCATCGGCATCGCTTGGCCTTAAACGATGGCACTACGGCGTTTTCATCGTGCTGCCGCTGGCCGCGCGCGCCGCGCTGCCATCTTCGATGAATACGATCGTCGCTACGATCAAGAACTCCGCTTATCTGCAGGCAATCGGCCTCGTGGAACTCACCTTCGTCGCCGTCGACAGGATCGCCTATGATTTCCGGGCGATTGAGATGTTTGCCTCGATCTGCGTGATCTACCTGCTTTGCGTCTTTACCGCATCCGGCGTCGGTTCCATGGTCGAACGCCGCCTCAACAGACCCTTTGGCGGGTGGTAAGAAATGCTGCTTCTCGAATTCAAGTCCTTCCTGCTTGACGGTATTCTCAACACCCTGCTTCTCTCCGGTGTCATGATTTTGGGCGGCACCTTCTTCGCCGTCATCTTCGCGACCGGACTTTCCGTGAAGACCGGATGGGTCAGTCGCCCGATTTACGGTCTGGTGGAGTGCCTTCGAGACATCCCGCTGATGGTTACCGTACTGATGGTCTACTTCGTGCTTCCACATGCAGGGCTTTCGTTGAACCCGTTCTGGTCGAGCGCTCTGAGTGTTTCCGTTTGGGGCGGCGCGAACGGGGCGCACATCATCCGTGCCGGATTGCTCTCCGTGCCCATAGGACAGCGAGAGGCGGCATTGTCTTCCGGCTTACGCAGTTGGAAAGGGCTACTCCTCGTCGTATTACCACAGGCTATGCCCATCATTCTGCCGCCCTATGTCAGCCTCGTTACAGGTCTGGTACAGGCGAGTTCTCTAGGATCAGTACTTGGTGTGAACGAACTGCTTCGCTCGGCCCAGATCCTCATCGAGCAGACCACCATCTCACGTGGAGGTAGCCCCGCCTATCTCGTTTATGGCGCCATTCTCGTTGTCTATTTCGCGCTTTGCTGGAGTATCTCTGCTCTCGGAGCCCGACTTGAGCGACATTTTGCCCGCCCATATCGAAGAGACAGGGACCGGAAGGCGCAAACAGTGGAGGCCACGCCTGTAATTCAGACGACGACATAATCATGGCCGAAACGACAACGTTGCTTAAGATTAAACCTATACACGCAGATGCGTAATGCAGGGCTGATTATTTGCTCGCCTTCCGGGGTCGTTTTACCTTACCCGATGGCTGCTGCGCTGAAGCGGTGCTCACAGAGTCCCGCACGACCAGAGTCGCCTGGAGCAGCGTCTCCCGACTTGTTTCAGTTGTCTCTCCAGTTAACCGAGCGATAAGATCCTCGGTGGCGGCAGCTGCCAATTCTCTGATCGGTTGCGAGACGACGGTCAGAGGAGGTGTTACCGCCGCCGTCCAATCAGCATCATCAAAAGAAATGAGCGAGACTTCATCCGGGATAACCAATCGTAAATTTCTGAAAACGTTCAACAAAACAAGCGCCACAGAACTATCTGTGGCAAGAACCGCGCTGGGACGGTCCGGTGTATCAAAGAGCCTACGGACCTTCTCAGCCAACTTCTCAATGTCCCAACCGCCGAGAACCACCAGGTTGGGGTCAATCTCGATGTTTGCATCGTGCAAAGCGGCACGATAACCGTCGATGCGCTCACGAACGGACGAAATCAGGTATTCTTTCTCTCCGTGAGACGGAGCGTTTGAGACGAGCGCAATGCGTTGGTGCCCCTTTGCAATTAGCGATGCAACCGCTTGGTGGGCCGCCCCATAGTTGTCGATTGCAAACGTATCTGCATTGAGGACGGGCACGCGGCGATCAAGCAAAACCAGCGGGCAACCGCCGTCCCTGGCACGCTTTAGATGATCGACATCGATGCTGGACGTCGGCGATACGATAAGACCATCGACTCGCTTGGATAGCAAAACACGCACCGCCTCACGTTCAAGCGCGATATCTTCATCAGTCGTCGCTAGAATGACAGCGAAACCCTTGGCACTGGCGGTGTCAGTAATGGCTCTGATCGCGCGGGCGAAGTAGAGATTCTCGATATCGGCAATGACGACACCGATCGTCTTGCTACGCCCTGTCGCCATGCTTCGGGCCAGTTGATTGGGCTGATAAGCCAGTTTCTTCGCTGCGGCGAATACCTTCTTGCGCGTGTCGGCTCCAACATAGCCGTAACTACCCAGGACGCGCGCAGCAGTGGCTCGAGAGACACCTGCAACCCGTGCCACATCATCGATTGTCGGCTGGCTGCCTACGCGTTCATTTTCTTTCATTTCATGGTCGCCTCGAAGGTCAGGAAGATCGTCTCGTATCAGACCAAGACACCTTAAACAAATCTCTTGACAGCGGCCAGCAAAATATGGGAGCGGTATCACATGAGAGCGGTATCACACATCGCCGCCATATGAGGAGCATCATGACAAACTATCCAAACCTTGTTTCGCCCGACGTCGATTTCCGCCGCATCACAGAGGCGGCGGTCGCGCAGCGTGAACGTATCGCTAGCGTGGCACAGACAGCAGCCAAGAACATGAGCAACCTGTTCCTTGTTGGTTGCGGTGGCTCCTACAACGATTTCTCGGCAGCATCATACCTTGCAGATCGTGCTGCTGAATTCCCGACGTTCATTTTCAACAGCGAGGAGTTTAATCGCCGTCGCCCTGCATTGCTCGGTCCAAAGTCGGTTGTCCTGGTCGCCTCCCATAACGGCACGACTGGAGAGACGATCGAAGCCGCCCGCTGGGCGCGCGCCGCCGGCGCTCACGTTATTGGCTTCACAAAGAACGAGACCACCAACCTTGCTGCTGAATGCGATGAGGTCTTCACCTATAACAGCGACCGCACGATCCTTGCTCCGAAGCAGGTTCTGATCGGCCTGATGGTCACGGCGCTGTTGAAGGCCGCTGGTTCTAAACTCGATTTCACGACAATCGACCAGGCTTATGCCGCTGTGCCGGCCGCTTTCGAGAAGGCAATCCAAGAAGCAGAGGCTCATCTGCATGAAATCGCCAAAACCTTTGGTCCCGAGCCATTCACCTATGTCCTCTCCGCTGGACCAAATCAAGGTGCGGGCTACGGGTTTGCGATGTGCTACCTGATGGAAATGCAGTGGAAGCATGCATCCTGGTTCAATGCGAACGAATTTCTCCACGGTGCTTTCGAAGTCGTTCAGCCTGATACGCCAGTCCTGCTGTTCAAGGGCGAAGACGACACCCGTGCTGTGATCGATCGTGTTGAAACGTTCCTCAACAAGAACACCAAGCGCTGCCTTGTCGTCGACTCTAAAGACTACACCTTGCCGGGTGTACCCGCGTCAATGCGCGGTGAGATTTCTCCACTGCTTCTGTCCACGCTCTCGAAGCGCCTCGCCGAGCATTATCAAGCTGTCACCGGGCACCTGCTGACAGACCGCCGCTACATGTTCAAAACAACCTACTGAGGCAGCGACATGCGTATTTGTGGCGTCGGCGACAATGTGGTCGACCGATATTATAATCAAAAGCTGATGTTTCCCGGTGGCAATGCGGTGAATTTCGCCGTCCATGCCGCGCGCAGCGGAATGGATGCTGCCTACCTTGGAGTTATCGGGACGGACTCGGATGGTGATCTGATCCGGTCGAGCCTCCAGGCCGAAGGCGTAGATCTGACACATCTGCGTGTCAAGGACGGCCCCAATGCCTTTGCGACCGTTCACATGGATGACGACGGCAACAATCGGAAATGGGGCCTTTGCGAAAAGGGCGTGTCGATGCTCCAGCTCGATAGTGCTGAACTTGAGTACCTCGCAGGTTTTGATCTGGCTCATACGGGTGAGACGAGTCGCTTAGACGGCCAGCTTCCCGAAATCCGCGAAAGGGTTGCGATCTCCTTCGATTTTTCGGATCGTGATCTGGATTATGCGGCGAGCGTATTGCCCTACGTGAAGGTTGCGGCCTTCTCGCGCTCGGGTGCGAGCGAGACTGAAATCGCCCGGGTCCTCGATATCGCCCATTCTGCCGGAGTCGAGCTCGTAACAATTACGCAGGGAGCTAAAGGGGCGACCGTATCCTATAAGGGTGAAGCCCTTTTCGTACCCGCAGTGCCCGTGGATGCCGTCGACACCCTCGGGGCAGGCGATGCATTTGTCGCCAGATTGGCATGCCGCGTATTGAACGGCGTTCCACTCGTAGAAGCCGGTAAAGACGCAGCCCAATACTCTGCGCTAATCTGCGGGACGCGCGGTGCCTTTGGTCACGCCCGTCCTATCACCCGCGATATTCCTTTGTGAGAGCGCCATGACAGAAAACCCAGCAGACTCCAAACTGACATTTCCGAACGAAGCCGACTACACCAGGCGCATAGAGCGCGCCAGAACCGCAATGAAGGAGAACGGCATTGACGTTCTCGCATTGTCGAGCTTCGACAACCATCGCTTCTTTACCGGGCTCGACGGCATCGCATCCGTGAGGCCGATCTGGTTCGTCTTCCCTCAGGATGGCAACCCGGCGTTCATTTCTCCACGCATCGAAGCACCTGAAATTCGCTCGCAGTGTACCGTTCCGGTCGCCGTCGAATGGGTTGAGTGGGAAGAGCCAGCCAAGACGCCAATGTCCTTTTCGGCTGCTCTGGCAAAGCATATCGAGGCGGTCGCCCCAACAGCACGCAAGATTGGCGTAGATTTTGACGCCACCTCCGCGCGCAGCCTGGATCTGGTTCGCGATGCTCTCGGTCGCGATCGAATCGTCGATATTACTGACATCATCCGCGAGGTGCGCCGACGTAAGGATCAGGCAACGATTGACGTTGTTCGCCGTAGCGCCGATATCGCAGCACACCAGTTCCTGGCAAGCCGAGATGCAGTAAGGCCTGGCGTTCCGGAGTGGAAAGTTGCGCTCGCATCGCGCACGGCCGCGATGGAACGCGCAGCGGAATGGTGGAATGGCGACGAAGACCATTCGCCGCTTCTGCAGGGCATCCACGTCATGGGCTGCGGTAGCATCCGTTCCGGTCGTGCACACGCTGTTGCTGCGGGTCGCCCAATGCGCGAAGGCGAGGTCGTACAGCTTTGCTATTGCGGCCGCCCCTTCTTTGGCCACGGAATATGTTTCGATCGACCGCTGAAGGTGGGGTCAGAAGAAGTCTCGGATGATCTTCGCAAGATTGTCGATGTCGCACGCAAAGCGCAAGAAGCCGCGCTGGCGAAAGTTCGTGCCGGCGTTACGACTGGCGAGGTCCACGCCGCTGCGGTCGCGGTTATCGAGGGCCATGGATACGGCGGCGCTATGCAGCATCGCACTGGGCGCGGTATCGGCCTGTCAGATCCCGAATTCCCTGAGATCAAGGCCAACGATCCGACGGTTCTCGAAGCCGGCATGTTGCTGGGCATCGAGCCTGGTGTTTACGTCGATGGCGTTGGCGGCGCCCGTTTTGGGGACACCATCCTTGTAACGGAGACGGGCTACGAGCCGCTCACGCCTCTTGAATTGGGCAGGGACATCTAATGACAGACCAGTCGCTCCCCGCCGTTTCCTTCCATCGTGTCACCCGGCGCTATGGGCCGGTCACTGCGGTGAGCGGCGTCACCCTCGACATCGCAAAGGGCGAATTCTTCGCACTGCTCGGCTCAAGTGGTTCCGGCAAAACTACGCTTCTCATGTTGCTTGCGGGTTTCGACCAACCGAGCGAAGGCAAGGTGCTGATGTCCGGCACTTCCGTGACGGAGGTGCCGCCGCACCGCCGCAGCATCGGCGTGGTATTTCAAAACTACGCCTTGTTCCCGCATATGACCGCAGCCGAGAATGTCGCCTACCCGCTCAAGATGCGCGGCGTCGGACGAAGTGAACGAGACGAGCGCGTAAAAGCGGCGCTCAGTCTCGTCAACCTGACAGATCGCGGGGCTTCATATCCTATACAGATGTCTGGAGGACAACAGCAGCGTGTGGCACTTGCTCGCTCACTGGTCTTCGGCCCTGATATTTTGCTCATGGATGAACCGCTCGGAGCTCTCGACCGGAGACTTCGTGACCAGATGCAGCACGAGCTGAAGCGCATCCAGCACGAACTCGGCATCACCGTCATCTATGTTACCCACGACCAGTCGGAAGCCATGGCGATGGCTGACCGGATTGGAATCATGTCGGGCGGTGAACTACTTCAGGTAGCCGATCCTGAGACCATTTACGCAGCGCCTTCCAATCATTTTGTTGCACGGTTCATCGGCGATTGCTCGATCCTCCGGGTTACAAACCTGGACGAGGGCCGAGGATACGAGATCGCAGGGGGGCGCCAGTTGCTGCCGTCCCCGGCTAAGACGCCTTTCGATATTGTGGTCCGACCGGAAAGCGTTTCTATCCGCTCAGTCGCCGAAGCAAATTCGGACGAAGGCTTCGCGGTTCCAGCAACAATTCGCGACATCACCTATCTCGGATCCGGGTGGCGCGTAGCACTGCAAATTTCTGACGGGCAATCGCTGCTTGCCAACGTCATGCGAGGAGACCTTTTGGCCGGAAGCCTTGAGCCCGGAAAAAGCGTAATCGCGCGCTGGGCTCCAGCGTCCGTCGCCGTTCTTCCGACTGAAGGATGACCCTAAAGCGGAATGTTAGAGGAGAAGAAACTGTGGGAACGATCAAACAAAAAACTGGGATTTGGCTTGCAGCTGCGGCCGTCTTTCTTCTTGCTGGCGCAGCATCCGCTGCCGAAGTGGTAGTTGCTTCATACGGTGGCACTTTTCAGGATGCTCAGACAAAGGCTTTTTTCGAGCCTTACAACAAAGCATCGGGTGTAAAGGTCACTGCCACGACAGGTTCAGCCTACGCGAAGGTCAAGGCTATGGTTGAGAGCGGTAATGTGACGTGGGATGTCGTGTCCGCTGAAAGTTCGGCACATGCGAACGAGGCCAAGGACAGCCTTCTCGAACCGCTCGACTACAACGTAATCAAGGCCGACGGTGTCCCCGCCGAACTCCGCACCAAGTACGGCATCGGCTATATCACATTCGGCATGAACCTTTCCTGGGACAAGGCGAAGTTTGCGAATGGCGTTACGCCGGCGCAGTTTTTCGATCCCTCGGTGAAAGCTCGTCGTGCTGTTCCGCTAGAGCCCGAATACACGATTGAATTTGCCCTGCTCGCCGACGGCGTCAAGGCTGCCGATCTCTACCCGTTGGACGTCGACCGAGCACTCAAGGTGATCGACCGTGTCAAAGAGCAGATCGTTGCCTACAAGGGTGCCGCTGACACCCAGGCGCTGATCCAGCAGGGTGAAATCGATCTGGCCTACATCCCGAACGGCCGAGTGAATAACGCGATCAAGGCCGGGGCAAACTGGGCTTACGGTTGGGACGCGTCCGTCTCCGATACGGAATGGTGGGTCGTCGTGAAAGGTGCTCCGCACAAGGATGAAGCGATGAAATTCATCAATTTTGCTGTTCAGCCCGAGAACCAGGCGGAGCTGACACGAAACATCCCCTACGGTCCAACCAATGTCGAAGCGCTTAAGCTTCTCGATCCTGCGGTCGCAAAAGACCTCCCAAGCTACCCGGAGAATGCGAAGCTTGGCGCAATCCTCGATTCAAAGTGGTGGAACGACAATCGTGATGCAGTGAAGGCTCGCTGGTCCACATACATAATGAACTGATCGGTTTAAGGCAGGAGCAAACGACGATGACGCGAAATTTTTCAAGAGACTGGGAGCGACTCTTCCTACTTGCTCCGGTGTTTATCCTCCTCCTCGTCGCATTCGCACTGCCACTGCTTTACATCGTGCCCTCTGCGTTCGGCGGAAATGCCGCCGGGCGTTTTCTCAAGATTTTCGAAAGTCCGGTATACCTGAAAATCATTTGGACGACGGTGCGGATCAGCCTTGAAGCGACTGCGATAACACTCGTTGTCTCCTTTCCGCTGGCGTGGCTCCTGAGCCGGGCGACGGGATTTAAGGCGATGTTTCTCGGATTGCTGGTCCTTGTTCCGTTTTTGAGCAGCGTTCTGGTTCGAACCTTCGCGTGGCTGGCAATCCTAGGCCAGCGTGGGCTTATCAACGGGACGCTGCTTAGTCTTGGTCTTATTTCGGAACCCTTGCCGCTCCTCTTCAGCGAACCTGCGGTCATCCTCGCTTTGGTTCACTCTTCAATTCCTATGATGGCATTCGCCCTTGTAACAGTGCTTCGTCGCATCGACGGCCGCGTCCTGCTGGCAGCCAACACTCTTGGCGCGAACCCGCTCCGGGCTTGGTTTGGCATCGTCATCCCACTCTCGATACGTGGAATCCAATCAGGCGTCATCATCATCTTCCTCTTCACCATCGCCAGCTTCATTGCGCCGGCCTTCCTTGGCAATCAACGCCAGCAAATGCTCGCGCAAGTAATCCAGTCGGAGATCGAGACTGGTGCAGACTGGCCATTCGCCGCAGCACTTGGCATCACACTCGCGTTGATCGCGACAATCGTCGTCGCCCTGTTGAGCTGGGGTTTGAGCTTCTTCTCTCGTTGGCAAAGGCCAGGCTCGTCGCCTGCGAACCGATCGCAGCCGTCAGCGGGGCACGCGGACATGGATCTTCTACGTCGTCCTGTGGCATTACCCTCTGCTCGGTTTCAGTTTTCGACACTGTTGTCGAACGGCGCACGCTTGTTTGAACCAGTTTATCTTACATTGATTTCAATCTTCATTCTCCTGCCGCTCGTTGTTCTCTTTCCGGTATCGTTCAGCTCGGCCGACGTACTCATCTTTCCGCCTCCTGGCTATTCGTTGCGCTGGTTCGAGACCATCTTCAGCAGTTCAGAATGGACTAGCGCGGCAGTTACGAGCCTACGTATTGGTGTAGCCACTTGCTTGCTCAGCCTGGTGCTTGCCACGTTCGCCGTGCTCGGATTCGGTCGGCAGAAGTTTATACTTCAGGGGGTGTTAGAAGCCTTGGTGCAAGCTCCCCTCAGCGTCCCGGCCGTCGTATTCGCGCTTGGCGCATATCTTGCTTTCGCACGGGTTGGGCTTGTGGATACGGAAATAGGTATCATCATAGCACACACGGTGCTGATCTTCCCCGTCGTTTATCTTATAGCATCGGCGACTTATAGCTCGATCGATCCAAGGCTTTCGCTCGCGGCGGCAAGCCTCGGAGCAAACCCTTGGAGCGTTTTTCGTACGATCGTCTTCCCATTGTTGCTACCTGGTCTTGCAATCGGCGCACTGATTGCCGTTCTCCTTTCATTTGATGAATCGGTGGCATCGATCTTTCTTAGTGACCTTTCGGTCAAGACACTGCCGAGAAAATTGTGGGAAGGGATCCGCTTCAACACAAGTCCAGAATCCGCCGCCGTTTCCGCGGTTCTCCTAGGCGTGACGTGCGCCTTTATCGTCGTCGGCATCGTGGTCATGCTGTGGCGCAAGAGAGTCGCTGGCGCTCCGACCATGATTGGAGTTTTGGACACCTCCGCGGAAGAAACTTAGGCTTCCCAAGCCGATGTGGCTGCCGTCGGAATTCGCCGGCGGTAGCCGCTAGCAGCGGAGGCGGCATGATCGGGCCATCGGGAAATGTGGGGTCTGTCTGGCCTGCGGAGTGACCGACATGCGGAGTGGCATTGATGGTCTATCGGCGCGATCTTTGGTTTCCGCGAAAAGCGCGCTGATCGGGTCAAACTTCTTTGGTGGGACGGTCAGACGTTCTGCCTGTTCAACAAATATCTGGGTTCATAGTAGACCTCTTTCCTCGCCAGTTGATGTTCTTGTCGTGGGTTGCATTTGTCGTTGAGCAGGCGTGCGATCTTCGAGCCGACTGCGTTGCTTTTGCGGCAAGTTTGTTGATTGCCATTGAGAACTGACCCGGAGGGGGTGTGGATAAAAAGTTGGACAGCTTTACAAGTTAGGGCCAAGACTTCTTCGATATTCGATCGGGCTGAGTGATCCCAGGGATATCTTAATACGCCTCTCATTGTACCAGCGGATATAAGCGTCTATCTCGGCAACGAACTGTTCGATTCTAATAGCCTTCCAGTCTCGGGGATAGAAGAGCTCTGTTTTCATCCGGCAGAAGAAGACCTCACAAGCAAAGTTATCTTGTGAGCAGTCCTTCGGGGCATTGAGCGAATTAGGTTTGCTTCGCTAATCCGCATTAGCCAGCCGACCCAGCGATAATGAGCTCCGCGAGCGGAATGGACGATTGGTCGTTCCTCGCCGTCTGTCATGGTCTCAATGGCTGCATCAAGCATAGTATTCCCCCGCGTCTGGTTGCGATCCAATCGACCAACTGATGACCGTTCCGTCGAAGTAGTCGATGATGCGCGCAAGGTAGACGTTCCCGGCTGGGATATTGAACCCGGTGATATCTGTCAGCCACTTCAGGTTCGGCGCTTTTGCATGGAAATCGCGATTGATTAGGTTCTCGGTGCCGGACTTATTTTTCCCCAGGTATGATCCGAAACGCCGTCGGCGCGGTCTGGCAACGACCAGTTGCTCCTCCAACCCATCAGTGAAAATTAACGCGTATGATTTGAAACTACATTGCACCGAACGTGAAGCGGCTGGAAAACGCTATCTCATAATCGATATTACGTCGACAGGAAGTGTAGCCGCAAAGTTGAAGTGTCCTGATTCTTCAAAGTTGGAATGTCACTCTCCCCGGGCCTTAACGATGCCTGGGAGATTGCAGATGGGATTGATAGCGATGAGCGAGCGCGATCTGCAACGGATCGAGATTTTGTCGAAGGTGGTTGCCGGCCGGATGACCACGGTATCGGCGGCGCATGTGCTTGATCTGAGCGAGCGCCAGGTGCGCCGGCTGCTGGAGCGCATGCGGACTGGCGGGGCGGCTTCGATCCGGCACAAGGCAATCGGTCGGCCGTCGAACAACCGGATCAGCGCCGGGGTTCGCGATTATGCAATGACGCTGGTTCGCGAACGCTATGCGGATTTCGGGCCGACATTGGCGACGGAGAAGCTGGCCGAGCGCAATGGACTGCGTGTATCGCGCGAGACGGTGCGCAGCTGGATGACTGATGCCGGCCCCTGGCTGTCGCGCAAGCAGCGCCGGACGTTTCATCAGCCGCGGTTACGGCGAGAAGCCTATGGCGAACTGGTGCAGATCGACGGCTCGGAGCATCGCTGGTTCGAGGATCGCGGACCGTCTTGCTCGCTGCTGGTATTTGTCGACGATGCGACCGGCAGGTTGATGCAGCTGCGCTTCGTGCGCTCCGAAAAAGTGCCTTCAGCTATTTCGAGGCATTGGAGCTGTATCTCAAGCGTCATGGCGCGCCGGTTGCCTTCTATTCGGACAAGCATTCAGTGTTCCGGGTGGCGAAGAAGGATGCCAGGGGTGGTCAGGGCATGACCCAGTTCGGGCGTGCGCTCTGCGAGCTAAACATCGAGATTCTCTGTGCAAATTCGAGCCAGGCCAAGGGTCGGGTCGAGCGGATGAACCGGACGCTGCAGGATCGCCTGGTCAAGGAGCTCAGGCTTTCTGGCATCGACAGCATGCAGGCGGGCAATGCGTTCTTGCCGGGCTTCATAGAGGACTACAACGCGCGTTTTGCAATCGTCCCTGCCCGTCCCGACGATCTGCATCGGCCGCTGAATCTGGCGCCGGATCGGTTGACTGAGATCCTGTGCAAGCGCGAGCAGCGCTATGTCGGATCGCAGCTGACGTTTTCGTTCGAGCGCAAGCGGATCATGCTGGAGGAGACCGCGGTGACGCGTGGCCTGGTTGGCCGTTATGTCGAGACCTATGCCTATGCGGACGGTCGGCTGGATGTGCGATGGAAGGGACATTCCCTGCCCTATCAGGTGTTCGACAAGGACCAGCGGGTAACGCATGCGGCGATCACCGAGAACAGGCGGCTCGGTGATGTCCTGGCATATATCAAGGAGCGTCAGGACGAGCGCCCGGCGCCTGACGTGAAGAACAACAGCGATAAGAATGGATACATCAAACGCGCTCGTGGACCTGGTCGTCGGAAAGACTTCACGACCGATCCGGTTGTGATTGCGCGGCGAAAGAAAGCACTGTCGCAACAGCCGGCTGCGGAGTGAGGCGTCTCAAAGCTAAAGCCGAAGAGGTGTGTCAATCACCCGCCCCGATCTGATCTTGCAAGCGGGATCAGCCGCTCAGATCGGGGCTGGTCGGTGTTGCGTGTGGTGACATGCGGACATTTCTACTTTGCAAACCCGCGGACATTCCAACTTCCCATCCACAGGAAGAGCATAGACAAATTTTCGCATCAACGAACATTTGCACGGACACGACACCGTCATATATCCTGCCACTCAGCGCCAATCAGGGAAGGACACAAGCGCTTGTGAAATGGATACGTAAATAAATTAATCGGCTACAGCATGCCATTCCAAAAGTAATACGTCAGTGCTTGCGTTCAGAACCAATATGACAAAGCAAAGCGTTCAAACTTCAGCTATAGGCTGCTTTCACGCCGCTTTCGTAAACTTTTTTGCACTCGTTTAAAAAAGATCCATAGACTTTAGAGAGTGGCGGTAGAATACGTGGCCCACAATCCATAGCCTTTTACTACACCTATAAATAGACCTTAACCAATTTATGCAATCAAATCCAACTCAAGCAAACAAACTTGCCTTCTTACAAATACCTCTTATATTTGTTAATATCCCTCAAAGACATGGCTCTATCTTCAAACCGTTTAAGCGAAGAGAGTTTTACTGCAACCGAAAACAGTTTCTCCTCACCTAGAGTGGACTACCGCAACCGCGTCGCTAGTCTCCAAGCCGAGATGAAAAAGATTAAGCTGGAAATTATTTTGTTGCACGGCTCGGCTAGCCATCGTTTTTTTTCAGGATTGGACGGCCTCCCAGACGTAAGGCCAGTCTTCCTTATTGTACTTCCAGATTCAGAGCCAGTGTTTGTCTCGCCTCGTATCGAAGCAGTTGTGATACGCAAGAAATGTACCGAGAAGGTCATTGCAGAATGGGGGGACTGGGAAGAACCTGGATTATTCAGGTCATTTGAAGATGCTATCGCCGATCGAATCAAAAAAGCGGCGCCACAAGCAGCAACAATTGGTATCGACTGTGATACAATCACTGCCCTAAATCTCGATCTCCTCGTTAAAAAATTTCATCCTATAGGTATCTCGGATGTCTCAGACTTAGTCGGAGATATTCGCCGCTTCAATGATGCAGCGGCCATGAACCGGTTGTCGCAAGCTGCCGAAGTTGCCGTACATAAATTTCGGGCAATCTTGGATGCGATCACACCAGGTATCGCTGAGTGGCAGGCGGCTCTCCAAGGCTACTGCGCTGCAACAGAGTGCGTGGCCAAGTTTTTGAAGGGAGATGTGAACTACTCACCCCTCGGTTCCAGCTTCACTGTTATGGGTAGCGGGCCCGAGCGCTCAGCGCATGCGCATTCTGTAGCTGCTGGACGCATTATGAGGGAAGGCGACCTAGTCCAAATTTGTTGCTGCACGCCGACATTTCTTGGGCAAGAAATTTGCTTTGACCGACCCGTAGTCGTTGGCACACTGGAATTGCCGCAAGCTGTAAAAAAAATCTTGAAAGCAGCGCGTGAGGCCTCGGCGGCGGCTTGGGCATCAGTCCGTCCGGGTGTGACGGCGGGAGAAGTGCACAACGCCGCATTGGATGTTATTGTCCGATATGGCTATGAGGAAGGAATGCAGCATGGCACTGGGCGGTCAATTGGTTCTGGCGGCGTTGGATTTCGTATCAAAGCCGGGGACCCAACAGTACTTAAGGAAGGTGACATGATTGCTATTGAGCCGGGAGTCTATGAATACGGTGTTGGCGGAGCACGCTATGGTGACACGGGGATCGTAGTGGATAAAGGATGCAAGATAATCACACCATTTCAGTTGGCTAGGGACTGACACCGCCCCAATATTGCTCAGTAATACTACTGAGACCTTTATTATCCCTGCGCGTTTTGTAGAATATCACAAGGATTTACCTTGACCTTTCAAAATAATAAAACACTGCAATTTATTGTTATATTTTAAATAAATTTTTATGTTTGTAATTTTCAATACTACAGTGATATTTTGAAATTAAAATTATTGAATTCGTAAAATACTGAAATTCAAGACAATATCATATAATAATTGAAACTTCGCAATTACATAGGCAGGAATACATAATCAGAAATACACACAATATTGCTTGCAGCCCAACGCAAATCACATAATGCGCAATTATTTCACAAACATAGTAGAAGCTCATCAGTTGAATGCAATGTTGGGACGCTCAATTTCTTCGCGGATGAGTTTTGCGATATGCTCAGGCCCAACCGTATCAGTCAAAGAACTCATGTTGGTAGCGGAAACAGCTAGGCATATATCAATTGCTCCTACACGATGGTCCAATCCGATATGATTGATAATCTGTGTTAGGCTCCCACATGCATGATTGGTCACATTGTAGCCAACAAAGGAATTAAACCCACGCTGGCGAGACATTGAGTTGAGATTAACGATGCGGCCAGAACCAGATTCAATCAGATAAGGCATGCATAGCTTTGTCATGATTAGAGGGGCCACGCAGTTGATATCCCATTGCTTTTGAAGCATCTCGACATTGATCTCTTTCTCGAGGTCAACATGATCGACACAGCCAGCATTGTTGACTAATCCATCGATCTTGTTGAATTTCGCGACGGTCGTGCTCACCCAATCTTTCATTGAGCTGTGATCCAGTGCATCAAAACATGCATAGTGAAGAGCTTCGTTCTGGTCGCCAAAAACTGCTTCCAGATCTTGTACGTTGCGGGCACCCAAACTCACTCGATAGCCGTGCCTAATAAGTTCTTGCGCGATGGCCTTGCCGATGCCGCGAGTTGCGCCAGTGACCATAACTACACGACTTTGGATTACACGCACAGACCAGTTTCCGGCATCCAGACTGAAATGTAGAACACGCCCATTGTCGGTATGCTCATCAGTTATAGCAACCCCGAGCAGTGCCGCGACAACCCTCAGCACACCTCCATGGGCGACGAGAAGCACGTTTTCTTTACGTGCATGCTTGAGAGCCTTGGCGACATGGATTGAGAAGATTTCAGTAGGTTCACAATCGGGATAGTCGTCCTCAAACATCTGAAGCGGACCAAAGCCGCCTTCGTGTTCACCAAAATCCCGCTCTTGAAGATCATCTTCAATCTGAAAGGTGGGACAACCCGGATTAGCGATGAAGGCAGTCTGAAGTGCACGTAAAAGTGGTGAACAGACAACCTTGCTTATTGGAAGGGTCCGAAGAACATTGCCGGCCAACAGAGCCTGGCGTACCCCTTTTTCATTAAGACCAATGTTCGTTCCCGAACCTTGCACGCCCCAGTGCTTCTCGCCGTTAACGACCATCTCCTTCTCGTTGAGGTCGGTCGTGCCATGTCGGATGAAGTAAAAACTTTTGATTCCACTTGGGGGCTCTGCAGAGCCAAGGTAGGCCTGAGAAATTGGCATTTTCACGTGTGAAGATATGATTTTTTTGAGAACTAGATAAGATTGATGAATATAGTTGTTTTGGTTTTTGTTGTTGCCGTCCTTGTTTATACTAATTATTTTTCAATCAGCACGTGAGCCATGACGTAAGTATCTCAGTTAACTGATATTTTTCTACCATTTTTGTCGTTGATTTCGGCGTGTGGGACATACTATCCGGGCCTACATGTTGCTCGTATTCTCCTTCCATCTTACTTTTCCTTGATCCGCAGCCATTAGTGACTTTTGAATAGATGCTCTGACACGCCAAGCCTCGCTAGTCAAAAGTGAACTAAACCAACGTGTTACAGCAAGAAAAAAATGCGTGTGACGCTCAATGTGACGTCTTTCGCGTTTCTAAAAAGGATAAATAGCCTCGCTGTCTATTATACTCCCACAAATCAACAACATATTACACGAGCATTTGTTTTGCATAATTCATCTCGATGGACATGCTCTACACACCCCTGTCGATCGAACCAGCCAAGATCGCTGAGGAACTTGACCCTACGATCAAACAGCTTGGAAATGTCGCAGAAGCCGGGCGGCGCCTCGCCGCCAATGGACTGAGGCAGGTGTTCTTCGTATCTGCTGGTGCTGGGTTGGCAATCGGAAAAAGCTTGAATGCGTATACTGACGAGGTTGCGCAAAACCTCTGCTTCATTAGCCACGCCGCTTCGAGATTCGTGGACCTACTGAAAGCCAACACATCAATCGCTGATGCCGCAGACACTTTAATTATCCTGTCATCAAAGTCCGGGAAAACTCCAGAAACTGTAGAAGCGGCGAAGCGCCTGAAGGACAAGCCTTGTAAAACAGTGGTCTTCACGAAGTCTCAAGATACCCCGCTCGCCTCACATGGTCACAGTGCATTTTTCACCGGGGAAACAACCCAGGCTTTCCATGCTACCCACATGCTAATGGCGTCATTTACTGGCGGTATTTTGGAAATCAAGGAAAGTTGGAGCTTTATGCCAGCCCTGGCATCATCCCTGAAAGCGCTACCGGTGGCATTGTTCCATGCTGCAAGGAAGTGTGTGTTGGCTGGAGAGGCATTTGCTGAAGACTTCAAGAGTGATACCCCCCTTTATTTCATAGCCTCAGGATCTGACCTACTCGTCCCGCACGCTTACGGGCTTTGCGTTCTGCAGGAGAGGTTCGGGTTCGACGTGCATGTTGTTGGGGCCACTGACTTTTTCCACAGTGTCGTGGAGACAGTGCGTCCTGGTACGAAGGCGCGGTATATTCTCACCGTCCCAGGAGGAGGGAGCCGGGGTAGCATGCTCGATGTCAAGACTTTTTTTGAGGAAGCAGCCAAAAACTATCCGGTAAGCTTTCACGTGCTTGATACCAAGGACTTCGACGCTTCGGGCATAGACCCAGAAATCCTGAAGATCGTTGGCCCTCTCATTGCCGAAGCTTGCCTGAAACCTTGGACTCCCATGTTGGCAAAGGCAACCAAACAAACAATGAATGATCCGCTCCTGCATATGGGGCGGTTCCAGTATTTCAACTGCCATTTGGGCTGAGTTGAAGACATGCTCCTGCCAGAAATCGCGTGATCTTACGCAATATTGAATAATCTCTGCCTATGTCATAAATGTGTGTGGCTTTATCTGTGTTTGTGTTGTTTCAGAAATTCATGTAACGTTTGTTTTTCTTATGTACTGTTAAATAAATTATCGGTGGCTCTACGAATACTTCGTATCGTTGATATTTCTAATCACAATATGCGTAGTGACCCGATAAATAATTTAAGCGTCGTTGATAAAAATCCTAAACTAATTGGGACATATATTTTATATGCCGTGATTTTCATAATTTAGTAAACTTAAAGTTCAAAATATTAAGTTCTGGTTCATTTAATACTTCTGATTACATTTCAGATATCACAAACTTATTATTGAAACTGACAAAATCGAAAGCGTAACCAGCGTCATTCTCAAACAAAATACATTCCCTACTGCTCTGATCAAAGAGAAAACAATTTTGAAAAGGATCTGCGTTTTTCCTGAATCTTTTTCATGAAGCGCTTCCAAGCTTTATGACGAACACTCGGCTCCAAATTTCCGGAAAGCAGTGGTTGGCAAGAATAATCGTGCATTGGAGTCATATTTGAAGGACGCACGGGGTGGACAAATCCGTATCTCATGCCCTCTACACGCCAAGCATCAGGTGTTCTCGATTCTCGAACGGTCATTGGAATTTTGCCTCTCCATGAAGCAGTCTCACCACGTTCCAAACAGGAATCCTCCCCCGCGCAATTCCAGTCGCATGACAATCCGTCGGCCAGCTTTCCAATGAATAACGCTTTGCCAAACGCAAGAATGTCGTGGCGGAACTCCACACCTCCCTCTCTCCAAAAAAATTGAACAGTTTGGCCTCCGAGGTGAAACCGCGGCCCATCCCGGAAAGAGGTAGTGGGAAGGATGGCCACAAAATGACTCAAATCGCCCTCACCGGAGTCGTCCCCAAAACAATTTTCACGGCGTAAACACTTGAACAAATGTCGTACTGTTTTGATTGAGACTTCTGACTGGTATGGAGCCAATGTACATGCAAGCACATTTGTCTTACCAAATCGGCAGACATCCCCAGATTGCACATAGCTCAGTACGGCGTCCCTTGAGGAATAGATGTAAATCGGCTTCGCGTTGCTACAGATCACCTCCGGATAAACGGGGGACTGAATCTCCAGCGGATGCGGAAATGGAAAACGGAGATACATCGCGGCGATCTCGCTCTTCAGTTCGCCCTCTTTAAATTTGCTCACCCAATATTTTACCCAGATCTCCTGATAAAGGAGGAGATTATCTCGAATATAAATACGATATAGCGAGCAAATACACCCGATTATGAAGCACATTTCTCGACAATCGCCAATGGATAGGAGATTAAAAGGCTCAAAGTTCGGCCTTGAAGGAACCATTATGTCGAGAAATACACGATTTACTTTGTGCTAATCACATTTTTTTCTATCGGCTTATTACATTTATAGACATTTGCACGTAAATGGTTTGATTTTATGAGCACAATACAGTGGCTTATTTGACTTTTTTGCAACATCTGGTGCATGCGTGTAGTATTCTTGTAGCCTGTTACGAAATATTGGATTATGTGTCTTGAGACAGTAATACGATTAAGCCGAATCAGAACAATACTCATCATTAAAACTAATTCAATATTTTACAGACTATTTATTCAAACATAAAAACAACGTTCACAGCAGAAAGACAGAAAATAAACAAGTCTATGATATTACATAGGCATGCATTAAGAATATTATAGCGCAAACCCCATATACTCTGATAAGATGCTTTCGATCGGGATACTGATTTTGAGTCAACCTTCTGGCTTTATTCTCGGGAATGCCGCCTTGGCTCTCCCATGTAGGGCTGCAGATATCTCTTCTTAACTGATGCAACAACACAGCCGCCCCCGAGGGCGATTTTTCGCATGGGTTGCCTTGTTAACTGGTCTTTCCGTACCCGCGGGAGGAAAAGCCAAACCAACCGCTATGACTTCACACCAAAAGCGGTGTCCGGGTTGCAGGGCGAAGTACTTATGAACATAACCATTGTGGACCTCAAACACAGGACAGGGCAACTCCAGAAATGACCTGCTTGGGAAAAAAGCAATATAAGCTTCTAAAGCATCCTCAAAAAGGCAGGAACCTGGGGATATCTGATTATGCCTATAGCGTAGGCTCTGGTACGTAACACCCTCAGCATACGGCGCTACGGAACATGCCACAAGGCCAATCGTTGCATGAACGGAGATGAGGGAATTTCTCGTATATTGTATAATCTTCTCGCGAGGACCATAAACGAAAAGGAGAGGATGATCGGTAAAGATTGTGTCAAACCGCTCCAGCCTCGGCCCGTGCAGACAGGGACTTTTTGCAAATCGCGCTAGGATTATGCCAACAGCATCGTCCGGATCGTCATGACGCCTCAGCGAGTCAACCCAAGATTTTTGGGCGCTGGCTAGGGTTTTCTCCACAAATTCACGATATACTGCCTCCGCTCCGATTAGAGCGGACTTTGCAAGGGCATGATCGCTTACATCACGCAAATCGATCATTTGGAAAACGGGACGTGTATAGCCCATACTTGTGGTATTTTTTCTACAAAGGTAGAGAACTTAATTTCTTAAGGCTCCTGAGAATGAAGCGTACTTATAGTGGTAAAGGTGAGCCACATGATTGCTGCCAATAATTGGTACGGCTCGGGATTGTTGTGAGTTATTGTCACTTGAATATCTAACAGGGCTCGTTCCCAAACAATTGAACAAATGGGGGTCCGGCGCCGCATTAATCATTCAGGTGAATAATTAAAGTTCTACGTGGGAATATCGAGGCGTTCGGTTCACCCCAAGTCAAAAGGACAAGACCAATAATTTGAAAATTGCAAGGATATACACGCACCGCTTGTCTCCCCGACCCTACACATAATTGAGTGCTTGACTTTGCGTAACGCGTCTCCGCGTGAAAATTACGGCGTGGATCCCACACGCATTATTTCGCTTCTTAAACATACAAAAAGTCGTGGCGGCAGGGACCCACAGAAGAAAAGTTTGGCACAAATGTCAAAAGCGAGCCGAAAGCTTTCACGCTTGTCGGGAAGTGGCCTCCAAATATTGACTAAAAATCGATGTGAAAAGTCTCATTTAATCGGCAATTGCCGGGGGTGCGGATGCTACACCACGCTGGCAAATTACGCTAAAGAGGATGATAATAGCGAACGTAATGTGTAAGATGAAAGCGAGGATACTGGACATTATCAGATCAATTTTCAATTCCACATTTTCACCAGTTTTACTGTCCTCGTGTTTGAATTTTACCAATTTATTTCTCAATGTCGAAATCGGGGAGGCCCTTCTTTCTTAATTCTTGCAATTTAACAATTTAAAATCTTTACTTATCTACGATGGGATAATTTTTAGATTTTTATAATAAAGACGCAACATTTTTACAAAATATTTCTGTAGGAATTTCGATTAACTTCACCTGCAAATATCTAAAATGGCGTACTCAAATATTATTAATTCGATTATTATTAAGGAGGCAACATTACAACATTTAAGTAAAAACGGTACAGTCACGAAATGACGTAAATAAGCTAGATAACAAGAGATTCATTGCTGAGGGGTGGCGCTTGATGGTACTGCGACCTAGATTTGAGTTTGTCATCGCGTGTTACGGGAGCGACCCGACCGCGACGACAGGATATCTGACCTCGACCGCGCAGCGCGAGTGTTTGACAAACTCGTGATCCTCAGCCGTGAACAGGTTGCTCTTGAACAGCGCAAAGTAGGTTGTGAAGTGGTTTGCAGTCACGAAGTCTAACTCCAACTGCCAGGGGGCCACGTTAGACACCCCCCACGTCGCTTTTTCATCCATCAGGAGAGAACCGTTTTGCTCATTGAAATTTGTGAGCAATTCGCTCGGCCCGTATAGAAAGTATAACTCGCTTGTCTCAACAACTTCGCTGGTATCCGGAATTTGAAATTCGCTACTCCAAGTGCCCTTAAGCAAATTTTTCTGATGATCTATTAAATTTTTTACGCTTCCGGCGGGCTTGCCCCTTAAGTCTATCCAAGAATGACTCATTGCTCGATGTTTCGATGGCGAGTGTGAGGGCAGAGGTTATAATACTTATAGGAGTCCGCTCAAAATGCCGAAAGAGTGAATTGAGAAATTAGGAGGCAATTTCCATATATTGAGGCGTTACCTACTCAACAGTGGAATTAGTGGACCTAAAGCACATTTTCACCCGTCAAAAGACTAGTGAATAATTCAGTGGATGCGACTTTGGACCGACTTTGTCGGTGGTTGGTGTTTTTTCCAAATTTGTTAGGTAGTGTTTTACATCATCCGTGGGCCAATCGCGAAATGAGCGCCTAAAGTTCCGCCTAAATCTCCTTTAGTTATTCGCGGCGATAAAGTCATATAGCATAAATATCCATTTTCAAAGATTAGAAATTCAATTTAGAAACCGCATTAAAAAAGTCGAAAGGAGTGAAGCGTTGATTTTTCAATCCGTGATAACGGGTCGAAAGGAAAAACTTTACAAGACAATCAAAACAAAATGGATTGGCACAAAGTCTCAATTACTGGATTATCCCTTAAGAGAACATATCTCTAATAATTCGGAAAACAGGTCAATCTTAGATAAATTAAGCGAATATTCCAAATTTGCTAGATTCTTATGCCGCGCACCTAGAACTCCAGGTAGGGTATGTGAATTTCTCAGATTTGGGCTCGGATTAATTATTGTAAAACTGTACGGCACCCAGTCTAGCGGGTACGAATAACTGAAAATGAACCGATTAGCGGAAAAATAAAACATCAAGTAACTCTTTATGATTAATACCTAAATGATATTTTACACCTCGATATATCCTGCCACCTTTTCTCAAAGTCCTAGCAAAAAAGGGCTAGATTTGGGCAGACGTTTCGGGCCTTCGGTCGCTATTCCCGCTAACTGCGGACCGGCGACTGGCGTCGTGGTCTGGCGGTGCCTGCAGCAATAGCCTGTTACCTGTTTCTCGTATCCAATTTCCGATTGTAAGTAGCGCTACATGAGTAGATGAAGGAGAGAGGCGACAATTGCAAATGCTAAGGCCGCATCGATATGGCTAATACAACGAAGGCTCGTGAGCGGAGCCCCGTGAACTTTCCCACGCAACAAGATTCTGCGCAAAGTTTCGGCTTCTTTCAGGAAGGTGCTGATGGCCCGACTCTTCAAGCAGTCATCTAGTTCATCAACGAAAATCTTTGTTCGTTCGGCGTCGAGCCGTAGACTACTGCCAAGCCGACGCAGCAGATCAAGAAGCCCATCGATAATGTGACAAAGGAAATCAATTCGAGCGCGTAGCCTGTCCCTGAGATCGGCAGCGTGATGCCCAGATCGCCACGGGCAGCCAACACGTGGGGATGATAGGTAGGCCGATAATAATCCGTCAGATGCTTGATCGCTCCAAGAAAGACAAAGTGACCCCTTGCTTCTCCGTACTTACTTGCTGAGTAACGCAACACTCCTGGCGGGCTTCAGCCCCTCGAAGTCTGGAAGAATTCACGTCGACGGACATGTTCCACACATTCGAACCTTTTCGCCAAAGTAGTGCTAGAACAGGTCAGCTTACCAAACAGCTTTGTGCCATCAAGGCGTCATGAAAGTTCCAAAATTCAGTTGCGAAACGATCCACGATTATAGAGGTAGCACCGTTCACTGAACGGACTTCGAGGAACCCCGCATCGATAAATATCGAGAATGGCCGCAGCACGATCCTGTCTTTGAATTCGATGGCTGCGGCAGGATCGATTATTGCGATCCCCGCGCCCTCGCGGACCAGACTGAATGCCGCATGCGACAAGTTCACTTCGAGGAAAGGGACGACGGGGGATACCGCCAATGGCCACCTCGACCCGCATGGCGAACAGTGTGCCTGTTTCCTGTTTTATGATCCGTTTGCCAGCCAAATCCTGAGGGGTAATCCGCTCGAGACCGGCCAGCCTGTGTCCCATCCGTATAGCGACGATTGCGGCAAGCGAGCGGGTTTCCAAAAGAAAGCCGGGGCGATCTGAGGGGCCATCCGCGTAGCCTATGTCGGCCCGACCGGAAACGACAGCTTCCATCACCATGTCTTTGTTTCAGATGACACTGCAGCCGTCGAACGCGTAAGCCACCGCGTTCTGGTGATGTATCTTGGCGAGATTGTCGAGATAGAACCGCGGCAGGCAATTTTCGAGAACGTACAATACCCTAAACCAAACGCCTTCTATCTGCCGTCCCGGTTGCTGACCCGGCACGCCGTTATTAGATTCGCCCGGCCTCGAATGACGAGCTCAAAAGTCCGATCCGTCCGGCGGACTTGAAGCCACCGGTCTGGCAATATAGCGAGGTCTTGCTAGGTCATTGCGGTCATGATCTGCGACATGAATGGGAAGCCCGGCAAATCGCAGCCTAGCAAGCAATTCGGGGTGCCTCCAAAAGGCGGCGCACTCTTATCGGCTCAGCCCATTCGTTTGCGAGCATGGTTCAGCATCTGAGAGGCAGGAGAGAGAGAGAGAGAGAGAGAGAGAGAGAGAGGATCCGTCGGCGATCAGCGCACCATGCCCTGTGCGTCAAGATTTCCTTGAGATCAATGAAAGGCCGACGATGATAATTGCGCGCAAAACCGGAGAACCTACACTCGACAAACATCTCGAAATCAACGACTTCCGGCTTTTCTCAGTCTTGCTCCAACAGCAGTGCCAACTGGAAAGCTCACGGTTGAATAATTGCACACACCGTGGAGGGTAAATATAACCCGTGCGAATACCACGCCCAAATCAGCGACTTTGACACTTATACGCCTTTGAAATTTAGTGGAAACAATAACAAAGGAGGCGAACATGATATCTCACACTGGGAAATTGAACCTTTCCGCGCTAATCGCAATTTTTCTGTCGACAGCTGCACTTCCGTGTGCCGCAGAGGCAGCCACGCTACGCGTCGGTGCTGCCGCCGAAAACGTCGCCACGCTTGATCCGACCAGGGCCACCGCCACCGTCGATGTCGGTGTCGTCTCATGGATGTTCAACGGCCTTGTTCGCTTCCCGCCCGGCAGCGCGGACCCGACAAAGATCGAGCCGGATCTTGCCGAAAAGTGGGAAACTACGCCGGACGGTCTGGTCTGGACTTTCCATCTGAGAAATGGCGTCAAGTTTCACGGTGACTACGGCACGGTGACGTCCGAGGACGTCGTCTACTCCCTGGAGCGTGCAAAGAATCCGAAAACGTCATCTTTTTCGAACGACTTCACCGAAGTCAAATCGATCGAAGCGATCGACCCGCTGACCGTGAAGATCACCTTGAACAGCCCGGTTCCAGGCTTCCTGGGCCTGATCGCAAACTACCATGGCGGCAATATCATCAGCAAAAAGGCAGCTGAGAAGCTGGGAGCCGACTTCAAACTCCGTCCGATCGGAACCGGGCCTTTCATGTTCGAGAACGCGGTCACGCAGCAATCGGTAACGCTGAAGGCTTTCCCGGACTATTTCCGCGGCAAGCCGAAACTGGACGGCATCCAGTACAATCTCATTCCCTCGGACGCGAGCCGCGAACTTGCGTTCCGCTCCGGTGAGCTCGATCTTATATACGGCAAGCGCGAGCAGCGCTGGGTCGACCAGGCCAAGGCATGGGATGGTTCAACGGTCGATATCTTCGCACCGGGCGAATATCGCACGCTGTTCCTTAATCAGGCTCACAAGCCCCTCGATAACGTCAAAGTGCGTCAGGCAATAGCACATGCTGTGAACGTCGATCAGATCGTTGAATTCGTCGGGGCGGGCGTCGGACAGAAGGGTTGCTCGGTCGTCCCATCGGGTTTTCTTGGTGAAGACTGCACCTGGAGCTATAAGTACGATCCGGAATTATCCAGGAAGCTTCTCACGGAAGCCGGTTTGGGCAACGGCTTGACGATCAAGGCCATCGTCTCATCGGCCACCGCGCAGCAGCCGATCATGCAGGTCGTGCAGGGCCAGTTGTCGGAGGTCGGCATTAATATGGACATGCAGGTGGTCGATCACGCAACCTATCAGGAACAGAGCCGCAAGGATCTCAGCGACGTCGTCTTCTATGGTGCCGCGCGTTATCCCGTTGCCGACAGCTATCTCAGCCAGTTCTACCATTCCAATGCCTCGATCGGAAAGCCGACGGCAGTCACCAATTTCTCGCATTGCGATGCCGCCGATTCGGAGATCGAAGCAGGCCGCAAGGCTGCAACCGATCCTGAACGTTTGAAGGCTTGGTCGGACGCGCAGCACAAGATCTATGATCAGGTCTGCGGAATCCCGCTTTTCAACCTGATGCAGGTCTGGGTTCGTAAGAACGAGCTTGACTATGGGTACGAACTCGAAGGCGCGTTGAATCTGGCGCCGCCGATCACGGAAAACACGACGTTCAAGCAGTAGCCCGTCTCAATCCTCCCCACCTTGCCCCGGCCTACGTTTCCTCCTCTTGGAGAGTTGCTGGCCGGGGTCTTGCTCTAGATGGCAAGTGTGGTGTTGGCTGCGGCCAGATGCACCTCTCGAGAAAATTCCAGCACCAGATCCGTGTGCCGGGCTCGTGCCGGGCGATAAAGCCTGTACTCGGCATCAATGCTTGGGAGAAACGGACGCAATGCAACGCGTCCCTTGACGCATTCCATCGAAATCGGATCCGACACCGTAACGCCCAGCCCAGCAGCAATGAATTCCGCGACATTCGGCGCTGTCGCTGCTTCCATGGTAATTTTTGGCTTCAAGCCGTGCGCCTCGAATGCCGCATCGACTTTTATGCGCGTTCGGCTTGAGTCGCCGAACGCGACGAAGGGCTCTGAGGCAAGTTCCACCGGGCTGAGCTCAGACTTTTCCAGCAAGTGGTGGCCTAACGGCAAAACTGCCGCCATGGGCGGGCTGTCTATGGGTTCAACAATGATCGTCGGATGCTCCAGTCCACTCTTGACCAGCGCGAGATCAATACGTCCCAGAAGAACCGATTCCGTCAGAAACTGAGACGCTTGCGTCTCGATTTCCACGAATACGTCCGGATAGCGGGATCTAAAACCCGCGACGACCCGACCGAGAAAAGGACCCGACAGGCTCGGCATCACGCCGATCACGAGATGGCCAGATTCCTCTCTCCGCATCGCTTCAACGGCGCGGGCGACCTGATTGACACCACCAAAGATGCGCTTGATTTCCTCGTAGAGCCGCATTCCACGACCCGTCGGGACAAGCCGCCCGCTCTCTCTCTCGAACAGCTTCAAACCACTGTCCAACTCCAGGTCCTGGATCAGCTTGCTGGCCGCGGGCTGGGAAATCCGCAGGACCTCCGATGCACGGCTCACAGTCCCGGTTTCAACAACCGCTATTAAACCTTCGAGTTGCCGAAGGCTCGGATTTCTCATGAACTATAACCCACGCGAATATGAAGCCAAATTTTTCGACTTTGACTTTCTACCCCTGCGGGTTTGAAGTTACAATAATAATATGGGGAACTACCGCCGTGTCTATCGAACTTTTCCCGCCTGAAACAGGCGTCGGTGAGGTCGCAATAATATCGCGATGTCATCACCCGACCATTGGCCGCCCACGCACCTGGGACTCTGGGTGGCGCGTGTTGGCCGTCGCCAATATGTCATCTCATTCGCTGAATTTCAGACGTATCGGTCGGACGAGGCCAAGCCCAGCCTTCGCGTGCCCTATACCGCGTCTTTCCGGGCTAGATCTCCGATTGTTCCCCTCGTCGACCAAGCGTCGCGATTCTTCGATCGACGCGGGTCCAATTTCCAAAAACCTTGACGAAGAGTTGGTGAGCTGCATCGATGCTGAAAGGGCTACCATATGACAACCTATGTAATCCGAAGACTCCTTTTGGCCATACCGACTTTGCTCGCAATGCTGACGGTGGTTTTCATCCTCGTTCGGCTGGTGCCCGGTGATGCCGCCGTCGCAATGCTTGGGGATCGCGCCAGTGCCGAAGCGCTCGCCGCACTGCGCGCGCAGCTCGGCCTCGACCAGCCGTTACCCGTTCAATACCTCCGCTTCATGGGTGACATGGTGACCGGTAATTTCGGGCTCTCCGCCGTCAGCGGCCGTACGGTACTGTCCGAAGTCGCTGTTGTCTTACCTTATACTCTCGAACTCACCGCCGCCGCGATGATCATCGGTGTGGCATTCGGTATCCCCCTTGGCATTGTCGCAGCTATTCGCCGCAACAAATGGCCGGACTATGCAAGCCGTCTTCTTTCACTCGTCGGCCTCTCGTTTCCCGGGTTCGTCTCGGCAATTCTGATGCTCCTCGCATTTGCTGTCTGGCTGCATTGGTTCCCGGTGATGAGCCGGCCTACGGCCAATCCGATTGATCATCTGCGAAGCCTGGCTTTGCCGGCTCTCAATCTCGGCCTGATCATGACCGCCTATATCGCCCGCGTCACCCGCTCCTCAATGCTTGACGTTTTGGGTGAGGACTATATCCGCACCGCGCGCGCCAAAGGCGTCAAGACCAAGAGCATCATCATCCGGCACGCCCTTGGCAACGCTCTTATCCCGATCGTGACGGTGGTCGGGCTGAACTTCGGGACGATGATCGGAAACTCGGTTCTTGTCGAAATCGTCTTCACCCGACCTGGTCTGGGCAAGCTCATTCTCGGAGCACTTCAGTCACGCGACTACACCATGCTGCAGGGCCTGATGGTCGTGTTTGCAACCTTCGTGGTCCTCGTCAACATCTTGACCGACGTAATCTACGCCGCTGTCGACCCAAGAGTGAGTTACGCGAAATGACCGATATCATCTTGCAATCCGCAAAGCCTGAGAAGGCGCCAAATCCGGTGCTTACCGCACTCCGTCGCAACCGCCTCTCCTGGGTTGGCATCGGACTGCTTCTCCTGATCGTGCTGGCTGCCGTTTTTGCTCCGATGATCGCACCTTACGATCCACTGAAGCAAAACATCGTTCACCGCCTGAGCGCACCATCCGCGCAGTTTTGGCTGGGAACCGACAGTTTCGGTCGCGACGTGGCGTCGCGCCTGCTCTATGGGGCCCGTATCTCACTCGCGATTGGCTTCCTTTCCGTGATGATTGCGATGGTCGTCGGTTCGGCGCTCGGAATTCTCGCGGGTTATATCGGCGGTCTCTTCGATCAGATCGTCATGGGCCTTGTGGACGTCATGCTGTCGTTCCCGACACTGCTCCTTGGGCTCATGGTCGCGGCAATGCTCGGCGCCAGCTTTGAGAATCTTATTATTGCAATTGCGATCACCGAGACGGCTCCCTTTGCCCGCGTCGCACGCGGACCCACAATTGCCGTCAAGCGACGCGATTTCATCGACGCTAGCAAGTCCCTCGGCTTCACGCCGATCAGAATCATGGGCGTCCACATCCTTCCGAACATCCTGTCCGACATTGTCGTCGTGGCATCGCTCTGGATGGCATCCGCTATTCGTACCGAGGCGTCTCTTGCCTTTATCGGTCTCGGTGTCGCTCCCCCCACGGCAACCTGGGGCGCAATGATCCGCGAGGGATTCGAAAACATCCTCAGCGCCTGGTGGCTCGTTGTCTTCCCCTCCCTTGCAATCCTTCTCACGGTCCTCGCGCTGAATTTGCTGGGTGATGCCTTGCGCGATGCGATCGATCCGAAAACGAGGAATGAGCGATGAACCAGATCGCCGATCAAATCAATCATGCAGGCTCTTCTGCCGCGCCCGTCCTGTCGGTCAGAAATCTCACCACCTCCTTTCGCGCTGGAGATGGATGGAACCCGGTGGTGCGCGATATCTCGTTTGATATCGCCCCCAAGGAGACCGTCGCCATCGTCGGCGAGTCTGGATCGGGCAAGTCCGTCACCTCGCTGTCGATCATGCGCCTGCTGACGGAAGCCTCGAGCAGAATCGAAGGCCGTGTAATCCTTGCCGGCAGGGAGCTTCTTTCTCTTTCGGAAGAAGAGATGCGACAGGTACGCGGCAACGAGATCTCAATGATTTTCCAGGAACCGATGACCTCGCTCAACCCAATCTTGCCGGTTGGAAAGCAAATTGCCGAAGCCCTGACCGTTCATCAGAACATCTCCGCTGAGGAAGCGAAGCGGAAGGTTCTTGGCCTCCTAGACAAAGTGCGCGTTCCGAACGCGAAGGGACGCTTCGACGAATATCCCCATCAGTTCTCCGGCGGCATGCGTCAGCGCGTTATGATCGCCATGGCGCTTGCATCGCGGCCCAAGCTGCTGATCGCAGACGAACCGACGACAGCGCTCGATGTAACAATTCAGGGGCAGATCCTCGACCTGATTAAGGAGCTTCAGGATGAGGAGGGAATGTCGGTACTTTTCATCACCCATGACATGGGAGTGGTTGCGGAGATCGCTGATCGGACGATCGTGATGTATCGTGGCGACCAGGTGGAAACCGGTCCGACCGAAGAAATCTTCCATCGCGGCAAGCATCCCTACACCCGTGCCCTGCTTGCCGCGGTGCCCAGGCTTGGGGCAATGGGAAAAAGCCACCTGCCTCTGCGTTTTCCCATCGTCGACCCGGAAAGCGGCGAATTAAAACCTCTCGCGGACGTCTGGGATACGGTGGCGAAGGACAGGGCGCCAATTGTTGAGGTGAAGAACCTCATCACTCGGTTCGGAATTCGTTCAGGAATATTCGGCCGAACGACCGGTGCAGTGCATGCCGTCGAAAAGGTATCGTTCAACCTCTACGAGGGAGAGACCTTGTCGTTGGTCGGGGAATCTGGATGCGGGAAGTCGACGACGGGACGCTCGATCACCCGTCTTACCGATCCGACAAGCGGAAGCATTACTGTCGATGGTCATGATATGCTGAAGCTTGACCAACGAACACTGCGCAAGGTTCGTCAGTCGATTCAGGTGATTTTTCAGGATCCTTACGCATCGCTCAACCCGCGCATGAATATCGGCGATGCAGTTATGGAGCCGTTCATCCAACATGGTCTCGGAAGCAAGGCGCAGGCACGCGACAAAACCGCCGCCCTTCTGGAGAAGGTCGGTCTCTCGGCCGAAATGATGAAGCGCTATCCACACGAGTTCTCAGGCGGGCAAAGGCAACGTGTGGCGATCGCGCGCGCCCTTATGCTCGACCCGAAGGTGATTGTCGCCGACGAAGCCGTTTCAGCGCTCGACGTCTCGATTAAGGCGCAGGTCTGTAACCTTCTCCTCGACTTGCAGCAAAGTCTGAACCTGGCATTCCTGTTCATCTCGCACGACATGGCAGTCGTCGAACGAGTCAGTCACCGCGTCGCTGTCATGTATCTCGGCGAAATCGTTGAAATCGGGCCGCGAGCAGCTGTGTTCGACAACCCTCAGCACGCTTATACCAGGAAGCTCATGTCCGCGGTGCCTGTGCCGGATCCGGCAAGGCGCCGGATCAAGAGAAACAGTCAGATGGACGAAATCAAGAGCCCTGTTCGTTCGATCGACTACGTGCCTCCGCAGCGGAAGTATGTCGAGGTTTCTCCCGGACATGTCGTGCAAGTCGAGTAAACCGGGAATTGCGATGATCGCGGTCAAACCTCCGCGACCTTCGATCTGTTTCAAATGATTGGAAATACATAACGGCTACATATAGTGGCAAGGATAGTGAGATATGCGCGTAGGAATTGCAGGTGCCGGAGCAATCGCGATGGGCTACGTGGCCTTTCTGGATAAGCAAGGTCACTCAGCAAGCGTCTGGTCTCCCACGGGGGCCGGAACGGTGGACCTCGCCAAAGGAGCCGCCCTAACGATCACCGGTATGATCGAAGGCGAGTTCAGTCCAGCGATCTGCCGTTCAGCCGAAGAGCTGGCTTCAAACGATGTCATAGTATTGGCGTTGCCGGCCTACGGCCACCGATCCGTGCTCCAAGCACTCATACCGTTCATCCGCAAGAACCACACGGTCATCATCAGTAGCCACCTGTCCCTTGCCGCATTGTTTCTCTCAAAGCGTCTTTCCGAACGTGGCATCGAAATCCCGATCGTGGCCTGGAGTACGACGGTGCTGACCAGCAAGCAACGCGGCCCCAACACATTCAACATCGGGACCATCCGGGACAAAGTCGATATGGCAACGGTTCCAACTCGTTTCGCAGACGCGGGACTGGCGATATGCGCGAACGTCTTCGGTGACCGGTTCAACCTCAAAGATGACATTCTCACGATCGCATTAAGCAATCTGAATCCGCAGAACCACCTCGCCGTTGCTCTATGCAATCTGACGAGGATCGAGCGTGGCGAGTCCTGGGGCCAGAATACGAACCTCACATCGGCGGTTGGGAACCTAATCGAGGCGCTCGACCGTGAGCGCGTAGCGATCGCCTCCGCGTTCGGGAAGGATGTCCGCACCGTGTTCGATCACTACAGGCTAACCCACAAAGTCGAGGGTGATCGTGTCTGGGAATTGGCGGTTGCCGTCATTGCTCGCGGAAACGACCCGATGGGCCCGAAGAGCCTTGATACACGGTACATCCTTGAAGATGTACCCTTCGGCCTGATGCCGACGCTCTTGCTTGCCGAGCTCGCCGGCATAACCGCGCCCCTTCACAGGAGCGGCGTGAACATCATCAGCGCTTGTTATGACCGAGATTTCGGTCGTGGCAACGATATCCTCGAAGAGCTCGGACCGCTGATGCGCGAAAATCTTCTTGAGCGAGTTGTCACCGGGTTTCCTCTTAATGCCCACGAGCTCAGATCGGTTGCGCAGGTTAGCTAATGTTCAAGAAACTCAATAAAGTGCCCCAGGGAGCCATCACGGTCTACATCGATGGTGAGGCAGTCGCAGCCGAGGCCAATGAAAGTGTCGCCGCAGTTCTTTTGCGTCAGGATCCTGTCTGGTCACGCACGACCCCAGTTTCCGAAACCAAGCGCGCACCTTACTGCATGATGGGAGTCTGCTTCGAGTGCCTTGCCGTGGTAGACGGTGCATCTGTCCAAACCTGTCTTGTCTCGGTTCGCGATGGAATGAGGATTGAGCGGCAACTCGGACGGCGGAGGATTGCATTATGAGCCGTCAGGTTGATCTGCTCATTGTCGGCGCCGGGCCTGCAGGTATGTCGGCAGCGGTCGTGGCGAGGCGCTACGGACTGGATGTGCTGGTTGTCGACGAACAGCCTACCCCGGGCGGCCAGATCTGGCGTAATATCGAAGCGGTTTCGGGTACACCGCGGATGGACATCCTCGGCAAGGCCTACGCGGAAGGGCTTGATCTCGTCCGGCAATTCCGCGCCAGCAGCGCTCGTTACGAACCAGGCACGCAGGTATGGCAGGTCGAAGCCGGCCCGCGGGCCTATGTCACGCGCGATGGTGCCGCAAGCTCTATCGAGGCGAACTACCTCCTTCTGGCAACGGGTGCGCAGGAAAGGCCGGCACCATTTCCGGGCTGGACGTTGCCGGGTGTGATGACAATCGGCGCTGCCCAGATCGTGCTGAAGACGTCAGATCAAATCCCATCTGAGCCGGTCTGGATAGCAGGGAGTGGCCCTCTCTCACTCCTTTATGCAGCTCAGCTTCTTAAAGCGGGCGGTCGGATTGCGGGTTTCCTCGACACGTCTCGTGCAGGCCAGATCAGCAGCGCGCTGCCCGATCTCTTTTCCGCGTTGAAAAGTGCGCCAATGGATATCCTCAAGGGAGTCGGCTGGCTCCAGTCGATCAAACGGCGAGTTCAGTATATCCAGCACGTGGCCGAGATCGAAGCGACGGGCAAGGAAAGCCTTGAGCGCCTTCGCTACGTGACGGCGAGCGGCCAGTCCGCCACTGTCGACGCGAAGCTTTTACTCGTTCATGAAGGCATTGTCCCGACAATCCATCCGACCCTCGCTTTGGGCTGCCGACACGTCTGGAACGCCGATCAGGACAGCTTCGCGCCCGAGCTCGACAGTTGGGGCGAAACGTCCGAGGCGAATATCTTTGTCGCCGGAGATGGGGCCGGGATCGGCGGAGCAAAGGCGGCATGCCTGCGCGGCGTGCTGACGGGTCTGCAAATTGTATTCAAGTCCGGACGAGTGTCACAGCTAGAAGCCACCCTTCAGGCGGAACCGACACGCAAACGCCTTAGGCAGGCCCTTGCAACCCGCCCGTTCCTGGACAAGCTGTATCGCCCCCGCCCATCGATATTCGTTCCACCCGACCATACGATCGCTTGTCGGTGCGAGGAAGTAAGTGTCGCATCCGTGCGCGCCCAACTTACATCGGGTCGGCCGGGTCCTAATCAGATCAAAGCCTTCACCCGTGCCGGGATGGGTCCCTGTCAGGGCCGTCAATGCGGGTACACCATTGCGCGTGTTCTTGCGGATGCGGAAGGTCGGGCCGCCCCGGATGTTGGCCTCTATCGTGTGCGTCCGCCATTGAAGCCAGTCACGTTGAGCGAACTTGCAGCCCTCGACAGTCAGGAAAGATCGTCATGAGCGGGAATGCATTGGACACGATTGTCATCGGCGGGGGATTGCACGGTCTTTCTGCTGCGATGAACCTGGCACGAGCTGGCAAAACGGTTGCGATCCTGGAGCGTTCTTGGGTCGGCCGTCATTCTTCCGGGGCGACGGCTGCGGGCGTCAGAACATTGAACCGCGATCTCGCGGAGATCCCGATCTCGCTCGAGGCCATGGACATGTGGCATAACATTGAGCGCATTGTCGGCGACAGTTGCGGTTTCCATGCTTACGGGCAGATGAGCATCGCGGAAAAGCCCGAGCATCTCACCGTTCTGGAGAAGCGTCTCGCCAAGATTCGATCGGCGGGTTACGACCATGAGGAACTGATCGACCGCGCGGAGCTTCTGCGCCTTGTTCCTTCCATCTCGCCACATTGCATGGGCGCACTGATCGCTCGAAACGATGGTGCCGCAGATCCCCACCGTACGCTCAAGGCTTTCCGCCAGGCGACAGAAGCCGCCGGCGTCACAATTTACGAAGGCGCGGGTGTCATCGCGATCGAGCACGCGGGCGCCGACTGGCGCGTCAGGACGGAGACGATGGAATTCATCGCGCCAACCGTCGTCAACGCCGCCGGAGCCTGGGCGGTTAAAATCGCCGCCATGGTCGGCGATGACATTCAGATCGGCCACAAAGCCTCGATGATGATCGTCACGGAACGCATTGCGCCTCTGTTGAAGCCGGTCGTCAGCGTTGTGGGCCGCCCGCTTTCCTTCAAGCAGTCGGACCAGGGGACGCTTGTCATCGGTGGGGGGCTTCAGGGAAGAGCGGATCTCGACGCCCAGCGAAGCTTCGTCAACTTCAAAGAGCTCTCAAAGGGTGCCCGTGCCGCGACAGATCTGTTTCCCATCGTGGGGCAATTGCGTATCGTGCGGACATGGGCTGGCATGGAAGCCATGACAGCGGATCACCTGCCCATCATAGGCCCGTCGCCCAATGCCAGCGGCGTTTTCCACTCCTTCGGATATTCCGGCCACGGCTTTCAGCTTGTTCCTGTCCTGGGAGCTATTATGACCGATCTGATTGTGCATGGCGGAACGAACAGAGTCATCGAACCTTTTTCAGCTAAGCGCCTGATAAGAAAAGAGGTGCGGCACGTGGCGCACTAAGGCGCACTTCACGGCTCGCTCATGGCATACATTCTTGCCGCATCGGAGTGTCCTCAAATGGTAAAGCGCAGATGTTGCACCAGGTCGGCATGGCACTCGACAGCGCCTATATCGGCTGACTTAACAAATCCGCCCCCGATCCATTCGCGTCTTCGGGGGCACTTTCTCTAATTTGAAAGCCAAGATGTTCCACGAACGAGACACCATGCCCGACGACATGACGGCGACGAGTATCGCGAAGTATGTAGAGTCGGGCACTCGCACCGCTTCCGATATCGCCGAGGCAACAATTGCAGCAATCATGGCTGGAGAGCCTGAGCCTCAAGCGATGGAGTTCTTTGAACCGTACCTTCTTCGGCAGCAGGCAGCAGAGCTGGACGCGGGGACACGTGGCGGTCCGCTGAAGGGTGTCACCATCGCGGTTAAAGACATCATCGCGACGAAAGGCATGCCGACGGGATGCGGCACGCCTAGATACAAGGGTGTTTCTCGAGGCACGGATTCAGCATGTGTCGATATACTCCGCGGTGCGGGTGCCTTGATCGTTGGCAAGGCAGTTATGGAATGCCTGTAGGCATCTCCGTTATTGGACGCCACTATGAGGACCGAACCGTTATTTCAGCCGCAAAGTTGATGGTCTGCCTGTTAAGCGAAGCGAGCTCCCACACGGCTGGCCAAAGCGTCATACTGAACCGCACCGGGTTGTCCTCGATGCCCTTGAACAGGCACTTCATGATCGGCGTCCGGTTCAGGGCGGCGGGCTTGTGCACCATTCGGACAGGGGCGTTCAATACGTGTCCATCCGGTATTCCGAGCGGCTGGCAGAAGCTAGCATCGAGCCGTCTGTCGGAAGTGTCGGCGACAGTTATGACAATGCCCTCGCCGAAACGATCAACGGTCTCTACAAGGCCGAGGTGAACCGCGCCGGGTTTGCCGGAGGCTCCAATTTCTGAGAAAGTGGAGCCACCATGAGCAAGACAACGAACAAGTTTTCACCTGAAGTCCGCACCCGTGCCATCCGTATGGTGCTGGACCACGAAGCCGAGCATCCATCCCGCTGGGCTGCCGTTTCATCTATCGCCGCCAAGATTGGCTGCTCGCCAGCCACGCTGCACGAATGGGTCAAGAAGACCGAGGTCGATAGTGGCAAAAGAGCAGGCCTGCCGAGCGATGTCGCCGAGAAGATGAAGGCTCTCGAGCGGGAGAACCGTGAGCTTCGTCAGGCCAACGAGATTTTGCGCAAAGCTTCGGCCTATTTCGCCATGGCGGAGCTCGACCGCCCCTTCAAGCGATGATTTCGTTCATCGACGAACACCGTGGTGTGTTCGGGGTCGAGCCGATCTGCAGACTGCTGCCGATCGCCCCGTCAACCTACTACGAGAATGTCGCCAAACGTCTGGACGTGGATCGCCTGTCGATCCGCGCCCGCAGCGATATCGGCCTGAAGATCGAGATACGGCGTCTCTTCGAACAGAACTTCCGCGTCTATGGCGTTCGCAAGGTCTGGCGGCAATTGAAGCGTGAAGGCTTTGACGTCGCCCGCTGCAGTGTCGCCAGGCTTATGAGGTCAATGAGCCTGCAGGGCATCATTCGGGGAAAGCCGATCCGCACGACGTTCTCGGACAAGACGGCTCCGAGCCCGCTTGACCGGGTGAACCGCCAGTTCAAAGCCCCAGCACCAAACAGGCTGTGGGTTTCAGATTTCACATATGTCGCCACCTGGCAGGGTTTCGTCTACGTGGCCTTTGTCATCGACGTCTTCGCTCGTCGCATCGTCGGCTGGCGGGCAAGCCGGACAGCACATGCGAGCTTCGTCCTCGATGCGCTGGAGCAGGCACTTCATGATCGGCGTCCCGCTCATGGCAGCGGCCTCGTGCATCACTCGGATCGCGGCGTTCAATACGTGTCCATTCGGTATTCCGTAAGCCTCCGGTAAAGACCACAGGTCAGGCAGCTTGAGCGTTGACGGTCGGCGGCATCCAATTCCACGGAAGCAACTGCTCCAGCCTGATAATCGGCGTGTCGGCGATGCGGGCAAGAACGTCGGCCAGCCACGCCTGCGGATCGATGTCGTTGAGCTTTGCCGTCATGATCAACGTGGCCATGAAGGCTGCACGATCCGCGCCGCGGTCTGATCCGGCGAAGAGCCAGGACTTCCTACCGAGTGCGAAGCCTCGCAGGGCTCGCTCCGCGGCGTTGTTCGTGAGGCAAATCCGGCCATCCTCCAGGAATGACGTGAAGCCATCCCAACGCTTGAGCATGTAATCGATCGCCTCGGCGACCGGAGAACTGCGCGACAGTTTTGCACGCTCGGTTTGAAGCCAGGCCTGCAGACTGTCGACGAGCGGCAGGCTTTCCTTGCGGCGACGTTCCAGGCGTTGATCGGCCGTAAGCCCGTTGATCTCCCGCTCGATATCGAACAGGCCGTCGATCCGTTTGACGGCTTCGAGCGCCATAGGCGAGATCGGCGCGGCGTTCTTTCCACGCTTGGCGTTCGCATTAATGTCTGCGAGCACGAAGAACTTGCGACGCGCGTGTGCCCAACAAAACGCCTGTCTTAGCGGATTTGGATCGCGATCGCCCTTGAACAGCGGATTGTAGCCGCCATAGGCGTCCGCCTGCAGAATACCGGTGAAGGTCTTCAGGTGGCGTTCCGGATGCTCCTGCCGTCGATCGCGCGAGGCATAGTAAAGGGCTGCCGGCGGTGAGAGGCCTCCGAACGGCCGATCATCCCGGACATAGGTCCAAATGCGGCCCGTATCTGTCTTTCCCTTGGCCAGGATTGGCACGGTCGTGTCGTCGCCGTGCAGACGTTCGGCGGCAAGGACATGCGCTTCGATCAGAGAATGAAGTGGCTTCAACGTCGCGGCGCAAGCTCCGACCTGATCTGCAAGCGTCGATAAACTAAGGTCGACGCCCTCGCGAGCATAGCGTTCGCTTTGACGATTGAGCGGCTGGTGCTGGGCAAACTTCTCGAACAGGATCATCGCCAGCAGGTTTGGCCCGGCAAAGCCGCGTGGCGTTACATGGAAGGGTGCTGGTGGCTGCGTGATCTTCTCGCACTCGCGACAGGTAAACTTCTCCCGTACCGTCTGGATGACCTTCCACTGGCGCGGGATGACCTCCAGGGTCTCGGTGATGTCCTCGCCAAGCTTCGACAATTTGGCCGATCCGCAGCAGGCGCAATTGGCGGGAGCGGCGATGACGATGCGCTCGCGTGGCAGATGTTCGGGAAAGGGCTTGCGTGACGGACGCCTGCGCTCGAAGGCTTTGACGGTTGAAGCTTTGGCTGCGATCTCCGCGGCCAGTTCATCTTCACCGGCGTCCGCTTCCAATTCCTCGAGTTGCAGTTCCATCTGCTCCAGGAGCCGCGCCTTACGCTCGGACCGGCTGCCGTAGAGTTCACGGCGAACCTTGTCGATCTCCAGCTTCAGCCGAGCGATCAGCGCTTCGGAATGCGATACGAGTGCCTTTGCACTGGCGGCTTCTGCCTTGGCGGTTGCCGCTTCTGCTTCGGCTGCAACACGTCGAGCGCGTTCCTGGGCCAGCAATGCGAGGGCACTGGCAAGGTCGTCCGGAAGCTCTTCGGTCGCGTCGCTCATGACAGGATGGAATCATATTTGACCCCATCATTCCAGTGTTTTTGCTCATCCGGCCGACGTCGGCCGCCAGGTCTTTTGCGGCATCCGCCAGTCGATACCTTCCAGCAGATAACCGAGCTGCGCAGGTGTGATCACCACCGTGCCATCGGCCGCAGATGGCCAGATGAAGCGGCCACGCTCCAGCTTCTTCGTGAACAGGCAAGCGCCTTGGCCGTCATGCCAGATCACCTTGATCAGGCCACCGCCGCGGCCGCGGAATACGAACAGGTGTCCACACATCGGGTCACGCTTCAGCGCCTCCTGCACCATCAAAGACAGACCGGGGAAGCCCTTGCGCATGTCCGTATAGCCCGTGGCCAGCCAGACCTTCACGCCAACAGGAACCGGGATCATCGCAGCCCCAGCACACAGTCGAGTATGCGGCCGAGCGCCTCGGTATCGATGTCGCTATCCACGCGCACGCGCCGACCCCGTCCAAGCTCGATTGTCACATCGCTGCGCTTCCGACGAGGATGGGGTGTGGTCGGCGCTCCCGGCTGAATGGGAGAGACTGATGAAATGGCCTCGGACACGATCACCGGCACGAACACGGTTCCCGTCTCGGTCTGCGGCTCGTCGAGCCGGCACAGCTCTTTGCGCCAACGAAACAACTGGCTGACATGGATACCAGCCGCGCGGGCAATCTCGGAGATGACCGCGTCTGGCTCAAAGCAGGCAGCGACCAGGCGCTCTTTGTCTTCTCGTGACCAGCGCCGACGGCGCTCTACGGACGTGATCACCTCAATTGCATGCTTCGTCATATGACTACTCCTAGTGTTACCACTAGGACTGGCAGTCAGAAGGCCGTCATCGCAAGACGGCCTTCACCGTGGGCTTACGGTATTCCGAGCGATTGGCAGAAGCTGGCATCGAGCCGTCTGTCGGAAGCGTCGGCGACAGTTACGACAACGCCCTCGCTGAGACGATCAACGGACTCTACAAGGCCGAAGTCATTCATCGGCGTGGACCATGGCGCAGCTTCGAGGCGGTGGAATTCGCCACCTTGGAATGGGTCGATTGGTTCAATCATCGAAGGCTTCTCGAGCCTATCGGGAATATACCGCCAGCCGAAGCCGAGGACCGGTATTACGCCATGCTGGACGAACCAGCCATGGCCGCATAACTTAAACGAAACGGCCTCCGGCAGACCCGGTGCGGTTCATACCGCTGCAGTAGCTCTCGTCAAACAACCAGTTGGCAGTTCATGGGTAGATCGGGCCGCCTGTCAGTACAGATGGACATCAGGATCTTCCCGCGCCTATACGGCGAACCCCGCACCTCGCGCTCCGAGACTGCGGATGCCACCGATACCCACGCCTGTGCCTCTCTGCTTATGCCCTTATGCATACCGTCCGGTCGAATTGGGGTGCAGTTTAGGTGCACTCAACACAAGTTACAAACAAATCAACAATCAAATAGTATTATCTCGTGAGAGACGTACAAATTTGACATCCCAATATATCCTGCCAAACATTAATTTGTTGATTAAGTTGGTCTCTTAAAATGTATAGGTGCGAATCCAAAGACGCTCTACCCAAGCAATCAATGCGATGCTTATGCGCTTACAAAGGTAATGGACGTAGCGGTCAGCGCAGGCGAAGCGCTATCATCGAACCAAGAACCGCGCTAAACCATCCTTAGAATCGTGTTTCGTTTGCTGTCGCTGATTAATAATTTGGTCGGGGATTTATGATCCAAGTGGTCGGCGATACCGTGTGTCGGCACACATACCCGCGGCCAGGTTTGGAGGTTATAGTTGTGCATACAACGTGTGCGTGAGTGGAGTTGCCCCATAAACACCGTGCGTGAACACCTCTCGGAATGCAAGTGATTTTTTCTTCGGTCATGAGCATGCGGATGAGTTCCGTCGTGTGTCCGGCCTGCTGAAGTGCATCGCTTTAGATGCTGGCCATTACGGTTCGTGCGGGGATTCGGCCCATATCGGACAGGCGTGCTCGGGGCACGTGGTTTTTAACTGGGTTTCCGATCCCGTCACTCTCAACTTTCGCCCCATAAACCTCCGCTTAGATCACCCGCATGCCGACATTCCAGCCGCCGCAGTCAGACGGTAGCTGGAGATTCATACACCCCGCCGCGAGCTATCAACGCCCAAGCGACACGAGCAATTTTGTTTGCGAACGTCACTGCCACTAGCATCTTTGGTTTGCGCGCAGGACTTCTATCTTTGGATTTGTGACTAGTCATGATGGGCACATTACCTCGCACACTTGTTAAGTGGGAGACCGTGTTCGGATATTATGGGACCGTTACAGTGAGTGGGTCGTTGACGCACGAAAAGATTAGTGCACCTTGCGAAACAAAGACAGCCCGTCAGGTTGGCCCACCGACGATCACAAACAACCTCTCCATCTACCAAGCACCCGACAAGTGGGTCTCTGGCGAGCCAAAGCAGTCAACGTCCTCCAATACGCAACATGAGTATCGCGAGTTCTAGGAACAATCCCTTGTGCGATGCTTCTACACGATTTCGACATGCAAAGCCATCATACCATACCCTCTTGAGATCTCGCGATTGAGGGACGAGCGAATTCCCTGAGCGATCGAAGCTTGTGGTTTACGCGATGCTATCAATATAGTATGAGTTTAAGCGTTTTTAAGTTTTTAAATGATATTATTATCATTTTTGAGTTTATTATTTTCAGTACATTATATTGATTCAGAATAATCCGACATAATGCTTTATCTGAAAGTTGCGCGATTGCGAATCGCCCCCACTTCCTAATATAATAACATGCAAAATTTTATTAAAGATGACAGAAATATAGAAAAGATACAATACACACGGCACTTATTGAAACAATATTAGATATTTTAAACATAGAAACATCCGTGCATTGGGTAAGCCACTTAGTTGGGCAGGGCGATCATCTTTTCATAGATGTGAGCGGCGACGGCAATATCCATACTAGCAAGTCCCACAGTGGTGAAGTGCGCCGGTCCCCCGCGAGCGGATATAGCATCAAAAAGAGACTTGTCCGCCCGTATTGCGGAGTAGTGCTTCACACCGACGCTTGGTCCAACTTCGCTCAACTTCTGGCCTTTTCTTGAGAAAAGCAGTGCTAGAGCGTTCACGTTTCGCTCCTCCATAGCAAGCATGTCGTCGCAGATTATTGGTGCTTTAGCCTCGATTAGAGATTCGAGATATCGCTGAGGAACATCGTCCATGCTAAGGGAGAGCGTCACAGCTTTCGGTGCAAGATCTCCTGGATTAAAAGCAGGTGGTGAACTGGTAGCAATAATTACAAGGTCCGCTCCGGAAAGAGCGGACGTTTCCCAAACGGCGGCAAGAGGAATTTTTACAGTGTCCGCCAACTCTCGGACAAGGCGCTCGTTCGAAGTCCCTCTGCTTAATATCCAAATTTTTTTGATTCTAGAAGAAATATTTTCATTCAAGGCCCTGACTATCTCACGGCCAAGCTCTCCAGCTCCAAACAGGAAGACCTCAATTTTATCTTTGGCTTTTAGCAACAAATCGACACAGGCGGGGGCAAACCACGCGGTACGGCCGAAGGATATAGCTTTTCCCTCTAGCGACAGTAGTCGCTCGCCGGTGGATTTACGCCGGAGAAGAATGTCGATGTGCCTCAGAGGAAGATTTTTCTGTTCATTAGAGGGAGAGAAGTGGATATTCTTGACACCAGAATAGTCTTTGAAGCACCCTATCAGGACGCCTTCTCGCCATCCGTTAGGAATTGAATCAAACTGAAGATACTTCTTCACCTGTCTCTTATCGAACTGGCTCTCCCAGTAGTCTTGAAGAGAATCTTGTACGAGAGTTGGCGTAATGGCCACGCCGAGTTCCTTCAATTTTTGCTCAGACCAATGAAGCTCATTGATTTCCATTGCCATTTCTTCTGATATGAGCCTTCTCAGGTCCTTCCGCCTTATATGCGGGGCTCGCTGTATACTCACCCCACCAATTACGCTGAAAGGGACTGTGAAAACGCAATCATCGCATTGAATGAATAATTTCAGCGGTACCTTTTGAATTTTGAAGTAACGACAAATCGTTTGGGGGGCCTAGGGCGATTTTTGCGACAACATGTCGGGGCTCAGCAGCTGAAAATTCAAACGCGCTATTCATGCTATCAATCTTTCGTGTTTTCACACGGCATCAAACCGTCACCAATGACGTCAGAGGGCTTCCTTAGTCAGTATTAGAACTAACGGCTCACATTTACCAGCGGCAGGTATTTTGTAATAAATCCAAAAAATACAGCTCTGTTAAGATGACGGTAGCTAATTGGCAGGTTCGAGATTTGTCGCTCATCCTGAGCGCCGGCGAGGTCGAGATCCGCTTGGAACAGGCGAGAAGGGATTTCGGATCTTTACTGCCCGGAATTCTCTACTTCCAGCCTTCCGCGATTAGCCCTGGTGAGTTTGATGATGAGTACATCCTCTCTGGCCAAGAGATGGTTTATGTCTACCTTCGTGAACAAATTGCACGCCAATGCGCTTTGGGTCGGCTCCTACCGTCCAACTCCTCCAACTTCGGAACAGTGGCAACTACAATACCGCCATGGTTGATGGATTCACGCAGGTTAAATCAAGTTTTGCGGCAGCGGTGCGATCGAGGTGGCCTCGTCAATTACTATCAAGGCCGACATACAAATCAGTTCTTTTTAGCGATCATGCTAAGCAACTGCTTCGTTCGGTTTGCGACCGACGTGATCAACAATGAAAGCTACGGTTTCTATGCCCGGGGCGGAAATTACATCGAGGAAGGAGGAGCTGGCGACGATGAGGTGGACGATGAAGGCGAGGCTGGTGAAGCGGAACCAAGAGAGTGTCAGATCGGAAACCTTATCAATTATCCGATCATTGCTTTAGGGTCATGCGATCTTTCGGCATAATTCCCGTCGACGACACCTAATAAAGTCGGCTAATCTATGTGATTGAGTGTGTCTTGGCTCTTTGTTATTTTGCATGTTTCCAATGTCATCTAGTAACGAAAAGTTATCCTCTTCTAAAAGCAGCTTTTTTTCGGCAAGCATCACTACCCATCACGGGTGTTTCTAAAAGTGTTCGAAGCTAGCCTCGTAACAATCTATACGAGATTACATTTTTACTCAATGCCGCTAAAACCTGTTTATAAATAATTTTGTAAATCTTTTTACTATCATCGCGATCACACAAGAAGACGAATTAAATATAATATTTATCAGCCAGGATGAGCATGGCAAAAATTACAAGCGAACACAATTGTCTTATCCATTAATACTTAATTCAACAAAGTTCTCTGACACTCCTTGATTTAACAAAAGATTTTACAAGCACCTCTATGATGCAACAACTAAACCGACATAGACTTCGATACCCGGCACCATAAAAACTAGATTGCACCATCTAACTCCACGTCTTCAAGAGCAGCCTCCGGCAGGAAAGCTGAACAGCCCACAGCGATCAAAAGATAATCCAACGGCTGGCTGGCGCTTGGCATTTTCCTTTTCCAAACGTCCTTGCTTTGACCAAAAGTGTTCCGGACGGCTCCTATGCGCTCGAACTCGTTGCTGGCCTGAATTGCTAGAAAGTACGAGGATGAATATTCATTTCTGCTGTAGTTGATCCGACCACCGTTTCCGCTGAAGGCATGCAGTTGCTCCCTCACCTGCCGAAATGTATAACTGTCGGAATAGGGCTCCAATGTCGTGGCAAGCAATCCATCTGAAGCATTTGAAACTAAAACCATTCCTTGCCGGCATAACAGATAATTCTCTTCATCGAGATAAACGTACAGAAATTCCCCGCCAGGATTGATGATGTCGCCAGACTTAGTGTGTAGATCGGTTTGAAACTTTTCCCGATAAGCTTTTGAAGTTCCGAGAGTTCGCCCTGCAGTTGATCATCTTTGCCATGAGAAAAACATGGTACAAACCAACCTTGCCGAGTCATGCTCTTTCGATCCAGCGTTCTAGAAAAGGAACAGCTGAGCTTGGCCGCAATGATAGCAGCTGGTGTCAAACTAAATATTAATAGGCAAACTGAAGAGACTGCCCGCAAATTTCGCAGTTTTTGTCGCATTCACGGATATCCGTGACTTGTCGCACGAAAATGATAGAAAAGGTTCCCTGGAGCATAAACGACTTGTAATGATGTATTTATACTGTAAAATATCACTATATTTAAAACTTATTGCGTTCGATAATAAACAAGAGACATTTAGAAAATTTATACGTAACACGCACACTTACGATAGGTTATTTTACACCGTAGCGACATTTATACATAGATTTTTTAAAATGGAGTATACTACTTCCGTGTAAACTTAAGACTTGTTCGCCAGCATAAAGTTCCAAGACATGATGGATTGTCTGGAGCACTTGCCGCCCTGCCACAACGGGACAAAGCTAAAAGCAATTGCGAACATCTTATTCAGATGAAGACAGTTGTGACGAAGGTCTGGCGTAACCTAATACATTCCGAACGGATGACCTTCGAATCCGTCGAAAGCGGCTGCGTTAACTCGAGGGAATTTCTGCTCCTGTTGGCGCGCGTGGATGAAATACTCTTGAGCGATCCCATCAATCAACTTACCTTCCATATCTGCGTCAAGCTGCAATAGCATATCGGGCGTGATCTGGTTCTGGCTAGCAAACAAGATGGCATATCGATATCCATCGATCTCTTTCAGCATGGGCCTTAGCCGAGGCTCATTCCAAAGATTAACCAACTCTTGAATAAGAGAATGGCCTGCAGTGGGGTGCAACATCTGCTTAACTCTGGCCTTGGCCGCTTTCATGAAGGTCTCCTGGTCGGCTAACTTGTGGCGCATAATATGCCAACGAAAATCTGCACTCCAATAACTGTTTCGCGCCATGCGGTTGAGCAACGAGGTAGATCCTCCCTCAAGAATAAGCCCGCCGTCGGCCTCATAATTATACACCTCCTCGATAAGCCTTTCATGAGCTTGCTTGGCAGCAATGATACCTTCCACCAGAGGCCGATCATCAAGGTATAGACGGGTCGTTCCTTTCAGTTCTTCCACTGTTGGTCGTCCGCTTCCGGTGGAGAGTTGAGGACAGCATTGGACCCGATCGAGCGAAAGGACTGGAAGCCCTGTCTGCTGGGCAAGAGCTATCGCGGTCGACGTCTTTCCTGTGCAAGTTGGACCGAAAATTAGATGCAGATCCATAGGTTTTTTGCGGTATTTGAATACAAATTGGTTCTTGGACTAAAGAAGTGTACTATCAGAGGCGGTTATATTGTCTCCTTGAAATTCATTATTGAAGAGCAACTGGCTTTACCGCCTCCCAAAGGGCAACTTGTTTTTCAACAAAGTGTGGGGCATGGCTGTCTCCTTGAAAGCAATTTGTCACTTACGAGGGCACCCTTAAGTCAAATAAGGCGGACTAAATCAGCAATACAGAGGCAGCTATTCATGTCACTCGGGGACGTTTTTCCGCGCTTTACTGCCATTTGTCTGCGCTTATTACATCATTGCTGGCGACAGAGTGCGATATTTTGTAATATTTGACTTGATGAGATGTCAAAATAAGGGCGGCTATTTCACAATTGACTTAAATGTCGCTATAGTTAGGCACATATGATAGCAATTTCTTAACAACGGCGTCCATTATTTACTTCGTGCAGTCGTTTTCATTGCAACAAAATCAACTATATTTTTGAAATAACAGCGCCATTTCAATAAATACGGCAGTATATAATTTTTAATTTTACAGCAGCATATTATTGCGAACTTCAACATAATGAAAGATAAATACAATAAAATAAATCTTTTTACGCCATTACATTCTTCGTTAAACATCCAGATTGCATTAATATGCAATTTATAAAACGTTCAATACATGTAACAGGATCCATAGATTAATTTCTGATGCGGTAGTTATATCTCTTCCAAGAGTGTTCGAGAGGATTGCCCTTTGCTAAAACGCCTCCACAATTGTGGATAATTGCACAGACGGCGTTACACGCGGTCTGAATAGCGCCCTCCACCCATCCACCCGTGAAGGAACAACTGCAACCCGCCAAGTAAACTCCGGTATCATTAGTCGTGTCCAGCGCCTGAAAGAAAAGTTCTTCAGAATAAAAATCCTCGCCACGCCGGTTGAGTTTGAAAGCTCCCCCGGCATTCTCGTCTGTAAGCCAATCATGTTGAATAACATTTTGGTCGTAATCAGCGCAGGCGGGAACTAGATGCTCGGCAAACGCCGGGAAAGATCTCGAAATCGCGTGCCGCAGCAGACATAATCGCTCTTCTTTGTCGGGGACCGCCAATAGCTTGTGGGAGTCGTCCTCCCATGTATAACTGATGAGCACCAGACCTTTACCATTCGGATCCTGCGGCTCATAGTCCAGGCAGTACACTGCTTTTGCGATGCCGTCCATGAGGACACAGGACGGGAGGATATGGTCTAACCAAAATTTTCGTTCAGTCAGCAAGAAGAGTTTTGACGAGCCAGTCATGTGGCTGTTATCAACCGCTTGGTTCACTGGTGCACGAAAAATGGTGGTATCGTATGTCAGACAATGCCTTAGTTGGATATTTGCGAGTCCAGATGTCACCACCACCTTATCATAAAGTTCAGATATCCTGCTCTTAAGCGTTATCTTTATTTTTGTCTCTTCCTTCTCAATCGCCCTGACTTGAACATGGCGTATACGCTGACTTACAGACACACCGTTAACCACTTGAGAGGCTATTCGACGAGGAAGTTCTGAGATTCCCTCAGAGCACATCCACTGATTTTCTTCATATTCGTTTACGACCAAGCGAAGGATCTCAATAAACCCGCTTTCAAAAACAGGACCAAACCCGCCAGATCCTATTCCCATTAGCTTGAATAGGTCCCAATCATGAGGGAAACTCCATGTTTCACCACCAGGAGGATGCGTGCCCAGAAAGATCCTCTCTATCGCGGAAGAGAAGGACTCCCTCCCGAAACGGTTCAACCAAATTTGCCAGGAGTCACGAGCCCGCCTAATGTCTCCTGATTTCAAGGCCTGAGTAATTGCGACAGGCGAAGCCAACACAATATCTCCCTCATGGAAACCGTCCTTCAAGAACGCACGCCAACCGTTGTAAACGCGATGGAACAGCTCCGGTGGCTGCTGCCCGGCGTTCCACATGTACCGGACGCCTTGGTAGACCAAGTTAGTGTCGACTGTGCCGGGATTTGGGAACGGCCTCATCGAAGACAGGCCGTACCGCTCGAGGAAGAAAAACAAGCAGGATGCAGCAGGAGGAAATCGCATCGCCCCCATTTCGGCCACGACGCTGGGAGCGTCCTTGAAAACATGTGACCAAAGCTTGCCTCCGACCCGATCACTTGCTTCATATATTGTAACATCGTCTACCCCAGCATGAAGCAGTTCGCTTGCCACCACGAGTCCGGAAATGCCAGCGCCAATGACCGCCACTTTAGGCTTAGGAACATCTTCCGGAAAGAAGCCGATCCGTCCACTATCGAAACATTGGTCAAAAAACGGTCTGTAGTCATAGAGCAAGTCGATTGTTGGAAAGGAACCTGACGAAGCCTTCAGCATCAGGTTTCGACCATAAGCGACCATGTCAAATGGCACGGCCTCTTCAAGGGTCATGGTAAACCCGGTAACGCGTTTCATCGTGCCTTTCTCATACAGCGGCATTTGCAGGGTTCGAACGCGGGCAGTCTTAGAGATTGAAATGGCCACGAAATGACTAAGATCGCTGGGTGCACATCTTTTACCGCTCAGCAAAAACAGGGTTTGGAGAAGTTGTGCTTCGGAGAAATCCATGCAAAATGGTGCAAGGTCGATGGCAATGAGGCCACTGACTGTTGCTCGCGCCCAAGGTTCCGATTCAAGTATCCGCGCCAGAATTTCCTTGCCAACATAGATGTAAGCGGAGAGAACTGCTATCTTTCGCCCATCTGAGATCTCGGGAAAGCGACCGTCGGCCAGCCTTTTGCAAGCTAACCCAGCGCTGCACTCGGTGGAGATTTGAGTAATCCTCCTTCCCCTGGAAACTTCTCGTTCTAAGAAGGCATCGGAAACCCTCCGGTCCATTTCATCAGCTTTATCGACCATTATCAGATCCACCATTTTGGTAGAGAAATGATCGCACTGGTTATCAAAGAGAGCTGAAGCTGACATTGCTAGAAAAGATTCGTCTCTGTGTAGATAACCAACGACATCAACTGTTTCTATTTAAGTTGAAAATCGGGGAACATACTGTTCGTTGACATGCCAATGGAAAGCGACAATTTGGGCTTTTTTTTAATATGATATTCACTCTGGTCCACCTCGCTGCTCAATCAAGTTGAATATTGATTGACAATTGATACAATACTGTTTGCGTTTGAAAAAGCGACCTTAGTGCCTACAATCATTCGTATCACACGCCGTAATTGCTGAATTCCCACCAATAATCGCGCAATTTGGGCCCAAGCTTGGTATATTTATTTTGTCTGAAATGGGTTTGAAATCCCCAACTCAGAAAGATGGTGGCCATTACCTCGTTAGCACAAACCCTAGAACGCATCAGACGGAAGGAATACTCCTGCCTAGAACTAGTGGAGACTCTGATAGCGCGTTGTGAAGCTGCAAAATCATTAAACGCCCTTCTGGCTACAGACTGGGATGGCTTGCGGCGAAGCGCAAAACAAATTGATCGCCATGGAAACGCCGGAGTAGGTCTTTGCGGCATTCCACTCTGTTTTAAGGCGAACATCGCGACCGGCATATTTCCTGCAAGCGCTGCTACGCCGGCGCTGATAAACCACTTGCCAAAGATACCATCCCGCGTCGCAGAAAGACTTTTTTCAGCTGGAGCACTGCCGGGTGCCTCGGGAAACATGCATGAGTTATCGTTTGGAATTACGAGTAACAACTATGCCACCGGGGCGGTTCGGAACCCGTGGAATCCAAGTCTGATACCAGGAGGGTCAAGCGGTGGTGTGGCGGCTGCGGTGGCAAGCCGATTAATGTTGGGCGGCATAGGCACCGATACCGGGGCATCTGTTCGCCTTCCCTCAGCCCTATGTGGGGTAGTAGGATTTCGACCGACGCTTGGTCGATATCCGGGAGATCGGATAATACCGGTTAGCCCTACCCGAGACACTCCCGGAATCATAGCGCAGTGCGTAGCCGACGTTGTAATCCTCGACGAGATAATTTCCGGCACACCGGCGAGAATGCCACCGATACCGCTGAGGGGGCTAAGGATCGGCCTTCCTATAACCTACTTTTATGATGACCTTGATGCTGATGTGGGCCTAGCAGCTGAAACTACAATTCGCCAGCTAGCAAACAAAGGCGTAACTTTTGTTGAAGCCAACATTCCTCACCTAGAAGAACTAAACAGTGGGGCCAGTTTACCAATTGCACTCTATGAATTTCCACACGCTCTAAGACAGTATCTCGATGACTTTGTAAAAACCATTTCTTTTTCTGACGTGATCAAAGGAATTCGCAGCCCTGATGTAGCCAACATTGTCAATGCGCAAATTGATGGACATCAAGTTTCCAGAGCTGAATATGAACTGGCCCGTCATTCCTTCAGACCAAGGCTTCAAGCCACCTATCGCAACTACTTCCGACTTAATAGATTAGATGCAATTCTCTTCCCAACTGCACCCTTGGTGGCCAGACCCATAGGCCACGATTCCTCAGTTATACACAATGGCTCGATGATGGACACATTCAAGATCTACGTGCGAAATGTGGACCCAAGCAGCAACGCAGGTCTACCTGGCTTAAGCATTCCTGTTTGCCTTACACCTGATCGCTTGCCCGTTGGAATGGAGATCGATGGACTAGCGGGTTCAGACCAACGTCTGTTAGCAATAGGGGGGGCATTGGAAGAAGCCATTGGATTCCGATATCGTCCCGGTTTACCTAATTAAACCTTCTATCTTGTCCGTTTTTACAATTCTTTAGATTGTTGATATACAATCATGTGTTGCGTCCATAGACAAGGAGAAATTATGTTCTGGAAAAATAAATAATCTGAAATGAATATTTCTTAAACACATCGGCTTGATGTAACAATAAAACTCTCTGTAAATCCATGATAGATAAACAACCTCATCATTGAAAATGAAATATAGCCTTTTTAGCAATATGTAGATTCGTAGAATGATAATGCGTATTCGGATTTAAATGAAACAAATTCCTAAAAAATGAAATTTTATTCAGTTAAAAGGATAACTAATGGGATTACATAATATAACATCGGCCTAATGTATTAAAATCAATCTGTATATCTATGATCCGCGTTCCGCGATCCGTTACAAATTTCTCAAATCTGCATTATGAAATTCGCGGCTTTTTTGAAATGAAGCGCCGCGTGAGGATAGATGTGACGGAACATGACCCACCTTTGAATGTGGATGCACCTGTCACAACCACATCATTATTAGTCATTATTTTACGCTATCGACGGCCCACTTGGCACACAGATATGCGCGGCCTTACGAAAAGTCAGCAATTTCAGCCAGCGCAAAATCCGCCAAGCGTGACTAGCGGTTGATCGCCTTTTTTGGATGAAAATAGTTCAAGCTTTAAAATCGATGCTCCCCGAAACCGTAGGCACGGATCACGCAAGGCCAGCTTATATAAAGGGCACCAATATTAGCTTGTCTCACACAAAGAAACCTCACATCATGAACTTCTCAGATATTCCGTTGGCTTCTCACGATCTACAATGGGCATCCGAAAACTTTATCAACACTTATGGTAAATCTTCAGTTCTGGAATCCGGAGAGGTAATCAATACCGAGAAAGGACTGCTGTACATCTACGGCGCAGAGGTACTCAGACGCGAACTGCGGAATATTTACCCCTCAGACGTACTCAAAACCCGAATTGATAATACCCAATTCCTGATTCATGCGAAGGAAGAACTATGCTTCGTTCGCATGCCGCCAGCTGAAATGAAGGAGAAGTTAATTGACGCAACTTTCTATATCGCCGTTTTTCCAAGCAGCTTATTCCTGTACGTCGGAAAAGAATTAGGGAAGAGTTATCTAAGATGCCATGACTCAGCAACCTACTATCCCGTGGTAGCATATGGACCGACGAGTTAACTATCTATATCACCATTTATGTATCACATACAATATCTCACTTCGTGTTTCATACACGACAATATATCTACCTATGTAACCTCATATTTTTAACGTATTTCTACGTATTATCCTTGTACTAATAAATGTGTTATTCCATTATAAAATGATATCGCCATTTTATAATGGCGATTATTATGTCTTATTAATATCCACTACCTGTAATCATTTTTAAATCATTCGTGTCGTCAATCTAGATTTGAATTGAATTAACCGAGCTTCAGAACTTACATTTCAATAACGGACGATATAAAACGAATTATGATAAACATATTACTTCGTCCATGATGAAGAGAAAGTCATACGGCATCATGTTGTGACAACGCTTACATAACGGCAGCAATAACAACATCGGAAATCGTATTACATATTGGAAACAAAATGATTATATTAATGCTGACTACATAATTTTATACTTAGGTGGGATCGTTACATTTTGTTACAAACGGACACCCTTGCTTCATCCCCGCCAACACACCTCTGCACGTTAGACCAAACGCTTCCACAAGGAAGTGAAAGCCATATCACACCACATCTTGGGCTCCTTTTTCAGCCCGTTATCCTGAAAGAGAGTCTTGCCGACCGCGATTATTTCAACACAGAAAGGACCAATCCGGGATGGCGCTAAGAAGCTATTGCCGCCGATCTTCATATGCGAGAAAATCGGATTTTGAAGCGACGTACTCGGAAGAAAAGCAATGTAAGCATCCAAATCATGTGTCTCGTTGCTTGTATTTTGATAAACATTTTTCTGCCACAACCTCATAGTTTGTTTTGTTATCCCTTCGGCATAGGGTGGGACGGTGGAGATAACTGCGCCTCCGTCGGAAGCGCCGTCATAAAATCGCTTCTGTGCATACTCTCGCATTTCTTGAAACGAGCAATAAACGTACATCAAAGATACATTGGGTATATCTGTTGGACCTGGGCAGCCCGCAACTTCGCAAAAGCGCTTGACCACTTTGTCTTTAGGTGGATCAATGGGAACATCAGTATTAGTGATTAAATTTATCCACGAGCGTTGAGCAGCTATGAGACTTTTTTGTGCAAAACTGCGGCGAGCATTCGCGGTGTGAATTAGAACGAGTTTAAGTTCACGCCGGTCTTGTAGATTCGAGCTGTCGATAATGTTGAATATCGGCTGACTGTCATACATCTCGAATTAGTGACTGATTTTTGAATATAAATTCAGTTATATCTCATAATTAAATGGGCTTCGGTGGCCGTATTATTGGTACTCAAAATCATCAATCACGGGATTGATTTAAATTAACTAATTTTAAAATGAGCACCGAAGTATTTCGTCTTTTTACCCTATTAAAATATTGATTGTTATTAAGACTTTCTACAAGTGGGACACGCATCTTATTGAAATCGCCGACAAAGGCGTGATGTTCGGCCAAACAATTTTAACGTTCGCGTAATTCTCACCTACTCCCCATCTCGATGCTAATTTAGGCATTTCAAATCACAATCATCGGAGGAAGTATTTCATTTTATCGCTTTATCAATGCAATGAGTTATAATATTTCGATTCATGTGATGCATATTTCTGTAAAGAATTTGCAATTTACTACGCCTATTGCATAGTTAGTTTTTGCTCTGTATCAACCACCATGCTCATTGATGTGCCATGTAAAATTCCCGAACATCACGCCATTTACATTTGAATATATCCTGCCGCCGCCGTAATGCTACTGGCCCACCTGTCGATTGGTTAGAACCCAGAGTTAATAACGTAAGCGCTTACGTCAATAAGACAGGTAAAGCTATCTATAAATATATTCGGTATGCAGACTATTAATATTATCTAGTCAATTTAAGAAAATAGCGGCATAAACAATGGAGGTAGAGCAGGCATTTTTCTTTTTTTATTATTTTTCTGTGAGTCCTCAACATTAACTTACCTGCAGGTGCTTTCTCAGAGGAAGCCGAGACGACGGAGTGATACCAACTGGCCGATGTGGGAACTAGAGTGGGATCTCCCCGCTGGAACAAGTGTCTCTGAAGTGCTGGCACGTTACTCGACGCCAAATCTGCTCCAGAAGCTTGACGAGAAACTCGATGTTCAGGTTGTTGAGCACAGAGGCATGTTTAACTTGGGAAAGGGAATTCAAGAATGTACGAAAACAGCTATTTTGTCCGCGATTGGAGAGGGGCATAGAAACCTTTGTGAAATTGACATTGCGCTCACGGCGGACGGCGTTCCAATCGTCGCTCACGAATTCAATGTATTTCGTGTTGCTGCTTTAGATGAGGATAAGCCGGTTCGCAAATTTTTGTCCCATCAGATCGTTGGACGACCAGTCATCATACGCGAGATCGAGAACGGTAAGATCTCTGAGACAAACTACAGGGTTACTGACCAGACTATAAGCACTCTTGAAGATATCCTCGACAGCGCGATTCAGGTGAATCCGGACGCAACCTTCATTCTCGACGGCCGCGATGACGAAGCTCATCTCATCGTGGCCTGGTTAAGCTATAGGTCGGCGTATTTTGGCAAGGTTGCTCTTCTATTCTACACCTTCAAGTACATTGATGGGGATCACTTTGTGCAACTGGTAGAGAGTGCAGATCCGGAACCTCGATGGAGGCAGACTGTGCCCCTCATGCCTATGCTTTTTCCAATGGAAATGGTTCGGATCGCAAGGGATCTGGGGCATTCTCATCCGACTGTTGATGAAATATATGGGGCTGCAAAATATTGGATTGATTCCGTCCTCGCCCAAGACATTTGCATTTTTGCTGTTCAAACTATGCTGTCCTACGTTTCTGAAGACACTTTAGAAGACGCGGCAACTGAAGACGAAAGACTCGCGTACAGGGCTAGCGAAGCGAGCACGCGTTTGGCTTACTATGTAAAGTTTGATCGCGATATAAAGGAAGCGAGACCAAACCTAAAACTCTCGACCGGTACCCGAAGTTACGATTTTAGTGCTGTGACACAAGGAAAAAGGTTGCAATTCCATAACGAGTTTTTCACCGGTAGAGAGGAAGCATGGGACACCGACCTTCGCCATTACATCCGCTGTCGCCAAGGAACGCCTGGTATACCCCTGCTGCATGATCTTCCAGATTTGGTAATTTCCGACCGCTCAGAGGACGACATGGCTTTACTTGCTTGGAAGAGCGCTGGCGTCAAACGTAGGGTCGACGTGCAGGCACCTCACCTTGACATCTACGATTCTGAAGAGGAGTAGGCTTCGTAATTTTTTGTTGACGAATGCGCACAGTTATTGAAGTATTTCTGAATACTGAGTACTTTAAATTCAAATATCAAATAAGATCGGACATATTCGGCCGTATGCACCGTTCACTTGCTTTGTAATTTGACATGGGACTATGTATTGTTTTCAGACATTTATCTTATATTATAATGTATTGCGAAATTATTTCAGCAGATAAAATTCGAAATAATTTCATTCGACAATTGCCCAGAATAATTTACGGTCTTATCGGTACATAATACATCGTCGCGCTCTTAACTGAATTATGAGCAATTTTATTAAATCAAGATGCCTTCTAGTGGGACCTGTTAGGTATTCATGACGGGCCTAACCTATTTCGTCTTACAATCACCATTAAAGTATTTACTCGTTGATGCGAATAAACTTCAATTCAGGCTCAAAGTCGATAAAATGGCATGATTGCCTCGGTCCGCTTTTGATTCAGAGAAACAAAAGTTTCTCTCTCGCTGATTGATTTTGTGTTTCTTTCATAGGCTCAGATTGCAGTACGGGTCATTCCACTGTCTCGCGGCTTCCCGCTGACAAAACGGAAGGCGGAAATCCCGCATACGGCTATACTAAATGCCATAAACACGTGTTCAGTAAGTTCAAAAACTGACGGCGATTTCACACCCAGTAAGGCCACAACGCCCGCACTTTTCATAGTCATATATATTCCTGCAGCCGTTATCCTTTTTCGATAATCGTAGGTGCCCTGAACCGCGTTCGAAAATGGAGTTTACACTGCCATATATCCTGCCGCTGCTGCAGAGGTGCGGTAAGTCGATTTCAGTGAACGCTGGGAAACAATTTGGCGATTGCCAGTTTATTTGTCAGGCGCTTGTCACCGTGGACCTCAATCTGCCCGTCGAGGATGGAACCAAGCCATTCGCTGTGTTATTCTTCACGTTCGTCTGGTTCCGTCCTCGTGTCTAGCAAATTCCCTTCAACTGAGATGCAGCATGGCAAAGCGCGGTGATAAAGACTATCTTTTCGACCCGCTGCGATGTCCGGAATTTTGTGCGACCACTTCCGTAAAATTTTTGGAAGAACCGATGCCGGGGACTATGCCCACGAGACGACATGGTTGATCAGACCGGGCATGACTTTGAGGCGCCCCTCCTCTTTTTCACGCGGATGGTTTCAGCTCGAGGAAAAGGTCGTCACTGTCGCCAAGCTTCAAGCGCCCTCATAGGAGCCAAACACCAATCCGATCGTATAGTTGCAGCTCTCCCCCGGCTGCAGGAGTGGACGGTCTTCTGCGATGTCGGTACGAGGCTCGACGCCAAGGGCGTACATACCTGATTGATACGCTCGCCAGATCGCCAGCCTGTTCAGGTGCGTTCGGCTGAACGATAAGCCCACAGATACATCGAGCGCCGGGTTTGAGAGCATGATGGGATCGGACCAGGGAATATCGCGACTATCTACAGAATCCACGCGCTCACCGTATTTGTCATTTGGCAGAGGTTGCTCAACCAGCATTTTTGCCGCGAGAAGTTCAGGTAGACCTGTGAACTCCAGGTTCTCATCAAGAAACGGATACCCCAAATTCAGGTGGTAGATCATCGCGTGATGGGACGGGACGAAGCCTCGATTGGTAACCACATCATCGATCACTATTTCAGAGGCAAATATCCCAAGTGTTACGCGCCGCCGCAATTCGAGTGTCTCACCAAATACACTTGCCTGCCTGACGATGCCCTCACAAAAGATTTCCTCGCTGCCCTGGTCGACCCCATATCCCACCAACCGCGCTTTCTCGGTGGAGATCCTACCGTGCTGCGGCATTTTTCTCGTTTTAAGATGGGGGTGTCCGTAGTGCGAAATATCCGTTTCGCGCGGGCGGCTGACGTGGTCAAGTCCGCAGGTCACCATGAAGCCATCGAAGTTGCGCAGGAACCCCCACCCGTCCTCCGAGCCGGGATCAGACGGAGGAAACCGCATTTGTGCCGGCGAATTCCAGCCGATGTTCACGCCCTTGAAAGAAAGACTGGAGACATCAAATCCTCTGTCGACGGCAATCTCGAATGAAATCCCCTTCGCGTTCCGGGCAATGAGTAGTCTTTGACCTCGCGCGGGACCATCCTCGAGCGTCACCAGTCGAATGTCCGCAACCCCTCTCAAATCCGGGGTCTTTCTCAACAGATTGATATCCATAGTATCCTCGATCGCGTCGCTCGCTGAGATTGTCAGAAGTTCCGACTGGCCGGCGACGCTAAACGTCGGCGTTCTGGCCGCCCAAATTGAAGAGAAGCTGCTGGAGTCCGGGTTCATTTACTGCCAGAGCGGCATCCGCTGGTGAACACCACCTTTTGCGGCGTTGGCCCTTCTCAGGGAACTCGTCTTCGACCTCCGAAACCATCAGCAGATAAACCTGAACGAGACAGGGAAGAACCTCATCCAGAGAGATCTTCTTATCGTAGGTGTAGTGGCCAAGAGGCAACTTGCTGACACGCCCTCTGACCCCTGCCTCTTCCCACGCTTCCTGTTTAGCAACCTGATGCGGCTTCTTCTTACTCATCGGCCAACCTTTGGGTATTACCCAACGGCCGGTATCTCGGCTCGTGATGAGGAGAACCTCAACGTCACCGGGGGCGAGGTCGGCCGATCGCGTACAAAGTGCCGCGTATTGGTCGACCTTCGCGCCGAGTGGTGTTTGACATATTCTGGTGGCATCACGCCGCATTAGGCAGCAACCGCCACTTTCTGGAGCAGTGGTCTTACTTTCTCCAGAAAAGTGTCGCTTCCACAAGCAAAACGGAGCTTCTGCGGTAGTTCGGTTCTGTCCCAGTCAATCGTATGCGAGACGCCAAGATTGCCGAGTATCGGCAACGCCGCCATCACATCCCAGGTCGAATCGCCCAACGACACATAGCCATCGGTTTCACCCATCGCCACCTCGATGAGAGACAACGTTGCCGAACCGCAGCAGCGGAAGCTGATACGAAGATCATCGGAGATGAAGCGAACAACTTCGAGCCGGTCTTCGGTCGCCACCGACGGATGAAGACCAACTCCCATTGAAGCCCGGGAAAGATCGAGCGGAGGAATTGGTTGCAAGGGCTTGTCGTTCAATTGCGTCTCGACGTCCCTGCCGCCAGTCAGCATCAAATCTCGCACGGGGGCGTAGATCACACCAAAGACCGGCCGACGGTGTTCATAAAGTCCGATGGAAATCGCCCAGTTCTGGCCGCCACGAACAAAATTGAACGTCCCATCTATAGGATCGATGACCCAGGTCCGTCCGGACGTTCCATTGATCTCGCCACCTTCCTCGCCATAGACGCCGTCTTCCGGAAAAGATCTCTTGAGATTGGCGATTAGGAATTCTTCGACCTGCCTGTCAGCTTCCGTCACGAGATCAAGATGGCCCTTTTTCTCGACAGGCAAATCAGCGAGCTTGCGGAAATACTGAAGGGCGAGTGCGCCCGCTTTTCTCGCAATCTCTTCTACGATGGCCTCTACCGTGTGCCCCGTATGCAAATCAGCCATTGGCTTCGTCCTTGAGCCGCGCGGCCTGCGACACATCGTTGCTGATGAGCTGATCAAGCTGACCTTCGCGAATCCAGCGAACGACGTCGGCTTCGATATCGACGCCGTACGTCTTGAGACTCTTCAGTTTGCTCGGGGGTGGAACGTGGAGGAAAGTCGCAATCCCGCCGTCATGGAGCTGGATTGCTTCTCCGCTTGGAAAATGGTGGATCTCAAGGTTGATGGCATCAACGTTGGCTTCGCGTGCGATGGCGGCCGGATCGAGAAGGCGCGAATGCGACAAGCCGACAGTCGGCACCTCTGGAATAGATTTCTTCAGAGCCCGGAGCTGGACAAAGTCGAAGGACGAGAACTGCAGCAGGTCAGCACAATCGAGTTCATCGATGATCGCCCGGAGCTTCGGGAAGAACACGTCGTCATGACCATAGGTCTTCAGCTCAAGCTGATAGATGATGTTGTGCTCGCGGGCGAAGTGCAGCGCGTCCCTGAGGCGTGGAATTCGCTCGTCTCTAAACTCCTCGCCGAACCATCGGCCGGCACTCAAGGCGGCAATCTCGGAATAGGCCATGTTGCAGATCAGGCCATTGCCGTCGGTGGTCCGATCGACGGTTTCATCGTGTATCAGGACCAGTTCACCGTCACTGGTAATGCGCAGGTCAGTTTCGCAGGTCACGCCGGGTCCGGCAAACTCGCGGGCCGCGCGAAACGCAGCATACGTATTTTCCGGCGCGCCTTCGCTATGGCCGCGATGGCCAGCGACGCGCATTGTCTTTGGCGTCATTCTCAGCGGGTTCATTTTGTTTCCTTTCGTTTAACGGAGCCGCGCATCGAAGCGGTCACGCAGATAGTCGCCGAGCAGGCTGATCGACAGGGTTGTCAACACGATTACCGCGCCCGGAAACGCAGCCAGCCACCAGGCGATAGCGAGATAGTTACGGCCGTCAGCGACCATCAATCCGAGACTCGTGGCCGGGGGCTGGATGCCGAGACCGAGAAAGCTCAAACCGCTTTCGAGAAGAATGATTTCCGGGAAATTGACAGTGAATTGTACGATGAGCGGCCCCGCAATGTTCGGCAGCATGTGACGCAAGTAGATTCGCATCGGCGGCACGCCAACGATCCGTGCCGCCTCCGCATACCCTTCCTCTTTCGCGCTCAGCACGAGCCCCCGGGTCAAGCGCGCATAGCGTTCCCAGTTCGCGAACCCGACCAGAAAAACAAACAACAGTGGGCTCGACCCGAAGATTGCGAGAATACCTAATGCGACGATGATGAATGGAACAGATGCCATGGCGTCGGAAAAACCCATGATCGCATTATCGATCCACCCGCCGAAATGGGCGGCGATCAGCCCCAGGCATGTGCCGATCAGGGCGCAAATAAGCGATCCGACGACCGCGATCATCAGGGTCGTCTGGGTTGCAACCAAGAGATTGCTGACAACGTCTCGGCCAAGGTAGTCGGTCCCGAGCATATGAGCTACCGACACAAACGGCTTGGCAAACCGGGCCAGCGGGTCCTGATGGAGGTAATCATAGGGTGCTGCCCACCGCGCCGTGATGCCGATGATTACGACGATGGCAATCCAGGCACAGCACAGTCCAATGATGACCGGCATACGATGAAAGGGAGCCCACACGGTGCTCTTCAACGAGCGTGAAGCTGTCGCTGTCGTCATGTCAGTGCTTCCTGATTTTGGGGTTGAGAACCGCGTAGAGGACATCGACGGTCAGGTTGATCGTCACCATAAATGCCGTGAAGAGCAGGATCATTGCCTGAACGACCGACAGGTCGCCGCTGCTGGTTGCCGCGACGAAACCGCTGCCGAGCCCCGGCCACGCAAACACTGGTTCGATCAGAACGGCGCCGCCCAGCAGTCCACCAGCGGTGAAGCCGAGCGTGGTCACCATAGGTATCGCCGCGTTTGGCAAAGCATGGCGGAGTATGATTTCCCAGTTTGGGATGCCGTCAGCGCGAGCCGCAGCGATGTAAGGTTGGCCAAGAACATCGATCAGGGTCGAGCGCATGAACCGCGCAATGGCGGCGGCATTGAACAAAGCAAATGTCGCGACCGGCAGGATCACGTGGTTCCATGACGAACTTCCCGAGCTCGGGAGCACCCGCAGCCAGACAGCGAATACAAAGACAAACACAAGACCCAGCAGAAAGTTGGGAATGCTGTAGCCGAGTACAGCGCCTGCCATGACGCCCTTGTCAACAGCGGACTCCCGCCGAACCGCAGCAAGGATGCCGGCTGGAATTCCGATCAACATGCTAAGAACAAAGGCCGAGACCGTAAGAAGCAGCGTTTTCGGGATTCGCTCACTGACGACATCGAAGACGTCTCGGCCATCGGCGTATGAAGTCCCGAAATCGCCTCTCAATGCGTTAACGACGTAAATCAGGTATTGCTCGACAATAGACCGATCGAGCCCCCACTTGGTCCGGAAGGCGGCCAACGCCTCGGGGCTCGCAGTGTCAGGCAACATCTGTTGCGCGGCATCTCCGCTTAAGCGCAGAACAACAAAAACAAGCGTTACGGTGAATACAAGCACAATGACAGCCCGGACCAGGCGGGCAAAAATGAATGCCACCATTAGGCAATCTCCTTCTGCTGCGAGTCTGCCGGCAAGGAAGCGATTGATCGAGGGAACTCTTCAGCCCTATGGCATGCCACCTGCTGGTCCCCGACCGATCGAAGTGCTGGCGTCTCATTCGTGCATCTGTCGATAGCAAACGGACAGCGCGAACGGAAAGCACAGCCCTGACCGGCTTTCGTTATGTCCAACTCACCCTTGATCGGCGGTTCGACGTTGCGCACAGTCGGGTCCATGGTAGGGACAGATGCAAGTAGCGCACGTGTGTAAGGATGACGCGGCCATTGGTAGACCGACCTGATATCACCCGTCTCGACGACGCACCCCAGATACATCACCGCAATCCGGTCAACGAGATGACGAACAATGCGTAGGTCGTGGGTAATAAAGACGTAGGCAAGATCTAAGTCACGCCAGAGTTCCCGCAGCAGCGCCACAACCTGCGCCTGAACGGAGACATCTAGAGCGGATACGGCTTCATCGAAGACGACCAGCTTCGGATCAAGGATGAGAGCCCGAGCGATAACGACGCGCTGTCTTTGGCCGCCAGACATCTGGTGCGGATAGCGGTCCATCATTACGCTCGACAGGCCGACCCGCTCAAGCATGGCCGCAGCCCGCTCATAGGCAACCGCTCGGTCCGTCACGTGATGGACAATAAGGCCCTCGGCAATCTGCTCGCCGATGGTCATCTGCGGATTCAAAGCCGACAAGGGGTTCTGTTGAACGAGCGATGTGTGTATGCGGAAGTTCTTCCAGTCCTGAGCAGTCCGTTCCTTGTGGTTCACGCCTTCGAACCAGATGTCACCGCTCGTTGGCGGTGTCAGGCCGAGGAGAAGTCTGCCGAGTGTCGATTTGCCACTTCCGGATTCCCCGACAATTCCGAGCCTCTCGCGGGGCGCCAGTTCCAGATTGATCTTCCTGGAAGCAAACAGGCTGGTCGACTTCGAGAAAAAGCCGGTCTTCTGACCGAAGGCCTTCGACAAGTCGCGTGTCTTGAGGAGGGGCGCGCTCATGCAGCCACCGGATGATAACAGGCCGCTTCATGCGCGAAGCCGACATTCGCAGGCGCCGGAAACCGCGTCGAACATTCTGCCGTCGCTCGCAAACAGCGCGGATGGAAATAACAGCCCTGGGGAAGGTTATCGAGTAGCGGTACAGATCCGGGGATCGGGACCGGCGGTTCGAGATCGTCCGCCTCGATACTCGGCATGCATTCGATCAGAGCGCGAGCATACGGATGGGCCGGTCTTTCAAACAATTCCGCAACGGGCGCCGTCTCGACGATTTTTCCGCAGTACATCACTGCCGCCCTATCGGCGAGACGCGCGATAACACCTAGATCGTGGGATACAATAATCAGCGCCATGCCGGTCTCGGCTTTCAGTTCTTCGAGCAGATGAAGGATCTGTGCCTGCATCGTCACATCGAGCGCCGTCGTCGGCTCGTCGGCGATCAAAAGTTGGGGCTTTGCTGCCAGAGCATGGGCGATCATAACGCGCTGGTTCATGCCGCCGGAGAATTGATGCGGGTAGGATCGCAGCCGGCTTTTGGCCCGATCGATACCGACACGCTCAAGAAGCCGCATCGCTTCCAGCCGAGCATCAATGCCTTTCAGACCCTGGTGGCGGTAAAGGGCGGACTCCAGGTAGTAGCCGATCGTGTGGACCGGGTTCAGGCTGCTTGTCGGGTCCTGAAAGATCATCGCGATCGTCGGCTTGCCGGATTTGGCGGACGCCGTCCGGTTCGCTCCGAATTCGATTGATCCGCCGGTTTTCGCAATTCCCCGCGGAAGCATGTTGCCCACCGCGTAGCACGTCATGCTTTTTCCACAACCAGACTCGCCAACGAGCCCCAGCGTCTGGCCGGCTTCCAAAGAGAAACTGACACCGTCGATAATCCGGATATTGCGGGCCGGCACCTCGACCACGAGATCACGAACATTCAACAAAGTAGACATTTCATCCTCCCTGAGCGGTGCGCACGGATGCGCACCGCCATCTCGTTGGATTGTTGTTATTTGAAATTGAGGTTTCCGCGGAATTCCATGGTCTCGAATGAAACAGGACTCCACTGGACGTCTTTGCGTGCAGCGTAGACATCGTAAGGCTGATACATCAGGACAGCAGGAGCTTCGTCCTCGAAGATATCACGAAGGCGGTTGAAGGCTGCGGAACGCTCTTCGCCATCCTTCAGCTGGGCCACCTGGTCGCAGAGGTTGTTGAACTCTGCAGGTGCCTTCCAACCCCAGCGCTTCTGGACACCGCGGCCAGGACCAAATTCCGATACCATCGTTGTGAGGCCGTCCGTCAGCCACTGGCCGTTCGACCAGTTGCGGATTAGAATGTCGGAGTCCTTGGGTGTCGTCCCCGGCGCAAAGATCTTCGGCACGACGGTGATGCCGGCGGCTTTCCACATCTCAATCATCATCATCAACGCGGGGACAGCGTTGGCGTAATAGTTGCCCATCGTATGATAGGTGATCGGGGTGCCGTCGTAACCGCTTTCCTTGACAAGACGCTTGGCCTCTTTGAGGTTGAATTCCATAGGCTTCCGCTTCGGGTCGTAAGTCGCGCCGTAATGCGGGAAATTAAAGCCGTTCGGTATGGAAGCCTTATTCTTCCACAAAGCCTCGACGATAAGCGGCCGATTGACAGCAAGCGCCAGAGCACGACGCAAAGTCTTGTTCTGGAAGATTGGCTGGTTCATGTTGAACGTGAACATATGGAGGTTCTCGATCAGCGTGCCACGCGTTTCGAGGTCAGAGTAGCCGTCAACCAACGCCATGTCGTCCGGCGTCAACGTCGTGATGATGTCATACTCACCACTGATCAGACCGGCCACGCGCGTGGCTGGCTCCGCTACGACCTGGTAAGTGATTGTCGAGGCCGTAGGCTTATCGCCCCAGTAACCGTCATTCGCTTCCAACGTCACATGATCGTTAGCGACAAGCTCCCTGAACTTGTATGGCCCTGTGCCGATCGGCTTGTTACCGAAGGCAACTGCACCGAGGCTCTTGTAATACTCCTTCGGGACGATCGGGCCGAGCCAGGAGCCGAGATATTTCTCGATGAGATAGGACGGCGTCTTGGTACGCAAAACGACGGTGTACTTGTCTTCCACGACCGGCTCGTCCCAGTTGGGAGAAAAATTTCGGCCATTCGGAACCGTCTTGATCGCTTCGTCACCCCACAGCCGCTCAGAAGAGAAGGTGAACGCAACATCTTCCGCCGTCATCTCGGCGCCGTTGTGAAATTTGACGCCTTGCCGAAGCTTGAACCGGATGGACTTGTCGTCAATCCGTTCGAAGCTTTCAGCGAGTGCCGGCACAAGCTTGATATTGTTGCCTTTGGCACCATCCGCAAAATAGTCGCGCCGGATCAAGGCATCAAAAATCTGGTTGATGATACGCGGGCCGGTGTTGCTAATGCCGTTGATCGGCTCCAGCGACGGAGGTAGCCCATTTACACCGATGCGCAACGCGCGACGATCCGCGGCAGATGCAAAATTTCCGCCTGCGGTTGACGCGAGAGCTATCGCCCCGGCGCCCATCATAAAACTTCTGCGACTGGTCTTACGCATCTGGTTGTCCTCTCCCTGCTCTTTCTAAAGAGTGTTTGTGCGATTGCGCGGACTTCGAACCTAGTTCGCGATGACGAGCTTCTTCCGCAGCTTTTCCGGTACTGTCTCAATGATGCTTCTGGCGCCGGCATCGGTGACGATGACCCCGACGTCCTCTATCCTGGCGGTCACCGAGAGGCTTGATTTCGTGAACTTTGAATGATCCGCAACGACAATGACGCGGCTTGCGACCTCAATCATCGCCTTCTGGACGCTCGCGTTCAGTGGCGACGCCGTACAGATCAATCCCCGATCCAGATCGATCGAGCTGGCATTGAGGATCAGCTTGTCGACATTGAATTGTCGGATGAACTGCTCGGCGAGCGGACCTCTGAAGGACCGGTTGGTTTCGGTATATTCCCCGCCGACTGAATAGACGTTTTTCGTTTCGCCTCGGATCAGTTCGGCAACGATGTCTGTGCCGTTCGAGATCAGCGTCAGGCCAGCGCGCCCGGAAATATGCTTTGCGACCTCCAAGGCAGTGGTACCGGCATCAAGCAGAACAGCGTCGCCGTCCTTTATCATCGCCGCGGCCGCCGCAGCGATCACCGCTTTTTCGGCCTGATGCGAAACGGCGCGAGCCGCGTTCGGCTTGTCTTGAGCGACTTGGGAAACGCTGACTGCTCCGCCGTGTGTCCGGCGCAAAAGACCGGCCTCATGGAGTTCACTCAGATCCCTCCGGGCGGTCGCCACTGATATCTCGAAGTGGTCGGTTAGCTTGCCGATGGACAGAAACTGTTCGCCTCGCAACAGCTCGACGATTTTAGCCTGGCGGTCCTGCGTCGAGTTGAACACAACACTTCCCTTTCACCCAAGAATGATCTATATCGCTCACATTATGAGCGTTATCGTTCTTCGTCAAATGAAAGTTTGATGACGGTTTTGTTGCGTTGCAACAGAGTACTACAGCGTATAAGATTTCCCCGCCGAGCTTTAACACAGCCGCGTCCGCCCTGTAAGCGATTGGTCGAGTGAGCGAAACCGCTCATTCGTTACTTAGGCCAAATGGGCCCCTGCGCCTGTTTTGCCTGAGATGAACTTTGGGAGAGTGCCTATGCCACGTGCACGATTGATTGAAGCTGAACGGCCTCGAACTTCTGGACCTCCAGCAAATTCTTCCTGTATGCGAGGCGGCGCAGGCGGGAGGCCGGTGGGCAGCTTTCCTCCCAGCTCGCCCACCGGTTCAATGTCTCCACGCCCCGGGTTCTCTTCGACAATAGTCCCTACCAAACCGGCTTAGACTGAGGACGGCGGCGTTGGAGTCGACAATCGTCATGATCAACCTGTTCGGGGCAGTTGCTCTGCTGCTGTTCGGCCTTTCGCAGGTCAAGGAAGGAGCGTCCCGGACGCTTGGTTCCAAGCTTCGCACCGGTCTCGCAACCGGAACAAGGAGCAGCACACGATCATTTCTTGCAGGCTTTGTCGCGACCGTAGCACTGCAGAGTTCTACGGCCACAGCGCTGATGGTCTCTTCATTTGTTGAGCGAGAACTGATCAAGCCGCGCATGGCGCAGGTCGTGCTGCTGGCAGCCAATGTCGGCACCGCAGTAACAGCATGGATCGTTGCTACCGGAATCGAATGGGTTTCGCCTGTCTTGCTTGCTGTGGGAATCATTCTTTATCGAGGCGGAACAACGTCGCGTCAGGGCGCTGGAACCGCCCTTATCGGTATTGCGCTGATGTTGCTTTCTCTTCATCTTCTCAGTCCAGCGACCGAGCCGCTGCGCCATTCAGCAGCGCTTGCGGCCTTCATCGGGCTCCTCGACAACGCATGGCCGGTCGCCATTATCCTCTCGGCGGCGATTGCCCTTGCATCGTCCTCAAGCCTCGCTGCGGTCGTTCTTATCCTGTCGATGGCGTCTACCGGCATTCTATCCGGCGGCCTTGTCGTTGCATTGGTTCTAGGGGCCAGTTTGGGTGGCGCTGTTCCGCCGGTGATTGCCGCATTGTCGGGATCGGTAGCCGCCCGGCGTGTGACGCTCGGTAACTTGCTCGTACGGGCCATTGGCTGCGTCGTTACCCTTCCCGGAGCGGGAATTCTCGCCGACTGGCTGTCCATGTTACCCCTGCCCTACTCCGAGCTTCCCGTCGATGCGTACCTGGCCTTCAACATCGCCCTCGCGTTGCTCAGATGGCCCTTTTCGCGGCTCATCGCACGGTGGATGACCATTCTAATCCCTGATAAGGCCCAGACGGAAAACGGTCCAAAATTTCTCGACGCCGACGAACTGTCGACACCGATCGTGGCCCTCACCAGTGCTACACGCGAGGTGCTTGGTGTCGGAGATCTGATCGAAAGAATGCTTTTGAAAGTCTCTGATGCTTTTGAGCAGAATAACGCATCGAGGCTAAAGGATATTTCTCAGATCGAACATCAGGTCGACCGGTTGCAACAGGAGGTCAAGGTCTACCTTTCCAAACTTGGTCGGTCCGGATTGTCAGAAGACGAAGGGCGCCGTTCGATCGTCATCATCGACTACGCCACAAACCTCGAACACATCGGCGACATCATAGAGAAAGGTCTCTTGCAGGCGGTAACCAAGAAGATCGGGCACGGCCTCAAGTTCTCCGATGACGGCTTTGTCGAGCTTCAGCAGTTTTTCCAGCTGACCATAGACAATCTCAGGATCGCACAGACGATCTTCGTCACCCGCATGTCAACCTTGCCCGCCAACTCATGGAACGCAAGATCGAGGTGCGCCAGATGGAGAAACGATCTTCCGAGCGTCACCTTGAGCGGTTGCGTCACGGACGCGCCGACAGCCTGCAAACCAGTTCGCTTCATCTCGACATCCTGCGCGATCTCAAACGGATCAACGCCCACCTCGTATCCGTCGCCCATCCGATCATGGACGAACAAGGACTGCTCGGTGAAAGCCGTATCATTGCTCGCGACTCGATAACCTGACCTACACTGGATCAATACGCCTCGTACCCACGCAAACCATCGGAAGTTCAAAATGAAGAACAAAGTACAGCTATTCGCCTATGTCGACCGGTTAAGTGGTGGAGGCTTTCCGAACCTCAAGACCTTGATAGAGAGCAAGTTTGCTGGCTTGTTTGGTGGTCTTTATGCCCTCCCCGCTTTTGCCACGATAGATTTTTCCAACGCCGGTTTTCATCCCATAGATCATACGACGGTCGATCCCCGACTGGGAAGATGGCGGGACGTGCGACGCTTTGGCCGACCTGATTTGGAACACTCCACATCGCTCCCGATCGGCAGCTGTCGGACAAACAATGACGACAAGGATAATGGCAACGATTAGACGGAGATGAAGAATGCAACACTGGCTGGACAAGCTGACGGATCTTGCCGCGATCGAAGGCGATGAATGCATCCTGAAGACGGGGCTGGCGGATATCGCAGAGCATTTCGGCTTCACAGGTTATGCCTATCTCCATATCCAGCACAGGCATATCACTGCCGTGACCAACTATCATCGCGAGTGGCAATCAACCTATTTCGACAAGAAGTTAGTGGCTCTCGATCCGGTCGTCAAACGCGCAAGGTCCAGGAAGCACATCTTTACCTGGTCGGGCGAGCAGGAACGACCGTCGCTGTCGAGAGACGAGCGTTCTTTCTATGCTCGCGCAGCCGATTTCGGCATCCGCTCCGGCATCACCATACCCATCAGGACTGCCAACGGCTCGATGTCGATGTTCACGCTGGCATCGGATAAGCCGGTGATTGATCTGGATCGGGAAATCGATGCAGTTGCAGCGGCATCAACCATCGGGCAGATCCATGCCCGCATCTCATACCTTCGCACCACGCCTACGGCAGAAGATGCCGCATGGCTCGATCCGAAGGAGGCGTCTTATCTCCGATGGATCGCCGTTGGCATGACGATGGAGGAGATCGCTGACGTCGAAGGGGTCAAGTACAACAGCGTCCGTGTCAAACTTCGCGAAGCCATGAAACGCTTCGACGTCCACTCCAAGGCGCATCTGATAGCGCTGGCAATCCGACGAAAACTCATTTGAAAGTCAACGCAACAATCGCGACGTGACACGGTGATCGCAATACGCTTAGGTTGTCCAGTTATGTCTCGAAAAAGAGTCGGCGATGAGCCGGGTTGCGTCACACGGAAGGAGGGCTGTGGCCGCGTAATCCTTTGGCACTTGTGGCAGGTCAACTTCTCCCATACCGTCTGGATGCCTGCCCACTGACGCAGGATCACTTCCAACTCTCGGTTATGTCCTCAATACGCTTTGACAGTTGGGCGGAGCCGCAGCGGGCGCGTGGAGTGACGACGAGGACGGCCACGAACTGTCGTGCTATCGATTATGTGTGCCAGTCATCCGTCAGCCCAAGTTCGAACAAGGTCTCAAGGAGAGCGTCCCAAATACCCCGTTCGGCCCAATGGCAGAAGCGTACATAAACGGAATACCATTTTCCGTGGCGCTCATGCATGTCGCGTCAGGGACAACCGGGCCGGAGAACATGCAGCATGCCGTTCAGATACTGCCGATTATCGTGCGACGGTCGAGACTTTCTACCGCGTTCGTTGGGCAGTAGCGCCTCGATGATCCATCATTCCATATCCGTGAGGTCCCCGCGAGCCGAAACTGCCTCCTCAAAGGCAGTCATGAATCCCGCTTCTGGTGACCACTTTGTCATCAGAGCCTAAACCATCGGAAATGCCTTTCGCGACCGGCTGATTTTTCTGTGGAAGGAAGAGTGGTACATCGTGCCAGTCAGACGGCAGGAATCGAGAACCTTTTCCTCACCGGGGCTAGCGGCTTTGATAGCGAGCGGTCCGGTTTTATATCCAACAGCGGTGTTCCATCCAGGCAATCAAGACCACGTACAACAATCGAGTTCCCAGATACCCTCTCCACTTTCACAATCGATGTTCCGATCGGATTGGGCCTCACAGGTGCTCGTAGGGAGAAAGCACCGTGAATCTCTCCATCGTCAGCGGGACTTAGTAGGACGATATCGCGTGGTGACTGGTGCAACCAATATAGAACCTCAAGTTGCGAATACGCCTCGACCCCCTTTAGCGCCACGGCCCACGGTTCTGAAATTTCAAGTGTGCATAGTGGCCCGGATTCACTGCCCTGCCGAGGAGTGTCAGCTCGACTTTTCCAAGGGGTCCGGATCTTTCCAACAAAGAAAAGCGATGCGTCGCCTTCTTCGGGTAGCGTGACCGCGACTTCGTTTGTTCGCAATCTGGTTGAGTGCATGACAGCTCCTGCCAAGTCTAGTGAGCCAACAGATATCGCTTCGCTCGCAGAATCTTGTAAGAGGTGAGTTAACGGGTTATTTCAGGTTCGCCGCATTTGATTTCAGTTGTAACATGCTTCTGCCGAGGCAGGCTGTGCGGCATTGCGGTACTCAACCCGCACCGCTCGGCAACGATGACCCCAGATAATCCCGTCTCGCGCAAACGAAAGGGTGCCGTGACAGCCGTTCAAAGCTGATCACTTCGTTGGCTTAGAATATGCGCGGTAACGCCGACAAGGTGTCGTCATTTAACGCTGGAGACCACCAGGTTGACCCCACGCCCGTTGAAGCTTGTTAGAATTTCCGCGCGGCGTAAGGAAAACTAAGGCTTCTTTTTAAGCATCGTTGACAAGGCAAAAACCAGTAATCCCATTATCCAAAAAAATGAGAACTCCGTATAGAACTGACAAAAATATGTATCTCCTGAATCTTCACTATAAAGAGTGAGCAAAATTTTATATAGTGGAAAATATATAAATCCTGGAGTGAAAATTATCGCGGCGTAGACAAGCATTTTTTTGGTCGACGTTTTCATGTTTGCCTCATTCGGCTGCAAGACGCGATAGGTAATTATCGATAGCAAGAGATTCGTTTCGTTAATAAACTTGGATTAAACACAGCAGTGTTAACGTGCTACGTAGGCCGTTTCCCAGTGGATCAGTATCGCGGCGCCGGACAAGAGAACAATCATCAGACTGCTCATCAATTGGTTCTCGTGGACATGCATCTGGCCCAGTCTATGTTGAAGACGCCGCCTAATTCAGTCGACATTTAATCGCGCGCTACACATGGCGTCGAAATGCTTAAGTGCCCGCTTCGACGTAGGCATCCGTTGAATGCCGCAGTCCAGGCTCTTGATCGTGCATGTTATGCTTCTGAAGCAAGGCTAGGGCACGTTGAACGACTGATGGCATCCGCTTTCAGCCCTTCCCGACATATGTGCGGCAATTTCAATGTGAATATGATGTAGTAGAGCTACGAGCGTAGCTCTCCTTCTTTAGAGAGGTTTCAAGTCTATTAGATCCTCAATATCTTCTAGAATGTGCGTGGGATTGCTGCACGCCAAAGCCTCTCTCTTAGCATAACCCCACGTAACTCCCGCGGAGGCAACGTTTTGACTCATCGCTGCCTCAATATCACGTACCTCATCTCCGACAAGAAGCACTTCATTCCGGGACCTTTCAAACCGACGAAGTATCTTATTGATCCTTTTGCCCTTCCCAAATATTGGCGAGCTGCCCTCTATATAAGCAAAGTATCTCTCCAATGGCCCGAGCACGCGCTGAATATTTTCAACGCTGTTCGAACTTAAGATTGCAAGCTCGACCCCTTGATCTTGGAGGAGAAACAAGACCTTTTCTGTCCTAGGGAACATATCGAACGTGGCTTCGCGAGCCAGTTTACGCAAGTCTCTCACGATCAGAGGAATGCGCCACACCGGTACTCTCATCCACTTCAGAACCTGGCAAACTGAAAGGCCCCGCAGATATTCAATCTGAGTGTCGCTGGGCGATACGAATCGGTGACGTTCGGACATTTCCCTCAGAGCGCGTATCATCCAGGCGCCGCTGTCGGCCAATGTACCATCAAAATCAAATATAATTAGCTTATAAGCATCATTTTTAGCCATTCATACTTTCCATATTTCGTATGCACGCCATATTTCCATCAAAAATATATCAGGAATACTAGGGTTGTTCCTGTTGGCGGCGATCTCGCTTCAGGTCTATCACTCCCTGAATGCTGGTTAAACAGAAACTGTGTTTCAACGGTAACATTCGCGATCGGTTTGCTGCCGGGGTATGCTGGGAGCGACATCCCTCGTTACTCAACGCTAACGAATTAAATCACACGGCTAAGAAGTATCTGGTGAGTCAACGCGCACCACCTTTGTGACGGCGCGCTAGGCCAAAGACGGAATTTGCAGCAGTTCGACCATCAAATCGAGCACGCCATCTTTCGACCCCTCATGCGAACTCGGTGGAACAAAGGAGACCGACCAACTTAACGAACGTTTGGAACGCCGGCGAAGTATGTAGCCTTGCTTTTTGTTTCTGCTCGGAACCTGCCAAAATAAATTCAGTGTTTCAGTTGAAACGCGGTTTTTTCCAACATGCATTGCTAGGACTGCTCAATGCACCAATATGCCGACCCAGAAAGAGGGCCAAGCATTGATGTGCAAATTTCTTGAAGCAGCAAAAAGCCTGTTGATGAGACCATGGCGGGTGTCCGTCAAACGGGAAAGGTCATCAAACTCTTCTTCGTGCACGATTGTGTATATCTGTGAGGCAGAGTTGCAGGTAAGAGATTGCGTGCAATTATGCATTGATCGAAAAGTCGACTATTTGATAGTCGAAAAATTTAGCCACCATCGTTTTGATAGACATTCTGTTTTTGTCCGCGGGTATCGCGAGCTTTGCATTGAGGTCGAATTTGCTGACCTTCTCGTTATTGTTCGTGACTTTTATGACAACGGATTTGACGTCCAAGACGTTTGATTAGGTGCACCGACAGATCGCGTTCCTTAAGGAGATCGATCAACATATAGAGCGAAGTCTTAGCCGTCTCAATTCTTGCGCTGGGTACTATGGCCGACCGCGGCGGAAGGCAAGTATGCCCATCATCAAGTCCGCCATCCACGTTCCATCACAACTTTCGCCACCCAACTGGAACCAGTCATGTTCAATACCAGAAGACCCTTCGAGTCTGCGCCGCAAGGAAATCTGATGGTGACAAAACACCTGAATGCCGACAGCGCCGCTGCAAGGGTTGGCGACGAAAGTGTCCAGCAATTTAGCCGCGAATATGCTCGAATGTTCGAGGCTCCGCCCAAGCGGGATGGGATGTGCAAAGCGTCTGGCGCGGCCTACCGTAAGTGCGAGCAACATGTGCACCGACACAAATTCCCGAAGTTTAGATCGCCGGAGGCGTTGAAATCGACGGTATCCTGACCTTGGCAGACGCTGGATTTGATGTGCTAGGAGAAGTTTCCTTCTTGGGGGACCTTCGGTTGATCGAGGCGAATTTCTGTGAAACAAAGCAAACCTGAGTGGACAAATGATATTGCGGCTCGGTGAGCCAAAACGTCTCACGTACCCCACGAGAGCGCCTTGATCTTTTCGCCAACACTGTCGATAACGCCGGATCGCGCGACACATGGTTCTCGTCGTCGTCTCGTAGTTCGCAACAATTCTACGAAATAATTGAGGTTACCTCCCTCGGACGTCGGGGGCGCGGCTTTTGAGTTCTTCACGCGCGAGATTGAGGGTGTCACTTATAGTCTGTTGCAGGGGCCTTGCAGAGCGCATCTTCTCAAGGTCACTGCCTTGACCGAGGCTGAGATTGCTTCTAACTGAACTTTCTATGTCTGCCAGCCGCTCATCGACAGTTGGCTTTTGCGTGGAGCGCCAAGTGGCCTTCTCGTACTCATCTTGCGCCCTCAACCAATCATAGCGTTCCTTCTGCGATTGAATGAGTGCTGCCATATCAGGATTATTGACCACGGTATCAAGCATCCTCGCCTTCAGGCTATCTTCCATGTGGGGCAATGCCTTGAACAAGGCGTAAGTTCCACTGAAGTTTTCATCGCTTGGCAACTCATCGGTAAAGGGGGTGGAAAAGTGCTCAAGCATTTTCTCGACAAGACGTCGACGATCTTCCGAGCTAAATTCACCGACATGGGGCGCAACATACTCAAGCGCGTGACCTTGATCGTACGGTTCTGCGATATTCAATATATGATCTACGAGCGCTGATTTTCGTTGCGGTGTTTGCAGCTTTAAAGTTCCCCCGATTGCATCAATTCTCTCCCCGGCCAGGGCGTAGTCCCTTGGCAAGGCTGGACGAAACTCAGGATGCTCAGAGAATCCTTCTGTGGGAACCGCGTGGTCATATAAGGCCTTGCTTGCTGCGCCAAGTCTATTGATTTGTCCGTGAAATCTTCCTCCAGCACTACGCTCAACACTTTCCTTTACAGATTTATTAGAGAGCTTAAGGTTTGAGATATTCCTTGCAGTCTCAACAGGATCGTTAGTGACCATGCCATCCACGATCCGGGAGATCAGATCGTCGCTCATTACGCGATGGAAGGGTGACACCTCTTTTTCTATGGGTTGCCGCTGTGTCTGTGAATTGGATACAATATTCTGCATATATCTCACTCCGCGGAAATCTTGCGATCCGACCACAATATCAAATAAGACCGCGCCGGTTATAAGAATAACGTTTCAACTGAAATTTCTGTTTGCCGTCATGCCGCGCTGTCTGAGTGATTTTCGAGCGGATTAGGCTGTTGAACTGGAAAATCGAAGGGGGCCTCGACGCTGGAGTCCAAGCCATCAAACCTATCGAATATAGCGGTGGATCGTAAGCGTCCGGTGAGCCTGTAGTAGAAATTTTCATCGAACATCGGAAGTTACGTCCATAACTTTGTCGTCAGCGACGTCATCGCGGATAAACTATGGACCTTATGAAGATTTTGACAGGGGTCGAGCGTCGGCGTGACTGGTCTGATGACGATAAGCTACAGATATTGGAAGAGGCTGCCGCTTCAGGCGCAAGGATCGTGGATGTCGCCCATCGGCACGATATCCGTCCCCAGCAGATTTACACCCGGCGCAGGGAAGTTCGCGGCGACCAACCCAGTGGTTTCGTTCCTGCTGTTGCGCTGATTGCGTCGGAGCCGATCAGTGAAGCGGAGCGGCCGAATGCGACGGCCAAACCTACGACTGCGAAGCGCTCGGTAAAACCATCGCGCATTGAGATCGGTTGCAAGGGCGTTTGTGTTTTGAAGGTCGAGGCTGATACCGCACCTGACGTGCTGAAGGCGCTGATCCGCTCGTTGAAGGGGCATGATAGTGAAGGGTGCAAATTACCGGGTCACTCTTGCCTGCGGCGTAACCGAGATGCGCAATTTAGCGCCGCCAATAATTATGCGGAGTCGGAGACGACGATGGGCGCAGGAAGGGTCACTGTCAATCGGGCCTGTGATTGTGACTTAGTCAATTCTGTTTTGTCCGAGCCGGGGTCATGGTCCTTTACTTTTACGAGAGTTCGGATGCCGCCGGTGAGGCAGTTCACCAGTTCAAGCGCGAGGCGGCCGAGTATCCTGAATTTGGAAATCGGCTTATCTCGTGAAAATTCAGATCCGCGCAGTTTCGCCGGATGTGGCGCGTGTGTCACTGAATGAAGGCATCTAGAGGCTCATCAAAACCTACGAAATAATCGAAACGATTGACGACACAGATCAAGCCGGCACCCGCTGAGGAACACGATGGGCGACGCCACCACTAGACGCGCAGCTTAAGCACGTAAACCAAGCGATACAGCCATATCCGCCCTCACACGATGATTGTCCGCACTTGACTTTGCCAGCTGTCAGTTGACGACGACCTTGGGAATGAAGCCAAGAATACTGATCAAGGTTTTCACGGCGCTCATCTGCGCATGCATTTCGATGATCGCTTCAATGTATCGAACATGCTGTGGGCCGCCGGCTTCTTTTCCGGTTTTGTAGGTCTCCGGGAGAGCCTGGAAGAGTTCATCGGCTTTTGCCACCAATCGCCGGTGCGTCCTGATAGCGTCAACCGTGATGGTTTCCAGATCCGCCGGAGGTAATCCTCGCGTCAGCCCGATCAATGGGCGGAGCTCGACCTTATTCGTTACGATTGCATCTTCCAGTTCCATTCCTCACCTAACCCTGGTTGGCCGCGGTACGCCCCCGCTGACGTTGAACCCTGTGAACCCTTGCCGGGGGTTAGAATCCGAGATGAATCGGCCCTGCGACCTTTAGCCGGAGCCTGGACATACGCCGCAGGCCCCCGGACACAAAGTCAGAGGGTTCCTGGCGCCATTCCGGTCAGCGCCAACCGTTCATCTGCGGATTCTAAGCCGCAACGCAGCGCGTACTGCGTCAACCACCCTTATAAGAGTCATTCCATGGAGAAGCCAGTCGTGATGAGGATCGCGTAGGTGCAATTTTTCACGAAACCGCCGTCAGAGATGATTTCACGCGCCTGTCGGATTAGTTTTGAGCTAATTTTTCGCTTTCACGTTGCTCGCGGCGCTGCTTGCGTCGTTCCTGAACGATCAGGAAAGTCTGACGGGCGTTCAGCCGATCCTCATCTCTGACGGCGCCGAAGGGTTCACCAACATATCATGGCGCAAGGCATCCGGCCGCGCGGTCGCATAAAGATACGCCGCACTGTGCGTGTACCGGCGCAGCGCTTTGTGCAGATCCGACAGTGCCGCACCCGGTCTCAACAATCTCTCGATGTCATCATTGATCCCGATCCTGAACGGCAGGACTATCTCCCCTTCAGCCGAAGGAAGAACTGCAATTGGCCCAGTTAACAAGGCGTTTACCGCCTTGGCCGCTCCAAACGAGTACCGATCGACCTTGATCGGACCGCGGGAGGCTTTCCATGGGCTGATAGGCTTCGAGTTGCTGCCCTTAATTCATCCTGCCTTAGACGCGTTAGAACTAACTGAAATTCGCTGGATTGTCGAAGAACGCTTCGCATTTCGCCTTGTTAAGCCGCACATCAAAGCTCCCAAAATAGAAGTATTTGAAGCTCTTGATGAAGTGCTTGTATCCAAGTTTGTCGTAGTCCCGCGTCTGGCGGACATATGCGAAATCGAGCGTCGGCGAGCGGGAAGTCCTGCTTGAGCCGACATGCGGTGCGCGATCAGCCTCGACAATGTCGAAATGCGCGAACTTACCGTCGGGTGTCAGAAAATACTCGACGCGCCAGTTAGCGGGATCCGGTTTGGGGATCTTGATGCGGCGGGCTTTACGGAGGATGTCGGCTGCCTGCTTTGCAAGACCGCCCCTGAAAAAGTCATCCTGCTCCATCGCCCAGAAAAAATAGTCCGGGTCCGTCAGCAACAACTGCGGTAGCGTTTTACCCTTATACTTACCTATTGGCATCTCTAACCACATGATCGCCTCCGCATACACCGTGCGAAAGATATTGTGTTGATCTGGAGCGTCTTCAATGATCCGTCCGAGCTGAATATGCTGCAGGCAGCGGCAAGCCTGCAGGGAGTCCGGGTGGCGCGATTCCAATTTCATCGCACTCTGGCGGCAGGCTTAACGCTCTTGAGCGCCGATCCCCGACAGGTCGATCCTGATGCCGGCCTTGTTTGGATCAGACGAGACAGCTTCGGATGAAGCATCTTCATCTCTTGGATTTTCGCGAGAGTCGTTTTTTGTTTCGGCTTCGTCACTTTGGGTTGAAGCGGGTTGAGCAAGTTTTCCCTGACCAGGATCTTCGGCCCGAAACACCGCCAGCCCCTCAAAATATCCCGTCTGCCAAGCGATGACCGCATCATCCATAACCTGTGGCAGGACGTCTTTTGCTGTGGGATTGCCGTACCATTTAATGACGATGCGAAAGACCTTGGCAAACAGTGCTGTCCCCATGCGGATATTCTCACAAGGCTCGACCATTTCCGGCTTCAATTGACCGGCCTCGACGATTCCGACCCCTGCCGGATACTGGGTGATGCCAACGCGAACGGTGTTGCGTCCGAGATTGTCGCGGATGAGAGCCAAAGCCTCTTCCGGCGTTGTCGGCTTTGGCACCAGAACCATGCTGTTGCCTGAGCGCACGGTGACAGCCAGCGGATCCTGCGATCCTGCCTTCGCGATGAATTTCTCGACGATTGCTGGCTTCAGGGAGGGGTCGGCGCATTGCTGGACAAGGACGGCATCGAGCATCCCGGGTACTCCCTATGTGTTGAAGGTCATAACGACGGGCAGGTCAAAGAGCCTTGCCCAGGCTGAGACGCTCGCTTTTTGGATTGCGACGATCGATGTGTTTTCCGTCCACCAGCCATTGCCGACGGCAACGATCACCTCGGGCGAGTGCAGCATCGATTGAAGGATCGGCCAGAGAATGAGCTGCTCGTAGCAAATCAGCGGCGCGACCCTTGCTCCGTCAACCTCAACCACCGGATTGCCGAAGAAGTCGGCCCGCGCGCCACCTCCTTGCCCGGTCCATGGCAACCATGGTTGCCACATCGATCCGGGAACCGGCATGCGCTCGCGATAGAGGATGTTCGATTTATCGGCCGATATCGCCACCATCACATTGTCGTAGCCTTTGGGATCGACGACGGCAGCACCAGCGATGACGATGCGGTCCGAGCCGCGGAGACCTTCACGCCAGAGCCGCGCAACGGTCGGCGTCCAGAAGCCGAGCGCACTTTCGGGCAGCACCGCAACATGTACGTCCGGCTGCTCAGCAATCGTCCGACGCACTGTCGCGATCAGGTCACGGTGATAGTTAAGCGAGCCATCGCGCCCAAGGTCTCCCCCTCGTTTCAGATCGACGGCCATCCATCCGGGTGTTAGTTTCGGGGGCGTCCAGTTCGTGGCGGACCAGACGTAAAGTCCTCCGAGGACTGCGACCGCGATTTGCCATCTTCGACCGGTCATGAGGACCAACAGGATCGCGGTCGCGCCAAGGCCTGACCAACCCCGCCCGGGAAACAAGACGCCGGCGGCTGTCAGCGGATGCGCCCAGCCCGTGATGCCAAATGGCGGCAGTCCTGTCAGCGCCATGGCGAGCAGATAGCGGAGCGCTCTCGCCGCGTCCGTCCCCCTCTTCCCCGAAGAGTCTCCGCCACGAGGTTTCGTCCAGCACACTGCATGGACGATGACGAAGGATGCGGAAGCCATCACCCAAAGCGCCAGACCGGGCCAAAGATCGGCGGCATAGAAGTTCGCCACGCCCTGCGGCAATCCGCGCGAGGCCGCCAGGAAATAGCCCGCCGCAACAAGTGCGGCGATCATACGTGACGGCGCCATTGCCCAGAGCAACGGAAAGAACATGGCGAGCGGGAGAAGAAGCACCTCGCCGCTCCAGCCGATCCTCCCACAGGCAATCGAGGCGATGATCAGAAGGATGGGTTTCCAGCGCTCGTTCCTCTGGTCGTCACCGCGATCACGGATCGAAGGTGAGGACCGGCCGCGCCAGGCCGACCAGACCGGAATCCGGAACCGGGCCAAAGTATCGACTATCATAGGAGCTCGCGAAGGATGAGTGAAGGAAGAGATGATACGGCGGCACAACGCCGCCGGGATCAGGCAAGAGCATCCTGCCCTCGCCGTCCGTGCGCCACACAGACGATGCGGGAACCAGACGACCGTCGATGAACACGCGATCGGTGATGTCGACACGCTGTCCGGGAAGTGCTGCGACCGTCTTGATCAGCGGCGCAAAGCCGCCGGCGCAAAGCCCTCGGCGCAGATATCCGCGCCGCCATGCGTCTGCGAAGACAGCTGTCATGGGTGGGCATAAAAACACCAGATCGCCGATCGCGACCGGACGCTGAAGCTCTTCGATACGCCAGAGGCCGAGCGGCTCGCTTGGGGTCAGGTTCAGGCGATAGCCACCCGTGAACGCCGTCGCCGTCACTACGGACATGACGACGGCGGCGCCCGCGAGAAACTGAAGAATCCTCTTCCGTCTCATTGCTTCAGCACCGGTGCCTGGCGCTGGGTTAGACGCTGTTCCTCGGCTTGCCTTAGCGATTGAGCGGTGCGCTCGTGGGCCGCGAGCTGTTGCGCTGTCCGCATCACCGGCCAGGCTTGTTTGAGCTGCTGCTTCTGCTCCGGCGTCATGCCCTCAGAGAGTTTTTCGTACAGCGTTCCGGAAGGCTCGCGCGCGGCGTTGTTCAGCAGCGTTCGTTCCCCGAACCGCTCCGTAACCGACTGACTGAACCCGTCGATTTCGAGCTTGGTTTCACGATTGCTGAGCGCGTAGGCCATCGCCGCCGGAAGATCGTTGCGGTCGATGGCGTCACGCACCCGCTCCAGCACAACACGCGCTGCCGGCGACAGTGCCGGAATGTCGATCGAGACCCGCTGGCGCAGCGTCTGCTCGTCCGCCTGGTGCCGCATCGTGGCAGTCTCGCGCATCTGAAGATATTGCTCAAGATCGCGCTTGAGAGAAGGCACATTCACCTCGGCGATGCGACGTGCCTCGCGCTCTGCCTTGCCTGCCAGAATGCCGGTCTTGCCCTTCAATGGACCGATAGTCTCCGGCTCCGCCTCAAGCTTTTGGAGGACCTGCTTCGCCATCTCCTTATCTGCCAGAACCGTATCGAAGTTGATGGCGCGGAAGGCGGTTACGGGATCGGCGAAGACGTAGCGGAAGCGCGCCGAGACCTCCTCCCATTGCTGCTTCAGCGTGGGATCGGCGCCGAGCTTGTCACCGATCGTGTCGGCAACAGAGCCGGAGAATGTCTTGATGCCTGCGACCATGGGCGCGGCCTCCTTCATCGTTTGGGTTTTTGGGGATTGGTCGGAGCCGAGGCGCTCACCGAGCGCACGAAGCCTATGAACGAGATCGGAAACCTTTGTTTTTTGGCGCAGCGTCCAGTCGAGCCGGTCGCGCAGCATTGTTCGAGCCACCTGCATGATGTGCAGGCCACGGTTTTCGGCAAAGCGGAGGGCCTCGCGGTAGAGTTTGCCGCGCTCGTAATCGAGCGTCGTCTCCTTGGCGTTCTTTCGAGAAAGAACCTTTGCCAGGCCACCGTTGAAGGCGAAGGAACGGCGCCCGTAATAGAGCTGAAGATCCTCGCGATGGCGGGTCATCGCGACATAGGTCAGATGCCGATCGAGCGACAGAGAGGCCAGCACCTTGACCCTGTCGACAGTGGCGCCCTGAGACTTGTGGATGGTCGTCGCATAGCCGTGATCGAGATTTCTGTAGAAGCGTTGTTCGACCACAACATGCCGCCGATGATCCCGATCCCCGACCACCGCAACGATGCGGTTCGGCGCAGCCTCAACGACATGGCCGATCATGCCGTTCTTTACCCCAAGTGAGGTCTCATTCTTCAGGAAGACGATCTGATCGCCTGCGTCGAAACGGCGTTCGCCGTCAGCCGTTCTAAAGACGTGGCCCTCGCCGACGATGCCGCGCTCGACCAGCTTCTCGCGCGCCATGACGTTGAGCATGCGCACGTCGCGGCGCAGATGGGCGAGGATCAATGTCGTCTTCGTCTGGTCGTAATCATGGTTCCAGTGGGCGATCAGGCGCTCAACCGCTTCCGCCTTCAGACGTTCGCCAACAATTCCCGCATTGGCATTGTAGAGCGCCAACGCCTTCTCGACATTGCCGCGCGCCAGATCGAGCGACGCCTTGCGCATCCAGTCCTCGCGCTGGCGATAGATCGTTTCGAGTTCAGCGTAACCAATCCGATCGACAATGGCGCGGAAGGCAGCGCCCGCCTCAATGGGCTGCAGCTGTTCGGGGTCGCCGACCAGCACGATCTTTGCCCCTGCCCTGACGACGGCATCGACAAAGCCCGCCATCTGTTTCGAGGCTACCATGCCGGCCTCGTCCATGACGAAGACGGTCTTATTGTCGAGCACGTCACGACCGCGGTTCCAGCGCAGCTCCCAGGATGAGAGCGTGCGGCTCTCGATGCCGGCTTCGCTCGAAAGGCCCTCCGCCGCTTTGCCGGCGAGCGCGCCACCAACGACACGATATCCGGCCAGCTCCCACGCCTCCCGCGCCGCCTTCATCATCGTGGTCTTGCCAGCACCCGCGCGTCCGACGACGGCGGCGATACGGGCAGGTCCTGCAATGCGCTCGATCGCTGCTTTCTGCTCGTCGGACAGCCGCTCATGCCGCTTGAACGTGGCTTCGAGAGCGGAGTGGGAAACGCCCCTTCCCTCCCGGTTCGACAGCCATGTTGCCTGCCACGCCATCGTCGCTTCCAGCCGAATCATCGCTCGCGTCGAATAACGCGCCGGCACTTTCTTTGCGGTCGCAAAATCGATCGTTTCGCGCTGCAGCCGCAGCACTTCCGGGTTCAGGATGATCCTGACCATGAGTTGTTGGAAGACTGCGGGATCGTCGATATAGCGATGCAATACCTTGGCTATATCGCGTTCGTCGAAGACGCTCTTTTCCCGCGTGATCAGGTCGAGCACGATGGCGGGATTGCGTAGGATCCGGCGGGCATTTTCCGAGCGTCGCTCCTCGTTCAGCTCGATCCGCTCCAGCTCCGGCCTGACACCCCGGCTCGCCGCTTTGCGCTCGATCGCCTTGGCACCGACGCCGAGATGGATGGTGGGCTCAAGTTCGATACCCTGCTTCTCGTAGGAGCGTCCATCGATGCGAAGATCGATCTCGGCAAGCGCCAAATGATGGTTCTGTCGCTCGAACCACCCATCCCGCAGCACGTTGAAGGCATCGGTCGATCCGCCCCAAAGTTCGTAGAGAATCTTGCCGGACTTCGTCCGCACCGGCTGGCCGTCCTCGCCGATGACCGCGACTTTCTTCGACCCGAAGCCGTCCTCGGAGAGAGGCCGTAACGTGCTCATCAAATGGACGTGCGGATTGCCGGGATTGTCGTGATAGACCCAGTCCGCCACCATGCCTTTCGCCCGGATGTGTTTCTCGACGAAATCACGGACCAGGGCGATGTTCTGCTCGGGTGTGAGCTCCAGCGGCAGTGCAATCGTCAGGTCGCGGGCCAGCTGCGCGTCGGAGCGTTTTTCGAAAGCCTCGACCTTGTTCCAGAAGGCTTCGACCGCGCCCGAAACCGCACGATCCGCAATGAGCGCTTTCGCCCATTTCGGGGCATCGGCAGGAAGCATGAATTCCTCATGCAGCAAGCCCTGCTTGCGCGTGTAGTCGATGGTGCGGGCTTCACGCTCGTATTCCATCTTCGCGCAGTGCCGGTAGGCCGCGGACAGCACCACGCTGCGGCCGTCGCCGCGGCTGATGATGCTGGCTGAGAAGTGTGCGATGGCCACGGCGATAAAAGCTCCCGGTTCGAACCTTGTTCGTCGGGAGCGGCCAGGCGATTCCGGGCCTCTGAGCAAGACGTCGCGCCACGACGTATAATTGCGCCCTTGGACCCTTGGAGCCATTCCTTCGGAACAGTCGGGATCATCCACCAAAGCGAGCGATCTGCCGATGTGCAGATCTGCACATGTCTTTTCCAGCGCATCCGGGAGACTCTGGGCGTCGCAAGAGCAACGCCCAGAGTTCAAAGGAGCAACCGGAATGAAGAAGCCGTCATCGAAGATCAGGGAGGAAATCGCAAGACTCCAGGATCAGCTCAAGCAGGCCGAGACCCGTGAGGCTGAACGCATTGGTCGCATCGCACTGAAAGCCGGCCTCGGGGAGATCGAGATCGACGAGGCGGACCTTCAGGCGGCCTTGGAGGAGATCGCCAAACGGTTTCGCGGAGGCAAAGGTATTGCAACCGGAAAGAAGGATTCCGGAGATGGCCGAAACGCAAGCGGGGCCTCCACGGCGCAGTCGTCTGGCGCGGATGCGGGCGGCATTGGTGAGGCTTGAGCGGATGGCAAAGACGATAACATCAGATGCGCGCAAGAAGGGCACGCGCGAAAAAATCGAACTCGGCGGCCTGATCGTCAAAGCCGGACTGCGCTACGAGAAGCGTTCTCTGCTGCTCGGCCTGCTGATCGACGCCAACAGACGGATCAGGGGCGACGAGACGGAGAAGGCCCGACTCGCGGCAATCGGCGCGGAGGCCTTTGGCAATGAGGGCGAATAGGCTGCTACTGGCAATCCTGCCCGCGGCGATCATGCTCGCGGCGATGATCCTGACGTCAGGCATGGAATATCGGTTGTCGGCGCTCGGAACATCAGCGCAAGCGAAGCTGATGCTGGGAAGGGCTGGTCTCGCCCTGCCTCATGTGGTGGCTGCCGCGATCGGCGTCGTCGCGCTCTTTGCCGCCAATGGTTCGACGCATATCAAGGTGGCCGGTTTGAGCGTTCTGGCAGGAAGTGCTGTGGTCATCATCATCGCCATGACACGCGAAACGATCCGCCTGGCTGGTGTTGCCGGCAATGTGCCAGCTGGCCAAACGGTTCTCGCATATGCCGATCCGGCAACGATGATTGGCGTTGGCGTCGCCTTCATCGGAAGCGTCTTTGCCTTGCGGGTTGCGATCAAGGGGAATGCAGCCTTCGCAATGGCTGCACCAAAGCGGATCGGTGGCAGGCGTGCAGTCCATGGCGAGGCCGACTGGATGAAGATGCAGGAGGCCGGAACGCTGTTTCCTGAGCACGGCGGCATCGTCATCGGCGAGCGGTATCGCGTTGATCGCGATAGTGTTGCCGCCATGCCGTTCCGGGCCGATGACAAGCAAAGCTGGGGCGGCGGCGGCAAGGCGCCACTGCTCTGCTTCGATGGTTCCTTCGGCTCGTCGCATGGCATCGTCTTTGCCGGTTCCGGTGGATTCAAAACGACCTCAGTAACAATACCGACCGCGCTCAAATGGGGCGGCGGTCTCGTTGTGCTGGATCCGTCAAGCGAGGTTGCTCCGATGGTCAGCGAGCACCGGCGCCAGGCCGGCCGGAAGGTGATCGTGCTCGATCCCACAGCGTCTGGTGTCGGCTTCAATGCGCTGGACTGGATTGGCCGTCATGGCAATACGAAGGAAGAAGACATCGTCGCCGTCGCCACCTGGATCATGACCGACAATGCACGCACAGCGTCCGCCCGCGACGACTTCTTTCGCGCCTCGGCCATGCAGCTTCTAACCGCACTCATCGCCGACGTTTGTCTGTCCGGCCATACCGATGAGAAAGAGCAGACGCTGCGCCGTGTCCGGGCTAATCTTTCCGAACCGGAGCCCAAGCTTCGGGCACGTTTGACGAAGATTTATGAACAGTCGGAATCCGACTTCGTGAAGGAGAACGTCGCGGTTTTCGTCAACATGACGCCGGAGACGTTTTCCGGTGTCTACGCCAATGCGGTCAAGGAAACACACTGGCTGTCGTACACGAACTATGCCGCCCTCGTTTCTGGTGACAGTCTCTCAACTGACGATCTCGCCGAGGGCGGAACGGACATCTTCATCGCACTTGATCTGAAGGTGCTGGAAGCGCATCCCGGCCTGGCGCGTGTCGTCATCGGCTCGCTGCTCAACGCCATTTACAATCGCAATGGTGATGTGAAGGGGCGCACGCTATTTCTGTTCGATGAAGTGGCCCGTCTCGGATTCCTGCGCATCCTTGAAACGGCCCGCGATGCCGGTCGCAAATATGGTATCACGCTAACGCTGATCTTCCAGTCGCTCGGCCAGATGCGCGAGGCTTATGGAGGGCGTGATGCGACGAGCAAATGGTTCGAATCCGCATCCTGGATTTCGTTTTCTGCAATCAACGATCCTGACACCGCTCACTACATTTCGAAGCGATGTGGCGACACCACGGTCGAGGTCGATCAAACCAATCGTTCCTCCGGAATGAAGGGATCGTCGAGATCGCGGTCGAAGCAACTCAACCGCCGGCCCCTGATCCTTTCGCATGAGGTTCTGCGCATGCGCGCCGACGAGCAGATCGTCTTCACCTCGGGCAATGCACCCCTTCGATGCGGGCGCGCCATGTGGTTCCGGCGCGAGGACATGAAGGCCTGTGTCGCAGAGAACCGGTTTCAGAAAAACTCTTTCGGCACGGACAATCCGGCTTTGAATTAGATCGAGGGAGCAACCATGAGATATTGGGAAGCCTGTGAAGCACAGGTCACAGCTGAAGAGGCAATCGAAGAATGCCGCATCCACGAGATCGACGCCGTTGCCCGCCAGCTCGACAGCGCCATCATCGATCTGCAGACCGGTGATGTCATCGCTTATGTCGATGAGGCGGGAGAATATTCTGGCGCCGATATTCTTGGATATCTGGGATATTGATGATGAACGGTGAAGTGAGGTCCATGGCCTCGATGGCAAGGAACGAAACCTGTCAACCAGCTCACAAAATCCGGCGTTCGTCACGGAAGTCAGTGTGGTTGCTCGTGCTGTTTTGCGCAATGATCGGGACGGCACAAACGGGCGATCAGCTCCGAGCGTCGTTCACGCTGTGCGATACGGGAAGACGGACGACCTGCGTTGTGGACGGGGACACCTTCTGGCTGGAGGGCGTCAAGATCCGCATTGCCGATATCGACGCGCCGGAAATCTCGCAGCCGGCCTGTGAAGAGGAACGCCTGGCCGGCGAAGCAGCAAAGTTGCGATTGCTCCAGCTGCTCAATGCGGCGGCCGAATTTTCGCTGGTGGCTGGTGTACGGGACGAAGATCCTTATGGCCGAAAGCTGCGTATCGTTTCACGCGCAGGCAAGTCGCTCGGCGAGCAGCTGGTGCGGGAGAAGCTTGGCCGACGCTGGGGCAGCCCCCGGATCGATTGGTGTGGCGGCGATATGCACTGAAAGGTCGCCTGCCTGCATCCGCCGTAGTGTTTCCGCGAGAGGATCGTCACCGGAATCGGCCGAAACCGCGTTGCGGGTTCGGTGAGCGGAGCGAGTAGAACCGTGCGGCGAAGCCGTCTCACCCAACCGGAGCCGATTACCGATATTCATCACGAAAATGAATCGAAAGTGGCCATTCGATTCAGAAGTGTCGTTGGACCGTAGCGTGAAGATCGACGATCATGCGGGGATGGGTATTCATCACTACCAGCTTTATTGCCAGAGGATCGACGCCAACAGGAACATGGCCCGATATTACGCGCTTGCGATCCGGCCAACCCTGTTCGGAGAAACCGCGTTGGTACGGACATGGGGACGGATCGGCAAGGCGGGCGGGGAGATGACCGAGGTGTTCGGCAATGAGAATGATGCGATATCGCGCTTCCTCGAACTGGTATTGCAGAAGCGCAAAAGGGGCTATCAACCGGCAAGAAACTGTGGAAACCCCGGCAGGAGCGCCACTCTATGGACAACGCCGCATGACAACGTAACGATCGCCTGAAAGGGTTTTCCCGTCTTTAACGAGGAAACCGTCATGACCACAACCAATGAAATCGCCGAAAAGATCGCATCCGAACAGAACCTGACCAAAGCCCAGGCGAAATCGATCGTCGAAACCGTCTTCGCGTCGATCACGACGGCAGCCACGTCCGGAGCGGAAACATCTATCCCGGGATTCGGCAAGTTCAAGATCAAGGATACCCCGGAGCGTGAGGCTCGCAATCCGGCAACCGGCGCCACCATCAAGGTTGCCGCTGCGAAGAAGCTTACGTTCCAGCCTGCCAAAGCACTGAAAGATGTGCTGAACAAGTGAGCCGAACCGCGGCAAGCGGGGTCATCAGGGGGAGCCGCCAAAGGCAGACGGCGTAGCGTCATCGGCGCTGCTTGCCTTGACGCTTAAAGCTGATCTCGATCTCGATGGCAATCGGACGGTGGTGGCAGCATTGCGGGTGTATGCCGCCCTCAGAAGGACGGCACGGCGTCAACGGAACCGTCCTGCTCGGCCATGATAACGGCCAGTTCGGCCAGAGCCAGTTCCAGCTCCGCGGCAATCTGGCGACGCTCGTCCGGGTGGCAATGGTTCATCTCGGCGCGCAGTTCTTCGATATGTTGTTCCAGTAGCATCGTCATCTCCTTGACGTTTGAGAAAGATGACGCCGCGGGGCGTGAGGAAATGACGGGGTCAGGGATCGCGTCGGCGACCGCCAGAGGCGGCGAGTGGGGTGCCGGTTTTGTTGAAGCGCAGGGAACCGGAGCGGAAGCAAAATCGGGGGGCCACGCGAAGTCCTTGAGGCCGGCATTTGCTCGCGGCACGATTGGTCACTCTGAGCAGACCCCGCCTCTCCGTATCGCGACCGGAAGAAGAAGCGGGCTAGATGCCCGGTTCCTTCTTGGTTTGAACAAGGGAAAAGCCCCGCCGTTTCCGGCAGGGCTTCCGTCTTTGATCAGGCGTCGCGCTTCGGGCGGTTCCAGACCAACGTATAGTCGCCTTCCCTCTCGGTCGGCCAAAGTGCCGCATTGATCGGGGCCGGAAAGCTCGGATCGTCGAGCTTGACCGAGATGTAGGGCTCTCCGTCGCCGGAAACCTGGCTCCAGGCGGCGCCGACTTCGGCCGCTCCGGACATGATCCGGAAGTCGGGAGCGTCGCGGGATGTGCGTTCGATCGGGTTCAGGCGGGCCTTCATGGAGACCGTCAGAGTGCGTACGTGGCCGAGGATGGTGTTGCCGTTGGTGGTGAATTCGCCGATGATTGCCATTGTCGTGATCCTTTCGGTTTGATCGGGCCGCGACCATCGCGTCCTCGATGACTGTCGATTTGATCGGGGACGATCGGACCGCATCCCCAGGGACCGGAATGCAATGGAGGGCGGCGGGAGACGGCTTTCTTGGACCGCGAGGAATGCGAACGCAGGTCGCAGGGGAAGAAAGGTGGCGATGCCGTTGCGGGCGAACGATCGAGGCGCAGCCGCTCTTCGATCAGACATGTCAAATCGAGGCCGCGTTGGCCGCGCCCACTTCCTATGCCCGAATGGATGGCAGCAATGGCCACATCGATCGTTTGGGAATTTGCCGGGCCAATGCGACGAGTCCGCAGAGCGTCGCCGAACTTTCCGTCTCGATGGCGGCTCCGGTTTCAGATCGGTTACATGTCGTCCATGCATGCTCTTGTTCGCCAAAAATTATCCGTTGTTGGCAAGACGCAGGGGCCAGTCACAACAACATCGTTTCGTGCCCGCACGAGGTAAGATCGTGTCCGCTGACACCGGACCGGACAAGCCGCGCTGTCCGTTCCAGAATTTGCGATCAGCATATTCTGTCCTGCACTCAATCGCAGCTGATTGATGCCGCCCCCTCGGTCGACGGTGGGTGTGTCCACGGATCCATGTCGCGGCCATGAACGAAAGTGAGGATACCTCTCAAGGAGAGCGAGCGCTCCGGACCGAGACACCGATTTCCTTCAGTGCAGGAACTAGGCCCGGGTGTCGAAGAAGCTCGATTGCCGGCGTCGCCGCGAGCTTGCGCGTCACCGCACGGTCGTAGACCGCCAGACAATGGGCGCCTGTCAACCGCGATGCGTACAACAATCCGTCGGCATCGAAGGACCCGTAGACGGCCTCGCTCAGCGCCTGCCCATCGTTGTGTGTTTTCGCACGGGCAGCATCGGTACTAACTCCTAGCTTGAGCAGACCGGTGGTTCTCAGATCGAGGACGGTCAAGGGATCGACAGCGGAAACCTCGGCAATCGCCCAGTCTTCGAACTCTGTTTCATCAAGCACCCGGTCGGCGCTGCCCTCGAAGCGGTCACGCACGATCGTTTCGGCAATCGCCGTCGGCAGATCCTGCGCGATGTAGGCCAGGCGAAATCGCCTGTGTGGGCTGGAAAAGCGGCTATTGCCAAAGCCCATGCCGAGTGGCGTCGCCATGTGAGCACGCGGCAAAACGCGCAACCAGGCATTCGGCCGAAACGCCAGTGCGAGATCGGCAACTGTTTTGGGATCGAGCTTCACAGTGTCAGCCGAAATCACGCTCGGCCGCAGCAAGGACCTCGTCCAGACGACCATTTTTCATGAGATCCAACGGTGAGCCGCCGATATCGGGCTTTGTCCGGATCAACCACTGCCAGGCGACACGAGGGTTGGCGATGATCCGCGTCACCTGAGCCATGCCCTCTACCGGGCGTCCATCGACGAACTGCGCCAATGGAAAGACATGCTTGCGTTCGCCCCTCAGCAGGCCAATCACCGCGCCACGCCTCTGCCAGTCGTGCAGCGTCGACCGTTTCGTGCCAAATGTCTTTTCGATCTCGGCCGGTCCCGCGACAGGACCGGCCCAGTCCTCGAGACGCGTCGGCTCTGCAAAAGCTGCAAGTCTGCGCCTTCCTTCATCGAGATCGACGGGCGCGGGAAGACCGGCGCCCTGACTGACCTCGACGGACTTGCCAACCGCAAGCGGCGCGAGGCGGACGTCCGCCTCCGCGATGAGGCCAGCGACCGCGACCGCGACGGCTTGCGCCAGCTCGCGCTCGTCGGCAACGAGCCGGCGTTGCTGGTCGGCGGCAAGACGTGCGGTTGCTGCGGTGACTGCGGCGACGACACGCCCCGTCGCGGCAAGCGCCGTCTTGGAAAGACGTGGATTATGACGGGCGAGGACCTCGACGACGTCGGCAATGGCCGCCGGGTTCAACCCAGACAAGGAGGTTGCTGACGATTTTCTGACGGATGTGACCATGTTCCTGCTCCTATCATCTACCACGATAGATAGTACAGATTGTCCGGAATGTCTAGATTGTAGGTCACATTCCCATGGGGCGGATAGGTCCACAGAAAGCTATTGTTTTGCTCGAACCAAAGGACGCCCAAAAAGAGACGAGCGCGATTACGCTACCTCCCTCGTCGCGCAGGCATCCGCCCTTGGCTGAAGACCGTGGAGATAATTGACCGCCCGCTGCGCATGGGCTGCCGCCTGGAAAATTGCCCGTTTGTCGTTGGCCAGCACCGAGAGCCATGACTGCAGATAGGACGCGTGATCCGGCCGCGGCTCAAGTTCCGGCGCGATACCGAGGTCAGCGCAGAGGAAGCAACTGCCAAGTTCGGCAATGAGTTCTTCCCGCGCTCGCTCCGTCCGGTCCTTGGCATAGCGCGACAGGTCGCGTCCCACGCGATGTTCTGCCGCCGTCCAGTGGGTCGCCTCATGGCTGAGGACTGCCGCATACCCGGCGGCATCGCGGAAGGCTTCGAACGGTGGCATCTGGATATAGTCCATGGCCGGAGAATAGTATGCCTGTTTGCCGCCGTGCCGAATGACTGCGCCGGTATTGCGGAAGAACTCGTCGGCGTGACCGATGCGCTCGATCGGGCTCAGGAGCGGTTCGGGTACGCCATGATAGTGGTCAGGCAGGCCGTCGATCTGCGCCACGTTGAACACCGTGTACGATTTAAGGAACGGAATATCGCGCTCCACCTCGCCGCCATTGCTGTCGGTCTCCGACTTGGTGAAGCGGCTTGCATAGATGACCGTCGTTCCGGTCTCGCCCTTGCGAACAGCTCCATCCAGCTGCAAGGCCTGTTTGAACGTCATCCATGTCGGCGAGACATAGCCCCTCGCTGTGCTCTCCGACCACAACAGCAGCACGTTGAGACCGCTATAGGCTTCGCCGTTGTGGCGTAGCGGCCGGGTGATCCGTCCGGTCGTGTTTGCGGCCGACCAGGGTTTCATCCACGGACGGACGCCTTTTTCCAGATCCGCAACGATCCTGTCGGTGATCCCCGCATAGAGATCGGCGCGCTCGCCCTGCCCTTTTCTTTTCATATCCTTGAACCTCCGTTTTCGGAGGTCGCGACCATCGCGACCCCGTCGCGGTGGTCCAAAAGCCGGGCAGATCAGGGATGAGCGCACGCGGAACGCGCCGTAACAACGTGAAGGAGGGCGAAGCCCTTGCGCGAAACCCTAGCCCCGGCAGGACCGGAGGCGGGACGGGTCGCGATGAGACCGATTATTGCGCCTCTTCCTCGGCGCGAGCGAGCGACTTCACCAGCAGGACAACTTTCTGCCGCACGGCAGCCGAAGGGATCTGCATAAAGGCGCGGTTGAGATTGAAGCCTTCCCTCGAAGACAGGAACAGCGCAACCTCGTCGGTCTCGCGTGTGATATGGGGATTATCGTCGTCTTGCCGCCCACCCTGGTTTCCGTCGAAGAAATAGGACATCGGAACATCCAGCGCCGTCGCGATCTGGCTGAGGCGGCTGGCGCCCACGCGGTTGGCGCCCTTCTCGTATTTCTGGACCTGCTGGAAGGTCACGCCAAGCTTGCCCGCCAATGACTGCTGGGACATCCTTAAAAGCTTCCGCTTCAGCTTAATACGGGCGCCGACTTCGACGTCGATCGCGTGCGGGGCTTTCCTTGTATCACTCAATTATCCGGCTCCTTCCGCATGTGATGGCTGCAGAATGAAGCAACAATTGTATCCGTTGCAAGGCCGCATTCTCATACGCGCATGATCGAAGGGAGGATTTCCCCGGCTTTGAAACTACTTGTCCGGGCTTGGCCCGGTTGCAACCTCTTCGGTCCGCCCAGCCTCTGCCGACGTCTGTCTCTCTCGCCGGATTTCCTCGACGCGCAACTGCGCTGACAGGCGATCCGCCTCATCGACCGGAGTGACAGGTGTACCGGTTGCATCATGACGCATGGCGTCCGGCTGCGCGCTCGCCAGCAGATAGTTCTTCGAGCGCGCATAGGCGGCAATCGCCCTGCGCAGGCGCACTGCCGGCACATCGGGTTGCAACGAGGAGCGGAACGTATCGAATATGCCGATCACAAACGGTAGGATCGGATCACCGTCTTTTACGGGAAGAACCGGCGCCGGGGTCGAAAGAAGCGCGTTGATGGCCGCGGCCTTTCGCAAATCGGAGGCGTTGGCCAACACGGGTCCCTGTGACTTCGGCCAAGGTTTGGTCCTGGGGGCTGAAACGGTTTCCATGGATATCCTTTCGAAATCGATCTCCTCGCATATAAGCATGCAGTTCTGACGAAAACAGGACAACCGTCTATGTGAAGGTCTGGCGGGGCTGGAGCCCCGCCGCGATGGGTGTTACTCGAAGGCGGATAGCTGCGCTGCGGCTGCCTTGCGGTCGAGCGTCTGGCCGGGGTTCTCGACCGGGCGGTCGAACGGCTTCCAGGTTTCGCCGACCACTTGCTCATAGGCAGCAACAGCGCCGACGGCTGCCATTCTGAGCGCATGCGCCTGGATACCCATGTCAGCTGCGAATTCGCGCTTGCGCTGGGCGGCGCTGTCGTAACCGACCGGACCGTCGAGATCCTCGTCGCGGGCATCCGCAGCACTCTTGGCGGTGGCGTCCCGCGCCTCAGTGACGGCGCGGGAGTAGAACTGGCCGGCGCCATGGGCCGATCCGACATAGGCGCCGACGATGCGCTGCAGATGGATCTGCATCGCCCGTTCGCCAAGGCCATCGGAAAGAGCAGTTGCGGTCTCGACGATCAGGCGCTCGTGCATGTCGCGGATGCCGTCGCTATCGAGAACGGCGGTGCCAAAACTTTCGGCGATCCGGAGCGCCTGGGTTTCGTCGGGGCATGCAAGGCGGACCATTTCGAGGGTGGCGCCTTTGCGCAGCGGCACGACGCGCGCGGAGGGGCGAGCTGATTGGCGGGACTGGGTGGTGGACTTTGCCATGATTGGTTTCCTTCTTGCTTCACCGAAGCGTCGGCCCCCTGGCCGTTCCGTCCTTCGGTGCGGCGACAAGGAACCGGCGCAAACCGGGCGGTTCAGGGTCCGGGCAGGCCAGATCGAGCGAAGAAGGCATGCGGTCAAGCGGGGCTGCCCAAGCCCTTGCGAAGCCCGCGTGCCTGCTTTGTCGAGAGCGGCATGACCGGCCGCCCCGCGGCGCGACAGCGGCCTTGAACCGAACGGGCGCCGGTTCAGACCGCCACGAAACCGAAGGACGGAACGGCCAGAGGCAAACCTCGGATACCGAAGTGGAGAGGAAACCATGCAAGACCTGCGCCAGGCCAGGCCAGGCCAATCCACCCTTCCTACCTCCCTGCCTTGCTTGCCAGCCATCACAGGCGCCGGACGTCACCGCTGGCTTGCGGCGCAGTTTGACCAGCGTTGCCGGGGAGAGCTGTACGGGCACGCAAGGATGCAATTGCCGCTTCCTGCCGCGCGAGCTTCCTCGAGAGCGCATCGATTTCCGGCTGCCGCTCGGCGGTGATGGCGGCGAGATTGGTGCGATAGCGGTTGAGGAACGCGTCCGGCTCATGCGGTCTGCCACGTCGATTCCTGGGTTTGCGCGCGCCAAGCGATGGTATCAGGGCGGTCATCTTGCGGATGATCTGACGCTCGATCATGCCGATCTGGTGCCGCGTCTGCCGGCAGGCGTCCTCCATGCGCCGCAATTCCACGTGGTGGTCGATGGAGGAGATCATGCCGCATCCCTCCCGTTCCATGATGCGAAGCTCGATGGGCCGTCAAATGCCGCATACCGGGTCTCGTCTATGACGAAGCCGAAACCGCCGGCCTGATAGTCTACGGACGGCACCAGAAAGCGGCGTTCCTCCACACCGTGATCGCGCCTGCCACCACGCGTGGCGATGACCTCCGTCATGCCGGGATGATGGTCCGAGCGAAGCGCGGAGATCACGACCCAGTCGTTGGCATGTCGCAGCTCGAAGGCCCGCCGATCTTTTTCCATGGATTCACCGGGAACGAGAACCCGGCCGAAGACTGCCTCACATGCGTCCGGCCAGCAATCGCGGATCATTTTGTCTGCGCATTTTCGCTCGAACACGGTGAAGAGATCCGGAAACGTCAGCGCGACGATGGCCCACTCGGCATCCTCTTCATAAAATCCGCTGTCGCGACCCAACATCGGATGGACCCGGGCGTTGCGCTCAGCCGAGAGTTTGAAGCCGCCATGTCCCACCGTGGTGTGGAAAACCACACCCTCGGCATAGATCGTCGCGCCTTGCGACGGACCCCAGGGCGTGTTGCAGTGTATCCGCGCGGGTCTGCGTGCAAGGAGAAGCAGCTCGCGGCTATGCTGCTCAGGTGCAGAAAAACATCCGGACCACCATCGTCCGGCGTAATGAAGCCAAACCGCTTGGTGGCATCGAACCACTTGACCTTGCCTGTCGGCATATTCTTCTCCCTGCTAGCTGGGCTTTATCTGCGATTGTTTGGCGGACCACATTTCATAATCGCGGAGCAGATCTTCGGCGATCGACTATTGCGGATATTCACGCCGCAAGATCTCGTTCTGCTGCTCCACGTCCGGCGATTGTTGAATGGCTTTGCCGAAAACGGTCAAGTACACTGTGACGCATCAGGGCCAGGCACTCCGGCGAGGCCAGATCACGTGGCAAATGTTCGAGCAAGCCGCTGACGATGACCACCCAGTTGTTGACCACATACGGCCGGTGGACCTCTTCGACCTTGCTTGTGATGTCCTCCAGCATCGAGAGAAGCGCGACAAACCGGACGGGCCAGGTTTCGGGCAGAAATTCCAGCGCCATCATCTCGACCGTCTCACGAATGTCCTCGGGAAGGGCCTCGCAGAACCCATGTCTCGAATATTCGATCAACGATTACTCCTTGCCACGCGGTTCTTCCGCCATATTCAGACGATCTTTGATCTCCTTGCCGGCGCGGAAGAACGGCACCCATTTTTCCTCGACGAGCACCGCGTTGCCGTTGAGGGGATTGCGCCCCGAGCGTGCGGGACGATGCCTTACGACAAAGGTGCCAAAACCCCGGATTTCGACGCGCTCTCCCCGTTCGAGGGCGCCGGTGATTTCATCGAGAACGGACTCGACGGCATTCTCCGCATCGCGACGATGGAGGTATGGATTTCTCGCGGCAAGGAGATCAACAAGCTCGGATTTAATCATGACAGACTTTTTAGCGAAAACGAGGCATTTGGGAAGCCTGTAGGCCTTCTCAACGACAAACCGTGCGCGGTTCGGCTAGGCCTCGTTACCGTGGTGTTCGCCGCAGCGGACCGCGCCTCATGGAGGTGATCTCATGCGGCGAGTTCGTTCGTCTCCACATCACCGCGCGCCGATTTTCCCAGCGCCTCCTCAACCTTTCGCAACGCATGGCGCTTTTCCGCCAGTTCATCCGCGAATGCAAAGGCGCCACCCTGCCGTGACTGGTAGGAGATCAGCCGGCGTTTGTATTCCTCCAGCCGCTGGCGATAGCGCTCCCGCTCCTCCCCGAACCCGTCGAGCGCATGTTCGAGACGAGAGATAGCTCCAAGCGGCGCGACGGTCACCGGCAACTCAATTTCATAATCCGCGCCGGTGCGTTGAAGCAGGGTCTGATAGTGGTAATTGTCACCACGCCCGAACGTTTCGGCATCGTAGACGAGATCGAAGCCACCGATGGAAGCAATGTGAATCTCCCCTTCATGCCGCAACTGGACGAGGGTGAGGATTTCCTTCATCAGCGCCCTCCCCGCCTCCTTACGCTCTCTATAGGTCTCGCCCTTGACGTTGATCGCAAAAGCATCACCTGAGGTCGGCACAAGCCGCTCGATATCAACTGCGATATCGCCAAGGCGACGGCCGGCGGTTTCGATCTCGCGCTCGGCGTCGCGGACCTGCCGTTGCACGGCAAAGAGATCGTCGTCATGGGCGGCACGCAGCCGTTCCAGCCGCGCAATGTCGGCCTCCAGCCCCGCCTTTTGCATCAGGCGCTCGTCACCACTTGCAATCGCCTTGGCCATGGCGAACTGGTTGGCCCGCCCCTCGTTCAGGTCCTCCAGCCGGCGGATCGAGGTATCACCCGAAAGGGCCGCGGCAATGAACCTCGCCTTGCGTTCGTTGTTCTGCCACATGGTGGCGTCGAGTGAGCCTTGCGTGGCATAGGGGTAGATCTCGACCTCGTCGTGCTGGTTATCCTGTTACTCGGTGATTAATCGAAAGGTCTCGTACGCGCCTCGGTGATTGGCATCGCATGAATTCCGGTATCGACAGGAAGAAGCCGCCATCAAAGCAGCAGCGGCGCCTCGGGCGCAGCTTTCTTTTTCGCCCATAGCTCGCTTGTCCGCTCCATCGTCACCAACTCGGGCGGAAATGTCCGCTTCCGGAATGCGAGCGCAGCTGCGGTGGCTGGCCGAAGCGCAGCCTGATGTCGTCTGTCTGCAGGAACTCAAGGCGCCGGACGAGAAGTTTCCCCGCCGGGAAATCGAGCGTGCCGGCTACGGCGCCATCTGGCATGGTCAGAAGAGCTGGAAGGGCGTTGCGGTCCTTGTCCGGGATAGGAGCCGCGCGAGACAAGCCGCGGCCTCCCGGGCGACCCCGACGACAGTCACAGCCGTTAAATCGAGGCTGCCATCAATGGCCTGATCGTCGGCTGCCTTTATCTTCCGAACGGCAATCCAGCACCAGGGCCAAAGTTTGACTACAAACTCCGCTGGTTCGAGCGGCTACATTCCTATGCCGCGGGGCTGTTGGAGCTTGATGTGCCCGTCGCCCTTGTCGGCGCTTTTAATGTGATGCCGACCGATCTCGACGTCTACAAACCCGAGCGCTGGCGAGACGATGCCCTGTTTCGGCCGTAAGTACGGGCCGCCTATGCCGAGTTTATTGCCATAGGCTGGACGGACGCCGTCAGGCTGCTGCATCCCGAACAACGGATCTATACGTTCTGGAAGTATTTCCGGAAAGCCTTCGCGCGTGATGCCGGTCTGCGCATCGACCATTTTCTTCTCAGTCCGTCACTACGGGAGCGACTGCAGACCTGCGGTGTCGACAAACATGTGCGTGCCTGGGAGCACACCAGCGACCATGCCCCGGTCTGGATTGAACTGGATGATGATTAGTCCGTTGTCGCCAAACCCATCGATGACAGAGGAGCAGACAGACAATGGCAGAGGGACAAGAGTTTGATGATGCGGAGTTTGCAGACCAACTTTCCGCGATGACCGACGAAGAACTGTTTGCGCTGATGCAAAAGCTCGAAGACGAAAGCGAAAATACCCCCTCCAAAGACCGTGACAGCAGCGAGGTCTTTGTCAGGATCGCCATGGTTGAGATCACGATCGAAGAGCGATTTCCCGGACAGCTATTGGTGCCATATAAGGACTGGCAGCAGCGGCGGATCGATATCTGAGGAGCGAAGATCGTGACAAATGGACCCGACAATGCCGAACTACTGTTCAAGCGTCTGGATGATCTTGTCGCCGAGATTATCGACCGGTTTGCGAATGAGGGCCATCGAACGGTCACGGTGATCGAAACGCTCCAAGACGTCATTGCAAAACATCGCTTGGCTTACGACCGTGACCCGATCCGGCTGAAGACGTCGAGGAGTCAGCGAACGATTGGCCCGCCGCGGCGAGCCCCGTCTGCGGGAGCCAACGTTCAAAGCCGATATCTGCGTCGGCCCGCTGACCTGCACCTCAGCGGTCCGCGAGCAGACTTGATGGTCGCGTCGGTTCTGGTGCGATGCAGTTCCCTGCGGGCGGCCCATCTTCTGCGAACAGTTCGACAAAAAGTTGGTCTGGCTCGCTCTGGCCGCCGCACTCAACCGCTCGAGACGATCGACCACCGTCTTGATTTGCCGCATAGCAGCATACCAGCTGCAGCTTTTGCCAATCTCGTCTGATGATGTCGGCGACAATCTGATAGGGGGTAGCGGGGCCAACCTCAATTGCCGGCCCTTTGCTGCGGGCGATTGCGGCCTTGCCCTGCGACGCGCTTAACGAAAATCATGTCTTTTCGTCAACCGATGGGAGATCCTTTGACTGGACCTCGGCGCGGCTTGCCTTGCGAACGTCCTTCAGATGAATATGAACGATGCGGTCGCCGAACCGCTCGATGAGCTTCGCGTAGTCGAATCCGGCTGCCGCGGCGTGTCCGGTGTCAAGAAGAAGCCCAGTTTCCGGCCCAGCTTCTCCAATGATGTCGGATATCTCTTCGAAGGTCTCCGCGACCATCATGAGGTGGTGATGATAGGCAAGCCTAGACGCGTTCCACCTTAGAACCCTCTGGAGGTGGAACGCTCTCTTGAACGTGAACCTTCGAAAATCATAGACCTCGCGCATTCGGGCTTCGGTGAAGGAACCGGCAGTGGCACACTAAGCAATTGATTCAGCAAATTTTCCTGTTCCGAAGCTGACAAATGGTAATCTTCCGATGGAATTTCTGGCCCCGATTTTGGACCTCTCGATAAGTCCGGTTCACCGAACAACGATTGCGGGTCAATAAACCCGTTAGTAGTATTGATCGAATAATCCCGTACCAAATGCCCTTGTACATCTTCGTCGAAGATACTCTCCGACATTGAACTCGTTCGCCCTGAGCTACCTCTGAAAGAGCCGCCGGGCGCCTCCCCCGCAAGTCGCTCTTGATCATCATGTATTGCTACAGAAACTGGGGCTGGCGCATTATGAAGGAAACTTAAAAGTTCTTGCTGTCCTGGAGCTGGCTGATGATTGTCCGAGGATGAAGACATCACCGGTCCTTCGCAAGCCGTTTCTCCAACCGCCGTGTGCAGATTTCCACTCGGGTGTGCCGGCTCTCCCCGCGAGCCAAACACCTTAGTTATTTCCGGCGACCCGGGATGCGGTAACACCAACGGCTCTGGCTGGGAGAAATGTCGCAGCCGCTGATCATTCTCCTTGTGCCCGTCAGATTCATTATCGCGCCGGAGGGTGAGATGAGCTAACCCTTCGTATGGGCGAGGTCCGTTCGCTTGAAGGTCTGGATTTGACAACAGCATGTTTGCTGGCTTGTATCGTGATTGAGAATCTAACCATCCTTCCAAGTTCCGTTGGGGAGACGATGATGTTTGTCCAGCAACATCAACATGTTGATCTGTCACACGCGTGACGTCAGCTTCGACGTGATCAGGGTTGGCTTTGGCTAGGTGCGACTGCTGTGCGAAATGAATGTCATCAGTCTCCGGGAGGGGCGAACCGGGAATCGCTGCCCGCTCCTGCCAGATCTGGCGATGCGCACCGGATTCAAAACTACGCAGTCTCTCAGCCTCGGATTCTCGCTCGCTGAGCGCCGCAAATTTCCGGTAGACCGTCACCCCGAGTATCTTTTTTGAAACCTTCTTGAGGCCCGCGCTGAGATATTCGGTTTCGCTCCTGTAGATCTTGCCGAAGGTATGCTTGGCACTCTTCAATTGTCCGGTAGCTTCATCGTAGACAGCAGACCGCTTGTTATAGAGCCGTCGATGGCTCAAAATATCGCGGCCCATTTCATTGCCCTCCTTGTCCAGAAGGGACCTAAAAGATTTGTTGAAAGCGCCACCAAGTTTTTGAATCTTCGTCTGGGAGGTTTGACGATTGGGTGCCTTCACTGAAATCTTGGAAAAGCCGACATGGTTGCTGCCGATACGCTCGAGGTTTCCGTGATCGTCCCGTTCGAATGTCTCCCGTCTGAAACCGTTTCGACGGGTTAGATCGCGATAGAGCCGGTCGTCAGGGCCGCTCCGATACGGCGCGCCCATTTTCTCGGATACAGGTTGAAAGAGCCTGCCACGGTTGGCGTACCTTGTGCGGATCAGGTCGCCATTTTCGTCGCGCTCCCATTTTTCCTCAAAACGTCCGTCTTTGTATTTCACGTGCTTCATGCGGAGTGTGCCGTCCGCAGCATACAAATGGCTGCTGACACTTAACCAGGACTTCCTTTCATATAAACCCAAATAGACTTCCTGCGTCACCGGGTTACGCTTCAGAACCGTTTTGGTTTTGCGAAGTCTACCGTGCTCACGCGTTAATTCTTTATGGTTGTCTACTCGAAGCCGGTTATTTCCAAGAATTTTATAGCCTATTTCGCCTCGAAACCCTACGTCGAGTTTGTCGACTATCGCCATATCAGCAGCATACTTTCGCTTCCTATCGGGACTCTCCAGTCTGGCTTGCCGCTTGAGCGCCTCTTCTTCGGTAATCAATGCTTTTCGCATTTGCTCGACAACGCGCTGAGCAGAACGGCGCATATCTGCCGTAAGCGACTTCGCAAAACTTTTCTTTGTAGTGTTCACCATGATTGAGCCCTTTCATTGGCAAACCCGGGTCAAACGAGCTTCCTCGTTGACGCGGCAGCAGGAACGTCAAAAGCTGTTGACGCTTTGGCTACGCGGTCGACTTTCGTATATCCTGCGGCTGTCACTGATTGGACGCGACGCCGGCTCTGGCCGAACGAAATCACGTGAATATTTGTCAGTTGCTTCACCAAGCACCCCCGCTGCATCGGGTGGCAGCCTTAACTGCAAGCGCTCATATTCCGCGACGCTGGTGTACGTGCCAGTTCTCTGACCATTCTCATTGCGATCGGCGACGATGACATCTTTGGTGGACAAATTTTGCAGTTTTTCAGGAGACAAGTCATGAATGTCACGTAACTCTGGGCCATTTAAGACAATAACCGCTGCCTGCGCGTCAAACTTTTCGAATTTGATACTAGCCGCATGGCTTTGCCGACCCATCGATGCGGGTAAACCAACCCGGTTCATCAACTCGGTGAAATGTGCAGGGTCAGAATATTCCAATCTGGGCGGCGACAGATAGCGGTTGCCGTCGCGAGCAAGCAACTGAACGCGATCCCACAGTTCTCCCTTTTTCAAAGCTTGCGCCCAAGGCGAATTGGGTGCGCTTTGCATTAGGAAGTCAACGCTCACATGACGGTCGCGGGTCAAACCGCCCTGCCCGTCTGGCTGCTGTCCCATATTTACTGTCGCAGTTGGAAACTGCCGATTGTGAGCTCTATTTTCCCCAACGAATTCCGCGAAGCGAATATCCGCACTGCCCCGTTCCCAGGATTCCAGATATTTCGAGTCATGCATAATGCCTGACTTTGACTTCAATTTGATCTCAGTCTCGTCGCCATACCTGCGCTTGACGGTGTGTTCAAACTCGCTGAACTGTTTGTTGGCGTAATTGTCGCCGGCAAACCTGTACACGAAGTGGATGTCATTTTGGGGAGTTTTGATCATAATATCGGGCAGCAGCGAACCAGCCTGGAGTTCGTGTTGATATCGCTTTTGAATTTCCCGGCGCCCGTATTTTTCTGTTTGTACGTATCGGTCTTCAGGTCTTAGTTTATAATTCCGGTCGAGCTTTATGTTCTTATCTGTTTGATAAAAGATCTCTGTGCCCGTGATCCCCATATCAGCGTGCGCATGATTCCATACGTCCAACTTGTACTGAAACCGCAGTTTGTTACGTTCCTTCGCCTCCATCATCCCCCATTTTTCCTCCAGTTGCTCTGGAACGCTAATCTTGTCGAATGCGAGAGGTGGCGGGTAGTAATTACCGGCTCCGTCCCTGTAGAGACGGCAGCACGCGTTAAATTCCGCCTTGGTGGGCATTTGGTCGAGGTTGCCTTTGGCAATACCAGTAAAAGCATCTTGTCCCGTTTGATGCACGAGAATGTATTCGTCCGGGCGCCGATCGTTGCCTGGCAAAGACATGTTCGAGAACAAGACGGACAGCTCTTTTTGAATCTCAGCTTGATTTCCGTGCTCGCTGCCAGAATAAAGGCTGGAGGAGGAGTCGACCGATCCATAATCCAGACGTGGGCTTACAACTTCCGTTCGGGTAGGGCTCCCTGATTGTACGTCTTCGCCATTCGTCATCTGAATATCGGAGATGGTGTTGGAACTGATATTCGCCTTCTTCCAACGCCTGGGGTCAGTGTCATCATCATTTTCGATGTTGTGACCGCGACCCACATAGACATTCTCATTGCTAGACGGATCCATCGTCTCACTCCTTCTGACCAGCAAGATTGTCTTCTGGGAGCGGGCACCGATGGACAAAGTCCTCCAGCTCGATCATAGCGAGATCCAGGTTGGTAAAACCACTCGGCGGATGACTGCCGCTCATTTCCTCTATGAGAGACTCCGGTCTCTCTATCGGCGAGGTTGTCCTATTTTTGTTCACATGCGGCTTGATGATGGCCATATGTTCTCTCCTGCAAAATTGCGGTTTTCTAGAAAATCCTCCGCAACCCGAGTTAAAGCTGCTTTGCTACTTTGAGCAAAGCCGGGGGCGGAACTGTTTTGATCGGCGCCACCACTAGACGATCCACTTATAAGGTCCGTCGTCCGTAACCTCTTATCGGAATTTTTAAGTCTCCGACCGGGAAGTCTGGCAAGTGCTCATATCTCCAAAGTACCATCCATACCCGGGTCTTGAAACGGATATCGCGTTTCAACTGCAATGAGCAGGCAATAAATGATGCCACAATCGAGCTGAAAGGGAGGAACTGGAAAGACAGGACGCACGCGGCCTGACCGAGGCCATCGTATCCCTGTGAGCATTTTTGGCGACGAGCAGCCGGTCGACCAGCGGCAGAATATCAACCAGCGATCGATGCGAATACTGCAAATGATCACTATATTGGCGACTTATCAGCGTTTAAACGCTTTGTCTTGAGCTCGATCACGCGGATCATAAACTCGTCGATCATCGAGCTCGTCAATGGCTTTTTCAGTCTCTGCTTTGGATCGAGCTTTCGAAGGCGACGTGCTTATCAAGCGCGCAGTTCGGTCTAACGCAGAAATAACTTCTTTTTTTTTCCGTCTTACGCCGACTGATTTGGCCTCAAGATCTTTTTTTACGTCATATAAGGCCAAAAACTCGCGATACACTTGCTGCTCACGCTCGAGAGTCGGCCATTTTCCAGTCAATGCTGTTTCGCGGGCAAGAACAGCTTCGGTTTGACCACGGGGACCAAGATGCAGCAATTGAGGGGCTTCGTTTTTATCCGGCGGAACAAGGACAGGATCGCGGCTCACTGTATAGTTGTAGCTCGTTGTTGCCACTTGAATTGGCAAGGCAACACCATCGGGCGATTCACTTTGCAGGCCATCGCTAGCGAGTTGGTGCGCGTAACCCAATTGGTTCAATTGATACCCATTTGAGGCCGTCGCGCCTTCCGAGCGCGCAACGGGGTCCGACAGAGTTGCCCTTTGATCCGAGCGATAGCTTGTGTCATCCGGCCATCCGCGCCCGACAAGTTTGGTCCGTCCTCTCCCGGTGCCAATATGTTGGCGATGAAGCCCCTTATCCTCAAGGTAGGCGGGCATGGGCCTTTCGAGACGCCGGCCCTCTTTCGTCGCTCTCGCAGTATCGTGGACAGCCTTGAACCCGAAAATATGCTCCGACTCATACGCACCGGTTTCGGTCGCGAGCCGCGCTCGTTCATTTTTCCGGCTCCCATAGGTGCCAATATTGTCGCTTCTTAAGCGAACAGTCTTTTCTGGCGAAGGGCGCGGAGCCTCCGATCCAAATTCGTTAAGCAACGGTCGCCTTGTGCTGGAATTCACGTCATGGATAGAAGCTGTAACGGTTCTGTCGCTTTTGGAGCCTAGCCGCTTAACTCCACCCGTGCGATCGACGGGATCGCTGGCGGTGATATTTTCCGTATTGTTTGCATCTGACCCAGAAGCAGTAAACCATTGCACAGGCCTCGTTTCAGATTCTGAACATGCTGCGAATTGCCTTTGAGACGATTCTGGCACCTGCTCCCTTACTAGGTCGGAACGACGATAGATTGATTGATCGTCTAAAGGGACGTCTGATCTATCCGTCAAGCTTGTGTACGACGGGCGACCAAGCGCGTCGCTATCATCAAGCGGATCGCGCTCATCGGCAATCCAGGCTGAGGGATCGATTTCTGCCAGACGAGCGTTCACTACAAGATTTTGCCATCGCGGTTGGGCTGGCTGCCGCCATTTTTCGTAAGCCTTTCGTTCCCTGTCTCCGAGCGACTTTCCTTCATATAAGAAAACCGGTGAGGACGACTGACCAATCGCTTGGGTCGTAACAGCGTCACTTTCAGTCCTGGCCTGGTGTGCATCTAAGATGAGATCTTCCCAAGTCGGGCGTTCCCTCTTACTCCAGCGTTCATAAGCAGTTCGCTCAGGTGCTCCGAGCCTTGTGCCATCATACACAAAAGAATCGGAGGAATCTGTCCGTTGACCAATGGGGCGTTGCGAACCGCGTTCCGACGCGGGCAGAGCCTCCCCGCGCTCTTCAAAGCAACCTTTTTGACCTTCAATCCAACCAGCATGGCAAAGTTCTGCCATACGCGCGTTAACAACGAGATCTTCCCAGGTAGGCTGAGCGTCTCCTTGCCATTGTCTGAGAGCCTGCCGTTCCGGCTCGCCCAAGGGAACACCGTTGTATTCAAATGATGATGAAGATGTTTGTGAATCAAAAAGCCAAGCAGAGTCATTGATCGAGGAAACGCGTGCCCTCAATACCAAATCTTTCCACGTGGGTGGCTCCGCCTCGGCCCAGTCACCATATGCAGAACGCTCGGCTTCCCCGAGCTTCATCCCGTCATATGAAAACGATCCGGATGAATTCTCATCATCAATTAAGTTGCTCCGCTTTCGCTTCAATGAAATTGAACTTGTATTCTTCGATCCTGCGAGGGATGTATACTCGCCGGTAATCCCGTGTGGACGGCCAAGTTCCGTCAAGCGTGCGCTGACAACAAGGTCTTCCCATGTCGGCTGAGCGTCCTCTTGCCAATTTTCGTAGGCCTGTCGTTCCCCGATGCCCAGAGGCATCCCTTCGTATCTGAAGGTTGAGGGGGTGTCCTCTTCTAAATCTCGGAGCCAGGTCACATCGTCAATCGGATCGACACGTGCCTTGATTATAAGATCTTTCCAAGTGGGCCGGCCCGGTTCGCACCAGTTCTCGTAAGCCGCACGCTCGGCAGGACCAAGTCCAACACCATCATAGGTAAACGACACGGAAGTAGACTGGCTGTAGTCGGTTTGGACCTCAAACGAGGCATCAACCTGATCCCGAGAAGGTTCGGTTAAAAAAGGGGCGGTAGTACTTCCGCCAGGAACGTCAGGAAGCGCGTCAGCCGAACCTCTTATGTGAACTTTCGACTTTCCTGTCATACCGACACCTCGTAAAGGGCCAATTGGGATCTGGCGTACACTTTGTTGAACCGCAACATGCCGCCTGAAACGAATTGCACCATTAAGATCATTTCGCAGGCTATGCCGGTGCGGACCTCGATCTTTGCTGAAGTGCAATAATCTGGTCCAACAATTGCTGTTGAGCGGTCAGAGCGAGCGTCAATTCTGGAGGCACAACCGATTCCGGCGGTATCTCGCCCGCATCGGCTTGTTCCTCGTCACCATTTATTCCCATCACGCGTTCAGGGATATCAGCACCGACTTTAACACTTCCATGGTCCTCGGCCACAGTTCTGTTTTGCGGTGCAGCATCCTCATTAAAATTTGCTATCGGAGCCAAGTGGTATTGAACTTGATCGTTGCTATAGTCGGAAAGCATCAAGGGTGCGGGCTCAGGCAGAGAGCCCATCTGGCGTTCGAAAAGGCCTTTCAGCGTACGATCGGAATAATACTGCACCTTTCGTAATTTGAGTGGAGGTCGCCCTTTGATGAGAACGATTTCACTCTGATCGTCTAGCAGGCGCACTTGTTCGGGGCGCAAAAGGGCTGCACCTTGATCAGAAATCTGGATGTTGTGGTCGAACATTCTGGCTTGACTGTAAGAGGTCGAACGCGCTTTAAACGTATATTCGCCGATAGCTTTTGAGATGTAGGTTGGAGTTTCGTCATCAGCCGTGGCCATAAATACTTGTACGCCAGTATTGCTCAGAAAGTTTTGTTTTCCTGCGTCATCGTATGTGCCCGACAAGGCCGAAAGACTTTGAATAATAAACATAAAGCGGCCTCTGTAACCGGCGATGGTTGTGATCGCGGTCTCTATGGCCTCAAGCTTGCCCAGGTGTTTGAATTCGTCGAGGAGAAATAAAACTTCATGGCACTCGTCTTCACCTGGCAGCGATCTCTGCAAGATTGACACGAGCTGCTGAAACATCAGGCGCATAAGTGGTGCCAAGACCTCCAGATCGTTGGGACTGACACAAAGATAAATGCAGGTCTTCTTCCTCCGGAGATCGTAAACGGAAAAGTCTGACCGGCTTGTCGCTGCTTTGATAAGCGGATCAGCCCACAGGTTCAGTCCACCGTCGCCCAGCACAGAGGTGTACGATGTCAGAATTTTCGTGTCGTTGCCCGCCATATTATCGAAGATACGCTGAGCCTCTTTGTTTAGGCTTTCCTCCGCGAGTTGCGCAAAAAGCTTATACTTTTCGCCAGGCTGCGCAAATAGGTCATATACCGCGCCAATCGTTGGTGTGCCACGCTCAATGCAGGTAAGGATTCCCGCGACGAACAGGTCACGTGCGCCGTCAATAAAGCCTTCTGCTCCCTTTCCCTTAGCCGTAATAAGGTTCGCAGCTAGACGGCGTGTTTCAGTGAACTGGCGTTCGGGCGGAAGTGCGGCAATATCCAGGACCGGATTGTAACAATGAGTCTTCCGCTCAGGATCTAGGGGGGAGAACTTGAAAACTGCGTCGCCGCTCGCTTTGCGTGCTCTGGACGTCAGTTCAAACAATTCTCCCTTGACGTCAAGGGCGATTACCGAGCCCTTGAAGGTCAACAGCGTTGGAATGACGATGCCGACGCCTTTGCCAGCACGCGTTGGCGCGACGACAAGACTGTGTGGCTGTTCGCCATTGGTCAAATAACTGCCGAACCAAAGGGGACCACATGTCTTTCCAAAGATCGGCCCCTTGATGCGACTGTAACGCTGCAGATAACCAGCATGCCGCATTTCGCCAATTTCTGCCCAACGAGCTGTCCCATGATGCTTCTGATTGCGCAGCGATATGATGAGCTGACTTGAAAGAACGATCAGCGAGGTAAAGATGACAACAGATAAACCACGCCAGAAGACGGTGCTGGCATAACCCAAGTAAAGCGGGGTCTCATACCAAAAAGCGAAAACGTCGAACGTCATCATCGCTTCGCCGTTGAAGCCCCGGCGGAACGTTACATAGCAGCTGGCCGCACAAAAACCGGCTGCCAGCGAACATACGATGCTCAGGGTCATACGCTGGGGCGAAGTCTTGCTGGAGTTCATGACTTCACCGAAATCTTTGCACCCATCGTCAACGCGCTCCGGGTCTGGCAGCAACTGCAAACAATATAGTACGTATGCTTTCGCAATCTTCGAGCAAACGCGGTTCCAATCTTTTCATGTAAGGTTGGCGTCGCACCATGACTGCCACGTCCTTTCTGGGGGTCGCGCGTTTCAGGGCGGTCTTCTGCGTCAGCGGGCAGTCTTCGGTCGGAATTGACCCTTGATATACGTGTACTAAGGGGTACGGATGCGAGCGTTTTGCCGAGCCCGCCTTGCTTGGGAACAGGGACTGCCCTGCCGACTTTGGCAGTCACATTTCTTGCGTTATTTCGCGTCTCAAAGTCATAAGCGGCCGGAGCCAGGTCGTTGCTGTTTATTAGCGATAATGGCGCGATCGCAGACCAATGAAGAGTAGCCGCCATGTACCGCAGACCAGTCGACGCTCTTCCCGAGGAATCACGCAATATGGCTGCATTTGGTAATCTTGGTGAGCTAGTTGGAATCAGCCTATCCCTAACATCTCTTTGAACATTGGACAGTGCAGAGCTAGAGGCGGATGCGGCTCCACGCCGTTCGCCTGTCAGTCCGACGGAGGCCGGGCGAGCAGAGCGTATCGTGAACTGACCATTTGCCATTATTCGGTCCTTCCTGTCTCTAGGTCCCCCCGCGCCCATCGTCGCGACGATTACCTCTTGCACGTTTGCGTTCTCCCAATTCTCCATCGTGACGGTCACGCGGACGCGTTGGAGAAGCTTCCGGTTGCTCGGTACGGATGGAAGCAGACACCGGATCAGCCGCCTTGTTGCTGTCATCGCGACCGTCGGGCTCACCGACATTTGCCTCGGAATCAACTTGCGCGGCCTTCAATCTTTTACGGTTTGCTCCGCTCGGACCTGCCTCCTCGTCATGACGTCGTTTTGATCGCTGCTGGCGCTCGACTGTGTGCATGGCAACGTCAGTCACCGGGCGAGAAGTATCGGAATTGCCGCTTTGTTTGGGCACGCTGGCTTCAGCGACATACGAAGTCTCAATCCCGAAATGCCCAGTTACAGGGATTTTGGACGCGGATGGTTGGGCACCCCGCTCGCTCTCCAATGGTACGCGGATCCGTGCGTCGGCTTTGATGCTGGAGCCGGCGGGCTCCTGGAAACGGGCGTGCGGTTCAAGCGGTTGTTTGTCATGTCGGGTTGCACGGTCCGGTTCGCCGGCAGATGCGTCCGATCGAAATGGATCGAACGATTGACTGAGGTCCCGACGATCTTCCTCAGGCGAGGTCTCATCAAAATCTGTATCTTCGAATTGAATCTTTTGAGCCTGCATCCGCTCAAGGCGTCGATATTCAGCATATGTGATTGGTCGCTCTGCTATTCCCCTTTCTGCTCGCGAAGTCGCATCCAGGACTATGCCGTGACGAAGTGAAATCTCTGCCATCTTTTTCCGTAAGCCGTCATAATTCAGCTGGGGATGGCGCCTGGATATTTTCAGCCACCCCTTCCCCAGAAGTTCCCGACGATTGACCACGATATGTAAATGTGGATGATCGCGATCGACGTGGTAGGCTGTCAGATAGTTATAGCGGCCACCCCCGTATCCTGACCCAAACATCTCGGCTGCCCATTCCCGGCTTGCTTCATGAGCTGCGGTTTGGTCGGTACCTGCGGGGAAGCTTACAATAATGTGTGTTGTTAAGTCTTGTTGCCTGTCATCGTCTGACTGACTTTCGTCATAAATCCCGGCCTCCGTAACCCAACTTTGGGCAAGCTCACGGATTTGATCCGGCGGAACAGGAATATCGAGATGCCGGGCTGAACGCTGCAGTTCCAGCTTTCCCTTACGGGACAGGTACTCCAGCTGATTGATTATCTGCTGAAGGGTCTTGGTTCCACCTCCTGGCACAATGCGAATGATTACTTGAGCGCGATCGGGCATCCAATTTTCTCCCGTCAGGTGCGTGGTCAAGTGCTACAAGGCACCTTTCAGTAACGAGCGACCGTCGATCCGTCGCCGGGATACGGACAAAATGGAGCGCAGTAGTCCATCGAGGGCGGCGAAAGCCTCGCCAAAAGCAATACGTTCATCTCGCACAGCCTCCAGATCCGATCGAGGGTCTTCGGCGTAGGCAGATAGAAGCATGGATACATTGCTTGAGAGTATTCCGATGGACTGAAGTATGGCTTCCATCTTTTCTCGTGTGTCTGCATCTATTTCGAGAAAGCCCCCGATGCGGCGCACCGCAACGCGAATTGCCATACTATCCGAAAGTCCCAGCAGACGCGCTTGATAGGAAAAGGTTTCATACTCGGCCGATCGCAGACGGGCACTCACGACCCTGAACCCTTCAACTTTCAGGGATCGATGCTGGTTGATGGTAGTCTCACTCGACGTGGCTCTGGTGTGTTTTGACATAGCTTCCTCCAAAGAAAGCGGAAGGTCTGGATACTCCAGCACGAAATGTGCCCGGGTAGACGGATGGAAGTCTAGCCCTGCTCAATATGAAATCAACAGTACATTTACAGTAAATACTGAATATACTTGCTACATTTGCAATTTTCTTATAACGAATGTGAAATAAAAATAGTGTAACAACGCTTTTACTCATCGATAACCACAAAAACATTTATACGAACAAAAATACAAATGCACTCCGGTTTCACAGGATAGGCGGGATCAGAATATGCAACTTTTGACGTTTTGTTCTTTCAAAGGGGGTGCTGGCAAAACCACCGCACTCATGGGCCTTTGCGCTGCTTTGGCAAATGACGGTAAACGAGTGGCCCTCTTCGATGCCGACGAAAACCGGCCTCTGACGCGATGGAGAGAAAACGCCTTACAAAGCAGTACCTGGGATCCTCGCTGTGAAGTCTATTCCGCCGACGAAATGCCCCTTCTTGAAGCAGCCTATGAAAATGCCGAGCTCGAAGGATTTGATTATGCGTTGGCCGATACGCGTGGCGGCTCGAGCGAGCTCAACAACACAATCATCGCTAGCTCAAACCTGCTTCTGATCCCAACCATGCTAACGCCGCTCGACATCGACGAGGCACTATCTACCTACCGCTACGTCATCGAGCTGCTGTTGAGTGAAAATTTGGCAATTCCTACAGCTGTTTTGCGCCAACGCGTCCCGGTCGGCCGATTGACAACATCCCAACGCAGGATGTCAGAGACGCTAGAGAGCCTTCCAGTTGTACCGTCTCCCATGCATGAAAGAGATGCATTTGCCGCGATGAAAGAACGCGGCATGTTGCATCTTACATTACTAAACACGGGAACTGATCCGACGATGCGCCTCATAGAGAGGAATCTTCGGATTGCGATGGAGGAAGTCGTGGTCATTTCGAAACTGATCAGCAAAATCTTGGAGGCTTGAAGATGGCAATTCACAAGCCCGCGTTGTCGGTCGGCGAAGCACGGCGGCTTGCTGGTGATCGACCCGAGATCCACCATCCCAACCCGACACTTGTTCCCCAGAAGCTGGACCTCCAGCACTTGCCTGAAAAAGCCGACGAGAAAGACCAGCAACGTGAGCCTCTCGTCGCCGATCACATTTACAGTCCCGATCGACAACTTAAGCTAACTGTGGATGCCCTTAGTCCACCTCCGTCCCCGAAAAAGCTCCAGGTTTTTCTTTCAGCGCGACCGCCCGCGCCTCAAGTGTCGAAAACATATGACAACCTCGTTCGGCAATACAGTCCCTCGAAGTCGCTACAAATGATTTTAAGGCGCGCGTTGGACGATTTCGAAAGCATGCTGGCAGATGGATCATTTCGCGTGGCCCCGAAAAGCTATCCGATCCCTTCAACTACAGAAAAATCCGTTCTCGTTCAGACCTCACGCATGTTCCCGGTTGCGTTGCTCGAGGTCGCTCGAAGTCATTTTGATCCGTTGGGGTTGGAGACCGCTCGAGCTTTCGGCCACAAGCTGGCTACCGCCGCGCTCGCGTCCTTCTTTGCTGGAGAGAAGCCATCGAGCAATTGGTGAAGAGGGACCTATCGGAACCCCTCACCAAATATTGAGTGTAGATTTGAGGCCGCTGGCCGCGTCCTCAGTCACCCTTTGAGCCAGATAATTAAGAGCCAAATGCAATTGGCTCAGGCTGCCATCGTCCCCCCGTGCGAAACCTGCACGTCCGCGTCAAAGAAATAACCGGCACCTCTTGCTGTTTTTATCAGTTGAGGGCTTGACGGATCCGCCTCAAGTTTGCGGCGCAGCCGCAAAATGAGAACATCTATACTCCTGTCGTAAACCTCCTCGTCGCGTACTCGACTGGCAATGAGAAGTTGCTCGCGCGATAGAACGTCGCGGGGTTTCTCTAAAAACGCGAGGAGAAGATTGAACTCACCTGCCGTAAGTTTCACCTCACCGCCAGCTTCGGACATCAAGCGACGTTGCCTGAGATTAAGTGTCCAGTCAGTAAAACAAAAAGACCGTCGGTCTTTGGAGCGGACAACGTTGGGGCGCACGCGCAAGGCAACCCGAATGCGTGCAAGAAACTCTCTCGTACTAAACGGCTTAGCGATAAAATCACTTGCTCCTAGCTCGAGTGCAACAACTTTATCCGTCTCCTCAAGGCGGTCGCCACTGATAATTATGATTGGAATATCAGACTTTGCCGCCAGATTTCGAACGATCTCAAGCCCATCTTCACGACCTAAATTTAGATCAACAACCACGACATCGACCGTCGCGGAAGAGAGTACTCTAGTGAACTGGGTGCTGTCGGCTACCGCGGTCACTTTGAAGGCGTGGATCGTAAGGTATTCGATAATAAGATGCCGCATAGCGACATCGTCATCGATAAGAAGAACGTGTTTCAACGGCTCACCTTTCAATCTAAAATCTGAACCCTTGTTCACAGCGCTTGAGAAATTTTCTCGTGAAGGATGTACAATCATCTCCAGCTAAATGGGCAGTTCGTCAGAATTGCGGCTGACCGCGGATGACGAAAATGCGAACCAAGTATTTCAATTTTATGACAAAAATTCTCAATCGTTGTTACAAGTGAAACGCTTCGAGGTTACAGCTACTATTGATTAAGGAGATCGCCTATGGTCTCGCCCCGGCGTCGTGCGTCCGCCGCGAGCCAGATCTCGCCTACTTCATAAACGTCCTCATAGGCACGGAATGGAATGATGACATCGATCGCCGTAGAGAGCATGTCAATCAGTGTGCGATCTTCCAAGCTAGCACCTTGGGCGCTACTTTTGACAAGGGAAAACAGTTTCTTGAATCCTTGGATTGGATTCGCGCCGTGTATTGTTGAAATCGATCCCGGATGTCCCGAGACGACTTCACTCAGATAAGCCCATGCTGCATCGTCGCGCATCTCGCCAAGCAATATCCGGTCCGGCCGCATACGCAGACTTGCTTGGAGCAAGTGCTCGGCGCTCACAGCACCCAGCCCAACACCGTTCTTGGAGTAGAGTAGTCTAACATGATTATCGTGTGGAATGACGAGTTCGAGCGTATCTTCTATGGTGATTAGCCTTTCCTGGGGGGGGATGGCGCTGATCAAGGTCTTGCTCATTGTTGTCTTGCCGCTTCCGGTAGGGCCACATAGCAACATCGTCAGTCGGCTGACGACGCATGCGTGCAGAAACGCTTCCAAATCCCCGTTGTCAAAATGCTGAAGGATAGCTTCATCATCCTGATTTTGGCGTTTCCTTCGTGTCTGCCACTGGTTCCACCTCGAAGCATCATAACGGGAGGAGACTTCTTTAAGACCAGAAACACGCGAGCTTGGCCGTCGAATGGTCAAGCTGACGGTGCCCGAGGGAACGGTCGGCGGCAGACAGATTTGTAGTCGTTCACCACCAGGAAGTTCAGTGGCGCAGAGGGGGTTACGTGGTCCGACATCCTGCTTTCTCAGCGCGCCCGCTAAAATTGCGATATCTTCAAGATCATCATAAGAGACGGGCAAAGGCATCTTGGTAAAAATGCCGGCTTGGCGCACAAATGCCTCTCCAGGTCGATTGATCGCAATTTCTTCAGTCTTCGGGTCATCGAGCCATTCCAAAATCGGCTTCAGAAGAAAGCGTAGTTGCGGATCCACTTCCATTTACAATGTATCCTATCTCTAAGCGGAAATTTGAATTCATTAAGAGCGGCGGTTCCTCCCCCGCGTGGCGCCGCCAGTCAGGCGGAGCTGGTAAACACCAAAGAAATCGAGGTCCCGTGCTACGAAAATGGAAACGGTGTCACCCTGATTCTTCTTCAGGGTTGGCGGTATGTTGATGGTTGCCTTAAGGGCCGTATCAGTTGTCTGCTCACCGTTATTTTGAAAGCTGTTGAAGCTCATCCCGCCACCCGAGCTGCCGGCGTAGGTGCTAGCTGCCTGGAAGGCGCCTTGAACAACACTCAAGAGCATAGCTCCGCTAAAACGCTGCCAGAAGTGGCTGTCGACCGAGCCCGGCAATCCTGAGCGACCGAGTTCGTCCGCGCTTGGCGATGTTAACGAGATCATCGCATGGTCAGGTGTCTCGGCGCGATCCCACAACACAAAAACGCGCCCGTCTCCCTGTTGCAAGCCACGCTGTATTTCGCCAACAACGGTGGTGCCACGATCAAGAAGCACGATATTGTTCGTTGTTCCACGAATATCCTGAGGCAAGACACACTTTACATAGCCTGCCAAATTTGTGTCGATTGCGGTTTGCAAGATGCACGGAATTATTGTCCCTTGCGTTACCATAAAATCGGGGTGCGGCAACAGCGTGGCCCTGCTGGGCAGCAGCTCGGTGGGTTTCATACGTATCGACAAATCGTTCTCGCCGGACACTTCGCCATTCGGCAACGAGCTGTCGTCACGCTTGCCTTCTTGTCTTCGGCCCGTGTCGCCCTGAATGGCGCGTTTGCTGACCCCTTGATCGCCGCTGCTATATGCAAAAATCGGTGTTTCTTCCGGCCGTGGCTCATGCCGCTCCGGTTCGCCCCTCGGCGGTAGAGGAGCAGCAGGCTGAACAGCCTCTTGAACCGCTGGAGGATCCGGCGGCACCTCAATCGGAGCTGGATGAAATGGCTTGGTGTTTGTTGCGATCAAAGTTGACGGCGATGCGTTCTCATTCACCTTCTTTTGGCGCCCACCTAGCCAAATGAGGCTTAATGATAACGCGAGAACGACACCTCCGACGATCAATTTCTGAGACCCCGAAAGACGCCGGCCATGTTTGTCGGAGACCAGGGATCCAGATGCATCAACCTCATGTGCCGCTTGCTGACTATCGTTATTCATCCCTTCGCCCCCTTCAGGACGCGTTTCACATCGGGCCTCACCGTGCCCGTTTGCGGCCTTTGGCCAACGGGATCGTAAGCGGTATTCCAGATACATAGGACTGTGTGGCCATCCCTCAGACGCCAACCTCGGGAGACCGAAGAAATCTCGACATCGCTCCCTTTAACTGAATAGTTGGCAACAGCTTCCTTGCCATCAGGATTGATGGTGTAGATGGAGGGTATGCGTACATTGCCCGGAAAGTGGAATACCGTCGTAAATCCATTGTCGAAGACTTCGAGTGGCAACAGCGAACGATCGCCTTGGGCGACGTAGTGCCAATTACTGTCCGCCGCACCAAGGGCTGTGACAGGCTGATCCAATAAATTCTCAGCTTTCCGTTGATATTGTGCTTCCGCGTGTAGTCTGTCCACAACAGCCTTCTGTTGTGCCTCCCTTCGCCGAGCCGCCGCATCGTCGGCGGGGTAGGCGAATTGGACGCTGTAATAGAGATCGGGCTGCTCTTTATCGAGGTGGGACAGAGTCTTGGAACTTATACTGAAAACATAACGGCGCATCCCGGAGTCGCTTGCGGTTAGCACGATTACTGGCTGAGGCGTGAGGACCTGGCTTGCCTTGAAAAATAGATAATTTCCCCGCGGTAGGGCTGCTAGATCTTTGCTATTTGAAACGGCAACCGCTGTCACCGTTTCGTTCGTGGCGAATGTGACGACCAAAGTAGCTCCAACCGCCGTCGAGAGGCGCACCACTTGATCGGGATTGTAAGCCAAATAACGCATGCGCGGATCTAGCTTGCCCGCCATTGGAGTGTCTTCAGCCTCCGCACCAGTCGCAGCGGCAAATAAACATGCTAAAATGAAAAGTGCTTTTCTGATCATGGTTCGCTGTGGCCTACGTTTGAAACGGTATCTTCCGATGTCTGATAGGAGGTGACAACCAGACCTGCCGGGTTGGTCAGTCTCAATCTGCCGGGCAAGCTGGTCACCTTTTCGTAGCGAACTGTCGCGGTCCACGTACTCACCACCGGCATTTTGCCGTCAACGACGAGGGTCCTTTTATAGCGAATTTGCTGCGTGCTTGGAGTTACATCATTTGAAGCGATGTGCTCGACCTCCACCCTGCCGCGTTTGCCAAGAATGACTTGAGGCGAACTGGGATTGGGATAGTTGAAGAATTGCTGGTAATCCTGGCGCACTGTTGGGGCACTGAAGTTCGATACCAGGTCGTAGGCGTACTGAGCGGTATCGGCATCATAACTCTCGCGCAGGCGAACATACTCCCACAATGAGGCGTTAACGACGGCCTCCTCTTGAGTTGCAGGCAATCGCGAGACAGACACCTCGCTGTCAACGGTGCCGTCCGGCCGTATCCATAGATATACGGGCACAAGCCTGCTCAACGGCACCATTGTGGCTATAGCGAACGCTTGAGCAACATTTCCCAAAATCGCGATAGCTGCGACAGCTGCAATGAGTTTGGAGAGACGTCGCGCCGATTTCGCTCGCGCGGTTTGAAAGGCTTCTACTTCCTTATAGTGCTCGGCAAGGCTTTCGCGCGCCACTAGCATGGCATATTCAGGCCCCGTCATAGCGTCCACCCGAATTGCCGAGCTGAAGATCTGACGGAGTAGGCTGCCATCGCCCCACATTCAGCGGGAAGATCGGGCCTTTGCAGCTCGCTAATGTGTCGTTTGTCTGGCAGCCGCTCAAAGCGACAACTAGGCACAGCAGGCAATACTTCATAGAATTCTCCATTGAGGCGAATTTTTGCGCGACCTAGCCTCGCTCAACCTGAGCGAAGCGACGGTACAAGCTGCTGGCAGATTGGGTTGCGCCGCTCCAGTAACTGCCTCCAAT
>NZ_JACIDV010000009.1 GCF_014196515.1 Rhizobium skierniewicense | reverse complement strand
TTGCGCCATCCAGCTCGCGAAAACACCACCTGAACGAGAAGCCCAAAAACGCAAAAACCCACCGACAAAAATCGGCGGGTTTGTCAGCAGTCTGAATGCGGGCACCAAGGCCCGCATCGTTGTTTCCATTGAATGTTTGCCAGTCAAACCAGCTGTGCTGCTCTCAACTCGTCAAGCGCGGCGAGGTGATGATGCGTTTGAACAGAGCCGCCATGGCATCGCTGATGCCCTCCGTCGGGCTGACTTCGAAATAGAGACCAGGCGTTGCGCATTCCTGCATTCTGGTGCTGATCTGCGATTGGAACGGGCTGATCCAGTCATTGTACCAAGTGTCCTCCGGCAGGGGCAGATAGGTGGTGTAGAGCACCGCGATTCTGTAACCCTTTTCTTTCAGCGCCGTGCAGAACCTGACATCGATCGGCTCCTGGCAGCGCCCATTATTGACCTTCTTGGTACAACTGGACGGCTTGTTGCTGTCACCCACGCCGTCGGATACGAAGAACACGACCTTGTCCGGCGAAGCAGAGCTTGTGCCGTTGCCGACGGTTCCCATACTGTTGCCAAGGTCGGTCAATGTCTTGTCGAAGTCCGTCAACTGACTTTCGGCGTTCTTCTTGGAAAGGGCCGACATCAGGTCAATGGTCGCAGCCTTTTTCTTGGCATTTGCCAGATTGCTCGTCAGCGGCACGACTTCAGTCAGCTTGGCGTCCGGTGCCCTTTCGCCGAATGTATAGACCGCCATGCGATATTGATCGCTTGTCTTGCGCAGCGAGGTTGCCGTGTCCATCAACGCGGCTGTGGCCTGTGCCACCACATTGATGCGGGTGGTCACGCCGAGTTTCCTGGCGAGGTGATAATAGCTGTTCTGGTCATCGACACCATCTGCGCTGACCACGTGACAGGCAAAGGCGCATTTGTCCTTGGTGTTGTCCATCATCGTCTTCACATCCGCCGGGGTCGCACCGACACCCATGGACGGCGTGTTGTCCAGCAGCAGGTAGAAATCACTATAGGTCTCGGTTTCGTACTTTGCCGTCGCCTTGCCGGAAACGGTCACGAAGTCCTTGCCGAGAATGCGGGTCAGCGATGTCTGGACCGTGGCTTCGAAGCTCACAGCTGCCTGGACGCTGTTGCCAACCTTCTCGACATAGACCTTGACGGATTCCACATCAAAATCATCACGACCAACGGCATCGCTTTTGAAAAAGCTGAGAGCATCGGCATTGGCGATTTCGATTCTGCCATTACCTGCCATTTTGCGTGCGGCCTCGACTTCCTTCGATGCTTTCGCCACGGACGCCAGCGCCGCGGCGTCGGCCGCGTTCTGGAGGTCTGCCTTTACCGCCATCGCCTGGTTGATATCGAGCGCAACACCCGCGGTCCCGAAAATCGGGACCACCATGAGAGCGGTCAAAATACCAAAATTACCCGATTTTTCCTGCCAAAAATGTTGCACGTCTTGCCCCAGCAATAGAGTTGCCTTGACTATACAGGGGCAAGATTGAAGACTGGTTTCGACAGATAACTAATATCTGGTGAAGTTATTCCGTCAATCTATTGGAATCGATAGAATATACGGCATCGTTCATGTCGTGCTGGAACGTGCGAAAGATGACCTGCAGGCATCCATTTCTAACGTTTGACGGCGACAATGAACAACCTTGGAAAACGCAGCAGACGCTGTCCGTCTGCCATCGGCGGATAGGCGGCATCGACGCGGGTCAGATAATCGGCCAGAAAAGCCGCACGGTGTTCCTCGCCCGCCGCGTTCAGATAAGGGCGAAGACCCGTGCCCTTGACCCACTCGACAATCGCCTCCGCATTTTTCATGGGGTGGTTGTAGATGCTGTGCCAAACATCCACCCGGGCCGATTTTGGGGAAAGCCTGTCAAAGTAGGTGGCCGGTGAGGGCAGAGGCTGGCGGCGCAGTTTGCTGCCTTCGAATGCTGCTTTCCATGGTCCGGCCGCCCCGGTTTCCTCCATGGCCAAATGCGTCGGTTCGTCCAGATTATCGGGCATCTGTACGGCCAGCACCCCACCCGGCTTGAGGTGATCCATCAGCGCTTCCAGAATGTCGATATGGTCCGGCAGCCATTGGAAGACAGCATTGGCGTAGAAAAGGTCCGCCTTTTGCCGAGGGCGCCAGGTGGCCAGATCAGCCCGCTGAAACTGGGTGTGGGGCAGCCGTAGCCGCGCCTTTTCCAGCATGTCGGCATCGCTGTCGATGCCGGTGATGACATTGACGCCATAGCGCTCCGCCAGAAGCTCGGTGGAATTTCCGGGTCCGCAACCCAGATCGTAACCCGCGGTCAAACGCTCCAGTGGCACCTGCGCCAGCAGATCGCGGGCAGGGCGGGTCCGTTCGTCCTCGAATTTCAGATATTGCTGCGCAGACCAGGCCATATCGCACTCCTTTATCCGGGGCGAATATCGCATGGCGACCAGCCACCATCCAGACGGTCAGCCATCAAAAAATGTGATGCATCCATCGACGCCATTGGCGCATCGCGCAATAAAATCCTTGGAAATGGCTGTCTTCCCGTAACTTTCCATCAAAACCGGAAATGGACGGATTTTGGTCTTGACGTCAAAGGCGCGGCAGCATTCATTCCGGCGATTGCATAAGGAGAATGTCATGTCCGTCGATACAGCACCCCGTTCCCCCACCTGGACCTATGTCGATGGTCAGTGGCTTCCCGGCAACCCGCCGCTGATCGGTCCGACGTCGCATGCCATGTGGCTGGCATCCACGGTGTTCGATGGCGCGCGCTGGTTCAACGGGCTGGCACCGGATCTGGATCAGCACTGCCAGCGCGTCAATCGCTCGGCCGTCAGCATGGGCATGAAACCCACCATGACGCCGGAAGAGATCGAAAAGCTCGCGCTGGAAGGCGTGACGAAATTCGATGGCAAGGTCGCGATCTACATCAAGCCGATGTACTGGGCCGAACACGGCATGCCCGGCAGTATCGTAGCACCTGACGCTGCCTCCACCCGCTTTGCGCTGTGCCTGTTCGAAGCGCCGATGGATGCGGGCGCCCCCGTCACGCTGACCGTCTCGTCTCTTCGCCGCCCGTCGCCGGAAACGGCCATGACCGATGCCAAGGCCGGTAGCCTCTATCCCAACAGCGGACGCGCCATTCTGGAAGCCCGTTCGCGTGGCTTTGGCGGTGCGCTGATGCTGGATATGAACGGCAATGTCGCGGAAACATCATCTGCCAATGTCTTCATGGTCAAGGACGGCGTCGTCTTCACGCCCGTCCCCAACCGCACGTTTCTTGCCGGCATCACCCGCTCCCGCGTCATGGGCCTTTTGCGCCAGGCAGGCTTCGACGTGCGCGAAGCCACGCTTTCGGTCCAGGATTTCCGCGAAGCCGACGAGATTTTCTGCTCGGGCAACTATTCCAAGGTCTCTCCTGTCACCAAGCTGGATGACCGCGAATTGCAGGCCGGTCCCGTCGCGCGCAAGGCGCTGGACCTGTATATGGAATGGTCGGCCTCTGCGAACGTTGAGGCGGAGTGAGGCCGAAGGCGTTGACGTTTGGGCTGGACCCCTCACGTGCGATTTCTAACACTTGAGAACAGCTAAGATTTTGAAATCGCTATATTTCCTGCAAGGGTAGAGTGAGAGCGCCGTGCTCGTGGCGTGTTTACCTCTACCCCTGTGGGAGAGGAGATAAAATCACGATCTTGGCTGAAAGCTAAGTCGTCGATTTTCCAGGTGAGGGGTCGAGCCGCAAACCTGACCCCAACCCACGCCACGAACCTACTGCACCAACACGCCCCGTGCCGCATCCACCACCGCTTGCGTCAACGGCTTCAGCCTGTCGGATGCAAGCCGGTTGACCTGCCAGAACAGCGGGATATCCAACGGCGTTCCCGCCACCAGTTCCACCAAAGCGCCGGATGCCAGGTGGTCCCGCACCAGCAGATCGGGGTTCATGCCCCAGCCCATGCCCAGCAGAGCCGCATCCACGAAACTCTGCGTGGAGGGAAGCCAGTGGGTGGGGTGAACGACGGGCGCACCAAACACTTTTGAGGCCCAGACATGCTGCAGCCGGTCCTTCTGGTTGAAGGTGAGGGCAGGCGCTTGCGAAAGCCGCGCTTCGGTTACGCCACCGGCAAAATGGCGGGTCATGAACGGTTGGCTGGCTGTTGCAAGATATCGCAGCGACCCGAGTGGTGTCACGCGGCATCCCTGGACAGGCTTGTCCAGGCTGGTGACGGCTGCCAGAACCCGTCCACGCTGGAGCCACTCCGCCGTATGGTCCTGATCGTCAACGGCAATGTTCAGCAGATAATCCCGTTCTGTGGCAAAGCTCGACACGGCCTTCAGAAACCACGTGCCGAGGCTGTCTGCATTGGTGGCGATATGAAGGGTGACCCTCTGCCCCGGCTCGCCCGGCGCAATAAGGGCTGGCAACTGGCCGAACAGTTCGGTCTCGAGCATGCCCACATGCTCCATGTGTCGGCAGACCCACTCTCCCTTCTCGGTTGCCGTACAGGGATTGCCACGCAGGATCAGCACCACGCCCAGCCGTTCTTCCAGCTGTTTGACGCGCTGGGAGATCGCAGACGGTGTCACATTCAGCGCGAGAGCCGCCTTTTCGAAGCTGCCGGTCTGTACGACGAGAGAAACAGCGCGAAGGGCTGCGTAATCAAGCATGAAGTTAGCCTACCTTAATCGACATAAGAATCATTAACTGGATTAACCCATGCGAGCCGCCTATTCAAAGCCTGAAACAGGGGCAGGTTTATGGATTTCTCGACGTATGTGACGGGCTTGACGATGGGGCTGACGCTGATTGTTGCCATCGGCGCGCAGAATGCTTTCGTTCTGCGGCAGGGGCTGCGAGGCGAACACGTGGCGGCCGTCGTGCTGACCTGCGCAGTGTCGGACGCCATTCTGATCACCGTCGGCGTGACGGCCTTTCGCCAGATTGCGGCCATCCTGCCTGCGCTGGAACCGGCCATGCGCTATGCCGGTGCGGCCTTCCTGTTCTGGTACGGTGCAAAAAGCCTGAAGTCTGCGCTTGGCCCTGCCAATGCCCTTGTCGCGGCATCCGGCACTGCCGCCTCGCTCGGATCGATCCTTGCCACCTGCCTTGCGCTGACATGGCTCAATCCGCACGTCTATCTCGACACGGTCGTCCTTCTGGGCACCATATCCACACAGTTTCCTGGCTCGGAAACATCGTTCTGGGCCGGTGCGGTCACCGCATCCTTCCTGTTTTTCTTTAGTCTGGGTTACGGCGCGCGCTGGCTACGTCCCATTTTCGCCAATCCGCAAAGTTGGCGGGTGCTGGAAGGCGTCATCGCGCTGACCATGTGGCTCATCGCGATCAAGCTGTTGACGGATGGATGAAGCGTTGATTTCGATTTGAAACGGCGTGTGCAACGTGCACAGTATCGACCAAATTGCTCAGGACATAGACATGCCTTCCCAGACCAGACCCGTCGTTACCATTCGCCCGTGCGCAGAGGGCGATATCGCCGCCATTACTGACATCTACCGCCATGCGGTGGTGCACGGCACGGCCAGCTTCGAAATCGAGCCGCCCTCCGTCGAGACCATGATCGAACGGAGGCGTACATTGATGGCGGGTGGTTTTCCCTATGTGGTGGCGGAAGTGGAAGGCGCCGTCGCTGGTTATGCCTATGCCGGCCCCCACCGCGCACGGCCTGCCTATGGCGCTACCGTCGAGGATTCCATCTATGTCGATCCTGAGCGCAAGGGCCTCGGCATCGGCAAGACGCTGTTGTTGACGCTGATCGAGGAGGCGACGGTGCGCGGTTTTCGCCAGATGGTCGCGGTCGTGGGAGACGCCGACAATGCTGCTTCCATCGGCGTTCACCGCACCGCCGGTTTCGAAATGGTCGGAACCCTGAAATCCGTCGGCTGGAAGCACGGGCGCTGGCTGGATATCGTCCTGATGCAACGCCCGCTGGGTGAGGCGGATACGACGCCGCGTTTCAAGCCAGCAATCTGACGCCCTGACGCGTACCGAACGGATTTTCTTCAAGCGGTACTCCACGGCAGAGGTGCAGCGTGTTCGGCCATGGTTATGAGAGGAATTTTCTCCGTTACCGGAACATTTTGATATTTCACCGGTTGCCTCTGATGACGTCCGCTCTTATGGTCCGCGCACCAGGTTTCTAGGAGCGGTCACGCCGCTGCAACAAGGAGTAACACCATGGCCTTCGAACTTCCCGCACTGCCTTACGATTACGATGCGCTGGCGCCTTATATGTCGCGCGAAACCCTTGAGTTGCACCACGACAAGCACCACAAGGCCTATGTCGACAACGGCAACAAGCTCGCGGCTGAAGCCGGTCTTGCAGATCTTTCGCTGGAAGACGTGGTCAAGAAGTCCTTCGGAACGCATGCTGGCCTGTTCAACAACGCCGCCCAGCATTACAACCACGTCCACTTCTGGAAGTGGATGAAAAAGGATGGCGGCGGCAACAAGCTGCCAGGCAAGCTGGGGCAGGCTTTCGCGTCTGATCTGGGCGGCTACGACAAGTTCAAGACGGATTTCATCGCCGCGGGCACCACGCAGTTCGGCTCCGGCTGGGCATGGCTGTCGGTCAAGGACGGCAAGCTTGAAATTTCCAAGACACCAAATGGCGAAAATCCGCTGGTGCACGGCGCAGAGCCTATTCTGGGCGTCGATGTGTGGGAACACTCCTACTATGTCGACTACAAGAACCTGCGTCCAAAGTACCTCGAAGCTTTCGTCGATAATCTCATCAACTGGGATTACGTTCTGGAGCGCTACGAGGCCGCTTCCAAGTAAGCGTCACGGTCTGAAGAATACGACACACCCGGCCATGCGCCGGGTGTTTTCGTTCTGTCATATGGGTGTCATTCGCCCGGCCTATGCGGTCATCATGACAGACATATCCGCACCCCTTTTCTCCTTCGGCATCGTCGCCGATCCGCAATATGCCGACGTTGCGCCGCGCCCGGACATGGATCGCTACTACGCACAAAGCCCGGGCAAGCTGACTGAAGCGATCGACGTGTTCAACGCCCACGATCTCGCTTTTGTCGTCACTCTGGGCGATATCATCGACCATGGCTGGGACAATTTCGACGCGGTTTTAAGCTGTTATGACAGGCTCAGGCATCGTTCGATTCTTCTGCCCGGAAATCACGATTTCGCGGTGGCGCCCGAGCATTTGACCGAAATCCATAGACGTCTCGCCATGCCGTCTCCCTGGTACGACTTCGCCATCGGCAAAGTCCGTTTCGTGGTGCTGGATGGCAATGATGTCAGCCTGTTTGCCCCGCCCGTGGGCGATCCTCGCCGCGATCTGGCCGAAAAGAGACTGGCCGCTCTGCAAGAGGCTGGTGCCATCAACGCCCACAGGTGGAACGCGTCCTTCAGCGATGGGCAACGGGAGTGGCTTGCCAAAACGCTGGACGCCGCCGATGCGTCGGGAGAGCGGGCCATCCTGTTCTGCCACTATCCGCTCTATCCGCAGGACTCTCACAACATGTGGGATGCCCCGGAAATTCTGGATCTGTTGATGGCGCATCCGAGCGCAAAGGCCTGGTTTTGTGGCCACAATCACAAGGGCAACTATGCGCAACTCGGCCATACGCATTTCGTCAACGTCAAGGGCATGGTGGATACGCAAAGCCAAAACACGTTCGCCATCGCCGATATCTATGAGCATCGCATCGAGATCAAAGGCTTCGGCCGGGAAGAAAGCCGCACATTGGCGCTTTCAGTCTCTGCTGACACAAACCACTCCCTGTTTCGAAGCGGATAAAAGCAGACTGCGGAAGGAGACTTTATATATTTGATTTCGCTCTGGAAATCACCGGAATGTGACTTCTTTTTGCCATGTGGAGCAGGCATCTTCTCTTCGTTCTTAAAACGTGTCCCAAAAGTGTGTCCTGTTTTGCGATAAGGATCAGGGACGATACCAAGCATACACCCCGCCGCTGCGCGGACCCAGGAGAGAGATGATGAAGCTTAGAACCATTGCCGCTTCCATAATGATAGGCTGTCTGTGCGCCGGTGCGGTTTCCGCAGCTGGCGAAGTTGAAAAGCGCGAAGGCCTGATGAAGGGTATCGGCGGCGCCATGGGTGCTCTGGGTGCCATCGCAAAGGGTGAAAAGCCCTATGACGCGGCCACCGTCAAAACCGCTGTGACAACCATCAGCGCCAATGCGAAGGCTTTCCCGGATCAGTTCCCGGCCGGTTCTGAAGGCGGCGCGGCATCTCCTGCGATCTGGCAAAACTTCGCGGACTTCAAGGCGAAGTCCGAAAAGCTCGGCACGGACGCCGACACGGTTCTCGCACAGTTGCCGACCGACCAGGCCAGTGTGGGTGCTGCCTTGAAGACGCTGGGTGCCGATTGCAGCAGCTGTCACCAGGCCTACCGCGTTAAAAAGTAAACTGTGCAGCGGTCCGCCGGTCGTCTGGCGGGCCTTTTCTTGCGATCATTCCATGAACGGAGACGGCAATGGCGTCCATCTGGGCAAAGCTGGCGGGCGGTGCTGTTGTTGCCGGGGCCGCAGGGTTGGGCATCTTCCTGTGGGTCACAGCGCCGGAGCGCCAGTCGCCGAGCCACTGGGCCAATCTGGGCGAACCCAACCTTGCCAATGGTGAAACGCTGTTCTGGGCGGGCGGCTGCGCAAGCTGTCACGCCGCGCCAAATGCCACCGGCGATGCGCTGAAGACGCTGTCCGGCGGCCAGGCGCTGCCAAGCCCCTTCGGCACGTTCCACATGCCCAATATCTCTCCCGATCCGCAGCATGGCATCGGTAGCTGGACCGTCGCGCAGTTCGGTGATGCCATGACGCGCGGTGTCGGCAAGAACGGCGAACATCTCTATCCGTCCTTTCCCTATGCGTCCTATGCGCGGATGACGCCGCCTGACATCAACGACCTCTTCGCGTATCTCAAGACCCTGCCTGCCAGCAGCAATGACGCGCCCGGCCATGACCTGCCGTTCCCCTTCAATATCCGCCTCAGCCTCGGTGGTTGGAAGTTCCTGTATTTCGACAAGGGTCAGCCACGGGTCGAGCTTGCCAATGCAGATGCGGCCGTCGTGCGCGGCCAATATCTGGTGGAAGGCCCCGGCCATTGCGGCGAGTGCCATACCCCGCGCGATGCGCTGGGCGGGTTCGTGAAAGATCAATGGCTGGCGGGTGGCCCCAACCCCGAAGGCGAGGGGCGCATCCCAAATATCACCCCCGGTTCCCAGACCATCGGCGCGTGGACGCAGGCCGATATCGCCAGCTATCTGGAAACGGGCTTCACGCCGGACTTCGACAGCGCCGGTGGCTCCATGGTCAAGGTCCAGCAGAACATGGCGCGGCTTTCGGCCGAAGATCGCAATGCCATCGCCGCCTATCTCAAGGCCGTTCCGTCGCGGTAAATTCCCATTGACTCAAACACCCGCGCGCCGGATAACGGTTGTGTGATGGTCTTTCCGGGTTCGCCCGGAAAGTGAAAAGGGAACACGATAGGGGCCAATGCCTTGATTCGTGGCTGCCCCCGCAACTGTGAGCGGTGAGCGCGAAAACGAAAAGCCACTGGCATGAACGTGTCGGGAAGGTGTTTTCAGCGTTTTGACCCGTGAGCCAGGAGACCTGCCATTGCGTGAAGTGTCGTCAATACCGGCGGGGTGTCCGGGTAAGCACGGTTGGCAGGTCGGTTCGTCCGGCCCTGAAAACCATGTGTCTGTTTTCCCCGTGGTGAATGTTGAAGCGGTCGCGGGCGTTTGATCGCAATAGCGCCCACCCGCACAGGAAAGGGTCACCATGTCTATCCAGCAGAACACGGCTACATCAGCCGTATCAACCAAAACATCGAAGATTGCACAGTCGTTGACAGCCGCAGCTCTTGGCCTGTTCATCGTCGGTTTCGTAGGCTTCTCGCATGTCGAAGCCATGCACAATGCGGCGCATGATACGCGCCACGCCAATGCCTTCCCGTGCCATTGAGGGGAGGAAACCCATGCCATTTTTCCGCAATATCGTGTTCACCGCCATCCTGGTGGGGCTGATTGCAGGTCTTGCCGTCAGCGCCCTGCAGGCTGTCGGCACGACGCCGCTCATCCTTCAGGCCGAAACCTATGAAAATGCCGGTGGCGACGCCGCACCCGCCCATAGCCACGATGCCGCAACGCCTGCGGATCATCACCATGACGCCGAAGCCTGGACGCCAGCCGACGGTTTCGAGCGCAACGCCTATACCCTTGCTGCCAATGTGCTGACAGCCATCGGTTATGCGCTGGTATTGACGGCGCTTATCTCGTTGCGCGGCTCCGAAGGTGGCTGGCGTGAGGGGCTGTTCTGGGGTCTTGCAGGCTTTGCTACAGTGATGCTGGCGCCCATGATTGGCCTGCCGCCGGAACTGCCGGGAAGCCCCGCCGCTCCACTCGAGGCACGGCAGATCTGGTGGATTGCGACCGTTGCGGCAACGGCTGGCGGCATTGCCCTGCTGGCCTTCAAACGCAACGAACCATGGGCCATCATCCTTGCGGTGGCGCTCATCGTTGCGCCGCACATCGTTGGTGCGCCTCTGCCGCCGGAGGGTGAACATGCACTGGCGCCTCTGCCGCTGGAGCGTCGTTTCGTGGTGCTCGCCACCGTCACCAGCTTTGTGTTCTGGCTCATCCTTGGCTCACTCAGCGGCCTGTTCCTCAAGCGCTTCGAGACTGCCCGCTAACATGCCCCAACGTGGTGAAAACGCAGAGGAATGGAGCGATGAACTCGACGCCCTGCGTTTTTCCGTTCCCGGTCATGGCGCGCCCTGCGCCATGCATCGGCTGGCCTTCAGGGCGCTTCTGGCAGAGGAACCGGGCCGGGAGGCCTGCCTCGCATTCTTCGCGGAAAACAGCGACGCCTTCTTGAGCGCCGCCACAGCCAAGATCGCCCGTCTCGCGCTACCCTTCAACCGCAGCCTGCACATCAACAGCCGCGATGTCAGACGCGCAATAGCGGGCGACGTGGTTGAGGGGACCGCCCGCGCGTGCGTCGTGCTGGATCGGCTTCGGTGAGGCCGTCTTCAGCGCCGATAGAATGTGACGTGGCAGAGGACGTCCTCACAGCACACGACAGAATTCGTAGCTCAACCCCCTCTGTCCTCCCGGACATCTCCCCCACAAGGAGGGAGATTGGCTGGGCGCTCGCTCACCCATTCTATCTGGCGCATTTAAGATGTGGAGAGTCAACCGCGAGTCGATCTCCCCACCTGTGGGGGAGATGTCCGGCAGGACAGAGGGGGTAAGCCACACCCACTGCCATATCAACCGGTTCCCCACGCGCACGCTGCCTTGCGGGCCGCATCACCAAGGGACCCGAATCGCAGCCAGAATAACGACATCCATTCGGTTCTATGGCCGCGTCAGATCCCGCTCGACTTTCATCTCGGCCATTCGGTCATCCAGCCTGCGCAGGCGCTCAAGGCTTGGAAGGCCCGGCTCGTGGCGCGTTACCGTGTCCGGAGGCAATAGCGTGTAGGGCTGTGGCTCTTTCCACAGCGGCGGATTGGTCTTGCGCAAATGATGCAGGTAAAGTGCCGCAAAGCCCAGCGCGAAGACGCAGGGCATGTAGATCGCGAGCACCTTCACCTGATCGGACATCATGCGGAAGGTATGTAAGAGATCGGCAAAGAAGCTGTAGGATTCCATCGCATTTCCCCATTGGCCGCGGTGCCCGCGCGAACGATGCGCAGCAACCGGCCATCCTGTCGAAACGGGAGATCGACCACCGGAGGAAACGGACCTCTGGTGGCCGGGGAGTTAGAAAGCCGCCATAGAACGACCGCCCTGACCTTTAGGCTTGCGCCTTGAACATACGTCAGGACCTCCCCAGCCATATGAGAAGCGGAGGAGTTGCATATAGCAACAATAGACCGCCTCAGCCACAAAACTTATGGCTGAGGGGTGTCATCACGGTCGACACCGACCGTCTATGGAGGGGTTTCTATGCCCCAAGACCGGTCCGTTACGTCCGGTTTCGCTGCAACCATAGCGAAAGTTGCGCGATTGGGAAATAGCTAGATTTCGCATGGGGCATGCCACCCGCAGCGGGGCCGCACAGGATTTCGGGTTTACGCCAGTGCCTGCATGAAGCGCATGCCGGTGACGGGACGTGGCACGAAGTCCATGTTTTCGTAGAACTTATGCGCAGCGAAATTGCCGGTGGCTGCACCAACGGACAGGAAGTCGCAGCCGCAGCGCTTGGCCACATCGCGTGCGCGCCCCACCAGATGCTGGCCAGTTCCATGGCCCCGGTGGCCATCACGCACGAACAAATGGTGCAGTTCCATGCCGCGCCTGCCTTCCTGCGCCCGGTAGAGGGGCACGAGAATGGCGTAACCGATGAGCTCGCCCTCGGCCTCGGCCACCAGCGCCGTGATCCAGGGGACATGGCCAAACAGATCGCGTTCCAGCTTCGCAGCCGTAATCGCCGCCGCATCGCCATGATGGCTGGCCAGAAGCGTGATCATCTCGTTCAGTTCAGGCAGATCGGCCTTGCGTGCACCACGAATGGTCACGACGGGCGGTCTGGGCAGTGTCAGAAGGCTGTCTTCATTCATCATCTCGTCCTTCGGGTTCTTGGTGGAGTGCCGTCAGGACGCTTGAGAACAACAAAGCCGCCTGACGGCGGCTCGTTGACAAACTGATCTGTCGAGCCGCCCTTAAAGGAAGGCCCAAAAATACGTGCAGGACATGGGTGCGCGTGCGTTGATCATGGCGCGATTGATGCGCTGGAATGGGAGGCCTGTCAAGATGTATTTGGATCGGGGTGTCTGTCGATGCGCGTATCGGCGCTTGAAGCCGCAGGGCGGATGCCTTGAGCCGGCATTGTTCAGACTGCCGCCAATCGCCCCCGAACCTGCTCTATAGCACGTTGAAAGACGACTGGATCGTCAAACGCGCGCGAAAGAACGATTGCGCCTTGTATGGACAGCACGGCGTCTTCGGCGAGGGTGCGGGCTTGGAGGTCATCCCTGCCTTGCCGCACAAGAGCCGATTGTAGGGCATCGACCCAATGGACGAAATAGCCGCGGATGGCTTGCGAGAAGCGGTCTCGCGTGTTGGAAACAGCCAGGGCACCGACGAGGCAAACGCGGCTCCCGGATCTGAAATAGTCGGTGACGCCATCGAGCATCGCGTCGATGGCGGCGGTTGCATCGCTCGCATCCCGCAATGGGGCATAGATGGCGTTATCGAACCAGTCCTCGATTTCGGCCAGCACAGCCTTCACCATCTCTTCCTTACCCCCGGGAAAGAAGTGGTAGAGGCTGCCCTTGCCAAGGCCCGTCGCCTTGCCGATCAGAGCAAGGCTTGCGCCTTCATAGCCGTATTCGCGAAAGACTTCGGCCAAGGGAGCAATGGTGTCTGATCTTTCTGCGACCATACGTGCCATGTTTACAGACCCAGATCGCTGAGGCCGGGATGATCGTCCGGCCGACGACCGAGCGGCCAATGGAACAGGCGGTCGCTGTCAGCAATCGGCATTTCATTGATGCTCGCATGCCTGTGTGCCATCAGTCCATCCTCTGAAAATTCCCAGTTCTCGTTCCCGTAGGCGCGAAACCAACGCCCGCTGTCATCCACATATTCATAGGCGTAGCGCACTGCAATGCGATTACCGGTGAAGGCCCAAAGTTCCTTGATAAGGCGGTATTCGTGCTCCTTGTTCCACTTGCGTGTGAGGAATGCCAGAGCTTCATCTCGATTTGTCGCAAATTCGACGCGGTTACGCCAACGCGTATCCAGCGTGTAGGCCATGGAGACTTTGGCAGCATCGCGCGTGTTCCAGCCGTCTTCGGCCAAGCGGACTTTTTCGATTGCTGTTTCAAGGGTGAAAGGTGGAAGTGGAGGGCGTGACATAATAACTCCTTGCGTCAATTGTACCGATAGGTAATATATTTACCGATTGGTACAATGCGCGCCGACGTGGTGTATGTCAACCGGTTTTTTTGTTGTCGGCGCGGACGGATGGGCGAACGGCTACGGGTTTGTCACCGGGTGGGAAAGCGCGATCAACTCATGGATGGCATCGATGTTGAGGCTGAGGTTAACGGTGTGGCACACCAAGGCGGGGTGTTACTGGTCGGATTTCTCATAGCGCTGCTGGAGTGACAACCACGGTGCAGCCCTGTTAGGATCGGGAGTCGGGAGCGAAGTTATGGACGACATTGCAGGACGCATTCTCATTCTCTCTGGCCATCCTGGCGCAGGCAAGACCACCATTGCCGAAGCTTTAGCGCTCCTGCCTGGAGTGCCAAAGGTGCATCTGCACTCCGATGACTTGTGGGGTTACATCAAGCAAGGTCGTATTGATCCCTGGCTTCCGGAATCTGCTCGGCAAAATCGGATGATCATGCAGATCGCTGCCGATGTGGCGGGACGCTATGCCAGCCATGGCTATTTCGTTGTACTTGATGGCGTTGTACGGCCAAGCTGGCTACCTGCATTCAAGGCGCTTGGCGTGCCGCTTCATTACCTTGTACTGCGCACGACTGTCGCTGAAGCAGTCGAGCGATGTGCTGCTCGCGGGGGCGATAGCCTCGGCGATCCGAAGGTGGTTGCACATCTTCATGCGGAGTTCTCCGATTTGGGGCCATACGAACCGCATGTGCTATCAGTCGGTGGACAAAATCGTCAGGAGACACTTCGAGCAGTGGTCTGGGGCCTGAAGTCGAACCTATACCGTGTTGTCACGTAAGGAGCCTCGGGGGGGGCATCGCTGAATTTGGACCCAGCCATCATTCAGGTTATCATGGGCATCGCTCGGGCCGTCGATCCGCGCCCTCAATGCTCATGCGCACACAGATCATGGTTCGATAGCGCTCGAATAACATAGCAGTCCTCGATCGAATGACCGTCGCAGTGGGAGACGATGCGTTCCAGTTCGTGCTCCAGCTTTTTGAGCTTGGCGATCTTTTCGCGGACGGTTGTCAGGTGGTCGGCGGCGATGCGGTCTGCGCCGGCGCAGGGCATTTCGCGGTGCTGGCTGAGCGCGATCAACTCGCGGATGGCATCGATGTTGAGGCCGAGGTCGCGCGCGTGGCGCACGAAGGCGAGGCGTTCCAGATCGGATTTTTCGTAACGGCGCTGGTTGCCTTCCGAGCGTTCTGCCGCCCGCAACAGCCCCATCTGCTCGTAATAGCGAATGGTCGGCACCTTCACGCCGGTATTTCGCGACAGATCGCCAATCGAATACATGATCTCTCTCCTTATCTATAGCTTCTAGAGATATAGATAATTTCAGCAAGGGTGACAAGGCGACGTGTGAGGGTGCTTGCGCAGATGGTGAGATCCTTATAGGATACCCCCCTATACTATCTTGAAAGAACCCCATGTCACACACGACCGAGAACAAGGACAAGCTCGTTGCGCGCATTCGTCGCCTCAAGGGGCAGATGGAGGCGGTGGAGCGCGCGCTGGAAGGCGGCAAGCCGTGCGGAGAGGTGCTGCAATTGCTGGCATCCGTGCGCGGTGCGCTATCAGGATTGACAGGCGAGGTGATGCTGGAGCACCTGCATGAGCATGTCCTGCATGCGCAAGATGACGAGGAGCGTGCCCGCGCCACGGAAGAGTTGGCGCAGGTTCTGAAAACCTACATTCGATAGAGGCGCGCCATGACGGTAACGACTGATCACTCCCATCCCCATGCTCATGCACACGGCACGCACGGCCACGTCTTTCTGGGTGAGGACCATGCGCGCAACGAACGCCGGGTCTGGGCGGTCATCGCGCTTACGACGGTGATGATGGTAGCGGAAATCGCGGCGGGAAGCTGGTTCGGCTCCATGGCGTTGACGGCGGATGGCTGGCATATGGCGACCCATGCCGGTGCGATGCTGATTTCGGCGCTCGCCTATCTCTATGCCCGTCGCCAGATCAAGAATGCCCGTTTCACCTTCGGCACCGGCAAGTTCGGTGATCTCGCGGGTTTCGCCAGCGCCGTCGTGCTGGGCGTCGCCGCACTGATGATTGCCTGGGAAAGCCTGTTGCGTTTCTTTACGCCCGTGGACATCGATTTCAATCAGGCGATTGCCGTTGCAGCCATCGGTCTCGTCGTCAATATCGTCAGCGCATGGCTGCTGAAGGATGACGACCATCATCACGACCATGGGCACGGCCATGGGCATACGCATGGCAGTCACGCCCATCATGGCCATCACGCTCACCACGAAAGCCATGGCAGCAAGGACAACAATCTGCGCTCGGCCTACCTGCATGTGCTGGCCGATGCGCTGACATCGGTTCTCGCCATTGTTGCGCTGTTCCTGGGCAAATGGAACGGCTGGACGTTTCTCGATCCGGCCATGGGCATCGTCGGCGGCATCGTCATTGCCCGCTGGTCCTGGGGGCTGTTGCGGTCAACGGGGGCGGTGCTGGTGGATGCGGTTCCGCGCGCTGGCGATCTGTCGACGCAAATTCGCAGCAGGCTGGAAACGGCGGAGGAGCGGATTACCGATCTGCATGTCTGGCAGGTGGGGCCGGGGCATCATGCGGCCATCGTTGCCATCCGGTCACCGTCTCCGCAAGCGCCATCCTTCTATCGACAGAAGCTGGAAGCGATTGGGGAATTGTCGCACATCACCGTGGAAATCAACGCGGCTCATCCGGGATGAGGCAAGAGGGGCGGGGCGTTCTGAAGAGTGAAGGCCCGATAAAGACGGACTGCGCCGCTCGTTAATCCGGTGTTAACGATAAATCTGTCATCTGACCACGCCTTGTCAAAAGGCGCGATGATTTTTCAATGTTCGGTATAGGCCTGACGGAGCCACACGGATTCGACTTGAGACATAGGCTGAGCAGCGCTGCTCTGGGAGGCGGCGTCATTGGCTGCGGCTTCGTTGTTCACGGTCCACAGAACGTTGGCAAGCGATGTCGCCTCCAGCGCGTTGACGAAGGATATCTTGCTGCCGCTCCGCGTCGCCTGCTGATGTTCTGGTGCAACGGTCTCGGTCGATCGCTTTTCAATGTGCTGCGACCGGGGATGATGCGCCGATCCGCCGATATTGTTATCGATATTCATAGCAAGCCTCTCTCTGCCTGATTAACGAAGTATTAATGGCTGAAGCTTGCGCGAGGCTTGCGTCGTCGCACTCGGCTGTGTGTTGAGTGCTTGACAGGTCTGAAAGTGGTGCTTCGTTTTTGCATTTTTGGGGCTTGCAAAATGGGAAAAGGCCAGCTTTTGACGATTCCCTTTCCAGGCAGGATGCCCTCCGCAACGTCAGTCGCGAAGGGCCAGGAGAATCAGGCGATGCGCTTTTCCGGCGCAGGCGCAGGCTCCGTTGCCACCGCTTGCGGCGGGGTTGCTTCATCCAGTGCCTCGTCATCCTGCGTGGCAGGCGTCACCATGGCGGCCATCAGCGTCTCGATGCCGATGCTGCCCACCGTCTTGCCGTCCTCGTCCACCACCTGCGCGGTGGTTTCATTGGCGTCGGTCATATCACGGGCGATGTTTTCCAGCGTGTCGGTCTCCAGAACCGAAATCGTTTCCTGCGCTGGGATGGCCGGTTCCATGACCGTCGTTGCCTGAAGCACGCGTCCGCGGTTTACGTCCCGCACGAAGTCGCTGACATAGTCATTGGCCGGGTGCTGGATGATGCTCTGCCCGTCGCCCTGCTGGACCATTTCGCCATCCTTGAGGATTGCGATATGGTCACCCAGCCGCAAGGCCTCGTCCAGATCGTGCGTGATGAAAACCACGGTCTTCTGCAACTCCTGCTGAAGATCGAGCAGCATCGTCTGCATATCGACGCGGATCAACGGGTCGAGCGCGGAATAGGCCTCATCCATCAACAGAATGTCGGCATCGTTGGTCAGTGCGCGGGCAAGGCCCACCCGCTGCTGCATACCACCGGACAGCTGGTTGGGATAGTTGTCCTCGTAACCATCGAGGCCCACACGGTTCAGCCAGTACCGACCCTTTTCAAGGCTGTCCTTGCGCGACACGCCCTGAATATCGAGACCGTAGACGCTGTTTTCCAGCACGGTCCGGTGCGGCAAAAGACCGAACTTCTGGAATACCATGGCGGTCCTGTGGCGACGGAAATCGCGCAGGCTGGAACTGCCCATGGAGCAGATGTCCTGTCCGTCATAGAGCACTTCGCCAGCACTCGGCTCGATCAGCCGGTTGATGTGGCGGATGAGCGTGGACTTGCCAGAGCCCGAGAGGCCCATGACGACGGTGATCTTGCCGCCGGGCATGGTGATGTTGATGTCGTTGAGACCCAGCACATGGTTGTGCCTGTCGTTCAGTTCGGTCTTGCTCAAGCCGTTCTTAACGGCATCGAGATGTCTCTCGGGGTGCTTGCCGAAGATCTTGTAAAGATTCCGGATTTCGATGTCCTTAGCCATGTTGCACCTCGCGATATTTCTGCAAACGCTTGCCGAAGGCCTGGCTGGCACGGTCGAACATGATGGCGATGGCCACCAGTGCGAAGCCGTTCAGGAAGCCGATTGTGAAGAACTGGTTGTTGATGGCCTGAAGCACGTTCTTGCCCAAGCCGCCGACGCCGACCATGGATGCGACCACGACCATGGCGAGCGACATCATGATGGTCTGGTTGATGCCGGTCATGATGGTGGGCAACGCCAATGGCAGTTGCACATTGAACAGCTTCTGGGTGTTGGAAGACCCGAAGGCATCAGCCGCCTCCAGCGTTTCCCGGTCCACCATGCGAATGCCCAGGTTGGTCAGGCGAATCATCGGCGGTATCGCATAGATGACGACAGCGATCAGGCCCGGCACCTTGCCGATACCGAAGATGACGACCACGGGGATGAGGTAGACGAAGCTCGGCATCGTCTGCATCACGTCCAGCGTGGGGTTGATGAAGCGCTGAAGCCTCTCGGACCGCGCCATGAGAATGCCCAGCGGCAGACCGATGGCGACGGCAATCAGCGTCGCGATTGCCACGATGGACAGCGTCGTCATGGCATCCCGCCAGAGGCCAACCGCGCCGATCAGGCACAGCGAAACAGCGGTACCGAGCGTGATGCGGAAGCTGCGTCCGGCCAGATGCACCATGGCCAGCAGGCCGAGAAAGATGATGATCCACGGCGTCTGCGTGAAGAAGCGTTCGGACGAATTCAGAAACAGTTGCAGCGGGTGCACGATCGTGTCGATGACATCGCCGTAGCTGCGAACGATGTCGCGAAACCCGTCATCGATTGTCTTGCGGGCCACGCGCATGGTGCTGTTGCCAATTTCTGGAAATTTGCACAGCATATCCGGCAGAAGATTACAGAGGGCCATTATTGTTGTTTTCCCTTAGTTTTGTTGGAGGGGCTTATGGGTGCGGAAGACCCCCTCTGCCTGCCGGCATCTCCCCCACAAGGGGGGAGAACGCTAGCAGCACGCGCCTTCTTCAATCTCGACGGTGGAGATAGGCAAGATGTCGTGGCGAATTTTCTCCCCCCTTGTGGGGGAGATGCCGGCAGGCAGAGGGGGATTGGCGCGCATGACCGAACGGCCATGCACGCCAATCACACTCACATCAGATCGAAGCCTTGATCTTTTCAGCCACCTCGGGCGAAACCCACTTGGTCCAGATGTCCTCGTGGTTTTCGAGGAAATAAGCTGCACCGTCTTCATTGGTGCCCTGGTTTTCGTCCATCCAGGCCAAAATCTTGGCCAGGGTTTCGTTATCCCACTGGCGCTTCTTGACGTATTCGGCAGATGGCCCAGCCTTTTCGGCAAACTCCTTGGTCACGACGGTAAAGACGTCAGCGACGGGGTAGGCGTTCGGTTTGGGATCGGCGCAATCGGCCTTGGCGATGCAGTTGTCATAGGCTTCGCGGTCGAGCGGCACGCCGTCGTCCAGCTTGACCATGTCGTATTTGCCCATGATCGCGGTTGGTGCCCAGTAATAGCCCAGCCACCCCTGCTTCTTCTCATAGGCGTTGGAAATGGAGCCATCGAGGCCAGCGGCGGAGCCGGTGTCGACCAGGGTGAAACCCTTTTCACCCGCCTTTCGCGCCTTGAACAGATTGGCGGTGGTTGGCTGGCAACCCCAGCCGGGTGGGCAACCGAAGACGGCACCCTTGCTGGCATCTTCCGGAGCGGGGAACAGTTCTGGGTGCTTGAGCGCATCTTCAACCGTCTTGATGTCGGGATGTGCGTCGGCGAGATATTTTGGTATCCACCAACCTTCGATACCGCCGTCGCTCAGAATTTTGACGTCCTGAATGAGGTTGCCGGATTTGACGGCTTCCTCGTAAGGGGTGCCCAGCGTATTCACCCACATTTCAGGCGCCATATCCGGCTGTCCCTTCTCGTTCATGGAGGTGAAGGTCGGCGTGGTGTCGCCGGTCACGATATCGACCGTGCAGTCATAGCCGTTTTCCATGATGAACTTGTCGACATAAGCCGCAACGCCAGCGGATGCCCAGTTCATTTCTGCGATGGAGATATTGCCGCAGTCTTCAGCGGCATTGGCGGAGCTTGCAGCAGCGGCGGCAAGGATGAAGCCCGTGACAAGAATGGTCGAGGCGAGGAGTTTCTTCATGTGTAAGACCCCCAAGTCTAATGCAGTGTTTATGTGAGGCATACCGGGGCACTGCAAAGCCCGGCCTGCCAAAAGCGTCGGCGCAACGATGTCGCTGCCGGAACGCAAAGCTAAGGCCACGGAGCGTGGATTTCGCGAGCAAGCTTGCGAAGGCTCCATGTCGAATGACACGCGCGGAAAGACGAACGAGAAGCCGTCAAAGAAAAGCCGCTACGGAGCGACGAAGAGTGCCACGATCACAGCGGCGGAAAAGCGCATAAATATGTCAACGCCTTCTATAATACGGCGAGAAGATGATATTGCAACGCAAAATGTGGCAATGCAGCCATGCGCGGATATCCGGAACCATCTCTGGTTTCACATAATACTTCCATGATTGATTTTTTGACTTGATGATATCAAGAATTTTTCATGTAAAAAATGTTAATTCAGATATATTCGAATATATATTCAGATAAATTGAAGTCACGATTTTTTGTGGAAAAAAATCTCACAAAAGGCATTTCGGAAGGTATTTTCCTCCGATTTCCATCGAGTTCGTCATCCTCGGGCTTGTCCCGAGGATCTAATCCCACTTCTGCGCATGCAACGTCGCAGATGCCCGGGACAAGCCCGAGCATGACGACGAGGAAACGTTTGCCGACCTTTAAACAGCAGCCTTGGCCGCTACCTTCAACGCAAACGCATACTCAAAGGCGATCTCTTCCAGCCGCTGGAAGCGACCGGACTTTCCGCCATGGCCCGCCGCCATGTTGGTTTTCAACAGGATTGGCGCGTCACCCGTTGTATGCTCCCGCAGTTTCGCCACCCATTTTGTCGGCTCCCAGTAGGTCACACGCGGGTCGGTCAGGCCGGAAATGGCGAGCATCGGCGGGTAGGACTTCGCCGTCACGTTGTCGTACGGGCTGTAGGCGGCGATCCACTGGTATTCCTCTTCCGACTCCAGCGGGTTGCCCCATTCGGGCCATTCAGGCGGCGTCAACGGCAGGGTATCGTCCAGCATGGTCGTCAGCACGTCCACGAAGGGAACGGCGGCGATGATGCCTGCGAACTTCTCAGGCGCCATATTGGCGACAGCACCCATCAGCATGCCACCGGCAGACCCACCTTCGGCAATGATGCCGGAATAGGAGGTGAAGCCCTCCTGCACCAGATGGTCAGCTGCGGCGATGAAGTCCTTGAACGTGTTCTGCTTGTGCTCCATCTTGCCGGTTTCGTACCATTCGAAACCCTTGTCCTTGCCGCCTCTGATATGAGCCACGGCATAGACAAAGCCGCGATCGGCCAGCGACAGATTGTTGGTGCTGAAAGATGCCGGAATGGAGATGCCGTAGGCGCCGTAACCGTAGAGAAGACAAGGAGCAGACCCATCCAGCGCCACGTCCTTGCGGTAGAGCAGGGACACCGGCACCAACGCGCCATCATGCGATGTCGCCATGATGCGACGGGTAACGTAATCATCAGGGTTATGGCCTGACGGTACTTCCTGCGTCTTGAGCAGTGTCCGCTCGCGCGTCACCATGTCGTAGTCGAACAGCTGGCTTGGCGTCGTCATCGAGGAGTAGCTGAAGCGGATAACGTTGGTGTCGTATTCGGCAGCACCATGCAGACCCAGCGAATAGGCTTCTTCGTCAAAGGCGACGCTGTGTTCCTCACCGCTCATACGGTCACGGATGACAATGCGCGGCAGGCCATCGCGGCGCTCCAGCCAGATCAGGTGACGGGCATAGGCATCGATATCGAGAATGAGACGGCCCGGCTCGTGCGGCACGACCTCCGTCCAGTTTTCCTTGCCCGGTGCCGTTACCGGCGTCTGGCAAATCCGGAAATCCTTGGCGTCGCCGTCATTGGTCAGAATGTAGAAGACGTCGCCGCCCTCGCACAGCGAATATTCGATGCCTTCCTCACGCTCCGCCACGATCTGTGGTTCTGCCATCAAATCCTTTGTGGAGAGAATGCGGTATTCGCTGGTTTCGTGGTCGTGGATATCGATGAAAATAAAATCATCGAGAACCGACGCGCCCACGCCCATGAAGAAGCCAGGGTCCTTTTCCTCATAAACCAGCCGGTCGGAGGACTGCGGCTGCCCGATAATATGGTGGAAGACCTTGGAGGGGCGGTGGTTTTCGTCCTGGAGCGAATAGAAAAAGCTCTTGCCATCCGGCGCCCATGCGCCACCACCGGCGGTGTTTTCGATCACGTCTGCCAGATCGACGCCGCTTTCCAGTTCGCGAACCCGCAGCGTGTAATATTCCGAACCCTTGTCGTCATAACCCCAGATGCCGCGACTGTGATCGGATGTCTGGTCGAGGCCGGCGAGACGGAAATAATCCTTGCCTTCGGCTTCCTTGTCACCATCCAGCAGGACGTGCTTCTCGCCGCCGCCGCGTGGCGTACGGAAATAATGCGGCTGCTCCCCACCCGTCACGAACAGCGTGCCGTAGGCATAGGGACCGTCATTGACCGGCACCGAGGAATCATCCTGCTTGATGCGGCCCTTCATCTCTTCGAACAGCTTTTCCTGCAATAGCTTGGTATCAGCCATAGCCGCTTCCATATAAGCGTTTTCCGCTTCCAGATGGGTGCGAATGGCGGGGTCCAGGAGCGTCGGATCCTTGAACATCGCCTGCCAGTTATCTGCCCGGAACCACGCATAATCATCCGTGCGGGTCACGCCGTGATGGGTGTCGGTTACCGGCTTCTTTTCTGCAACGGGGGCTGCAGGCAGGTTTTTGAAAATGGACAAGAGGTACTCGCTTTCATGGGAAATCGGTCTGCGTGTGCACGAAGATGTAGAGCGCGGATACAGGTCTATCAAGGAGGAAAACTTATTCGGGAGAAGATCCGCTCGGCACAATTTGGTCAGCTTTCGATCACATTTTCCCACTAGATCGCAAATCTGACACATCCGTACCGATGGGTGTCACAGGTGGATTTGCCCTGCGAATCACAAAAAGAAGAAACGAAGAGCCCGACAGGATCCCATGTACAAGCTTACGTCCGTTGCCCTTCTCGCAACCCTGATCTCTCTGCCCATGGCGTTGCCTGCCTTGGCTATCGACGCCAACGTTCTCCGACAGCTGAACGTCCTTGCCCCGGAAGAACGCCTTGAGCAACGTTGCGACATCGAAGCCATGGAGCGCATCGCCAAGGAACAGAAGGGCATGAAGCCCGACAAGGTCATCGCTTACGCTTTCGGTGACCCGGACGTGACCTCCGATAGCATCAAGGCGTCGGGTGCGGTTTTCAGAAGTGCTGGCGAGTGGTACCGGCTGCGCTACAAATGCCAGATCACACCATCCACGCTCGGCATCAAGGACTTCGACTACAAGGTCGGAGACAAAGTGCCTGAGGCACAGTGGGCGAAGCATTACCTGTATGATTGAGGTAGCGCCGCTCGGACATTTCGGTGGCCACAAGTGCCGCCCCAGCCCAAGGCAGAGTTGCCATTCGGCAACGATATCTAACTGATTTCATATTGACATTGCCGCCCGTCGATTTGCCGCTTAATCCTTTTTTGAGAGGGTTTTGGGGATATGTCTATGAATGTGGGTTTTCACGGGCTTTCGGCGTTTCCGCTGACACCGGCGGATGAAGACGGCGTTGTCGATGTCGAGGCATTGGCGCGGCTGATCGAGCGGCTGGATGCGGCAGATGTCGATAGCGTCGGGCTTTTGGGCAGCACCGGAAGCTATGCCTATCTGTCGCGATCCGAGCGCCTTCGGGCCGTTCAAGCCGCTGCGGAATGCGTCAAAGGCAAGAGGCCGCTGATCGTCGGTGTCGGCGCTCTTCGCACCAGCGAATCCGTTGCGCTGGCGAGGGATGCGGAGAAAGCCGGTGCGGATGCCTTGCTTCTGGCACCTGTCTCCTACGCCCCGTTGACGCAGGAAGAGGCTTACCACCACTTCGCAGCTGTTGCCGGTTCGACGAGCCTGCCGCTGTGCATCTACAACAACCCGTCCACGACCCAGTTTGTCTTCGGCGACGAACTCCTGGTGCGTTTGGCCTATATTCCGCATATCCGCGCCGCCAAGATGCCGCTGCCCTCCGACATGGCTTTTAGGGATGAGCTGGAACGTCTGCGCCCACGGCTGGGTGAGGGGTTCGCCATCGGCTATAGTGGGGACTGGGGTGCGTCGCAGGCGGTGCTGCAAGGCGCGGATTGCTGGTACAGCGTCATTGGTGGTCTGCTGCCGGTGCCGAGCCTTCGCCTGCTGCGGGCAGCCAAAGCCGCAGATGAGGCCGAGGTGCAGCGGATCGAGGCATATTTCCAGCCGATGTGGGCTCTCTTCAAGGAGTTCGGCAGCTACCGTGTGGTCTATGCGGCGGCAAACCTCCTGTCGCTGACCCATCACCAGCCGCCCTTGCCGGTCATGCCGCTCAGCGTCAGCGATTGTGCGCGCGTCGAAGACGCATTGGCGACGCTGTCGGAACTCGATGGTCTGCCCGCCGCCACGCCATAATTCCGGCACTTTGCAGGCAGAATGGCCTTGGGCTCCTGATCGAAGAAGGCTCCGACATGCTGAAGACACTTGCTTTTGCCGCAGCGATGGCCGCCTGCGCATCGCCCGTTTTCGCGGGAAACGGCCTGCTGGAGCCGAAACTGAAAATGCAGCCCGGTAAGGCGGCGCATGCCACACGCGTTGCGATCACGCTCGATGCCTGCATGGGCAAGACGGATTTTCGGATTCTCGATACGCTCGTCAACGAGAAAATTCCCGCCACCATCTTCGTCACGGCGCGCTGGTTGAAGCACAACCCTGAAGCACTTGCGGTGATGATGTCGCATCCCGACCTGTTCGAACTGGAGAACCACGGCGAAAACCACATTCCGGCGGTTGACACGCCTGTCTCGATCTACGGCATCGCAGCCGCAGGATCGACAGCGGCAGTCGAGCAGGAAGTGGAAGGCGGCAGTCTCGCGGTTGCCTCAGCCACCGGCCACCAGCCTCACTGGTTTCGCGGCGCGACGGCCAAATACACCAACTCCTCGATGGCGACCATCAATCAGCTCGGCGAGCGCGTCGCAGGCTTTTCCATCAACGGTGACGGCGGCTCACTGCTGGGTGCCAGCACCACAGCCAAGCACATCGCCTCCGCAAAAGACGGCGACGTCGTCATCTCCCACATCAATCAGCCCACGCACGAAGCGGGCGAGGGCGTGGTCAAAGGCCTGCTGGCTCTCAAAGCCCGCGGCGTCATCTTCACCCGGCTGGACGATCCGGCGTTTAACGCCCCGTCGAATTGATCAGGACGGCAAATTCGGCACGACGCGGCGGGACGGAAACAGCTCGCGGGCGACTGTCATGCCGATGAGGGACAGGGGCAAGGCGAGCATGGCACCGGCAGCGCCCCACATCCACGTCCAGAAGATAATGGCGACAAAGACGAGGAAAGGGTTGATTTCCATATTGTTGCCGATCACGGCGGGGAAAGCGAGGTTCTCCATCAAGAGGTGAATGGTGAAGAAGATGATGGCGGGCATCAGCGCCAAAACCAGACTGTCATGGGTGAGGATACCTGCAATCGTCAGCGCCAGCGTCATGGCGGTGATGCCCAGAAACGGCACGAAGCTGGAAAGAAACGCGAACAATCCCCACAAAAACGGCATGGCGAGACCGCCGACATAGGCGATGACGACCATGGTTGTGCCCAGCCCTGCATACATCATCGATGCTGTCGCGAAATAGGAACTCAAGACAGTCTCGATGGAGGCGATGGTGCGGATGGTGCGCAGACGTTGGTGACGCTGGGGAAACGCCATGATCATGGCTTTGCGCAGGCGAATGCGGCTGTAGAGAAACAGCAACAGGGCTGCAAAGAAGATCAGACCTTGCACGATCGCTGGCGTGATGTTGGTGCCGATCACGGCGATGATGTCGCCGCTACGCGAAATGAGCGATTCCATCGAGATGGAGTTGAGACTGAAGGTGGCGGCGGAAAAATTAAGCCACCGCACGCCTTGCAGATACGGCACGATGCGGTCGATGGCCTTTTCGGCAATGCCGGGGCCTTCACGCGCAAGCGTCGCCAGCGGGTCGACCAGCGAATTGATGACCAGAAATACCACCAGCGCAACGGCGGACGATAGAATGACCGCAACCGCGAAGCCGGGGATGCCGTAAGCGCTCAACTTGCTGGCAGCGACGCCCAGAATCATCCCGACGACGATCGCCATGACGATGGGAATGAGGATGATCGACAGCGAGTGGATGACACCCATGAGAACGATGAGAAAGAGGCCGACGGTTGACCACGCGACCGCCACATCCAGCGCTTCCCGACCCAGTGGCTGCTGGCTACGTTCTTCTTCGTGGGCTGTTGCCAGCGCGGTCTGCGTCATCGGGTCCCGATGATCGTTACGCTCGCTCATTCTCGCGGCCTTCTTGCGATTGTTTGTCGCCTGATCATTCATTTCCCATGCCCCTGCCAAACCCAATAACGCTTTGCTTATATTGCAGTTCCCGCAGGGGCAAGATTTAGAGTTGTACCAGGTCAGGCAGACAGCTTAAGGCCGATACCCCAGGGGTCTGTGAGAGCAATGCCATCGCTCTGGCGTTCGGTCGCAATCTCCATTCGGTCGAGTGCGGCAATCGCACGATCGAGCGATGCTTTCTCGTTGAATGTCAGCGAATAGCCAGAGAGACCCGTCATGGTGTCGGTCCGGGCCTGTGCGCCACGGCTGTTCCAGATATTGGCCGCGACATGATGATGGTAGGCACCGGAGCCGAAGAAGCTTGCACCGGGATAGCGGGCCATGATCTTCAGTCCCAGCACATCCTGATAAAACGCGTCCGCTTGCGGAATATCGCCCACCTGCAGGTGGATATGGCCGATAGCAGTGCCCTCTGCCGCTTTGGCAAATGTTGCTTTCGGGGCGCTGTCGTAAAGCGCTTGAAGGTCCAGCCGCTCTGTCGCCATGGCAATGGTGCCATCGGGTTTGTAGTCCCATTCGTCCGGTGTGCGGTCACGGTAGACCTCGATGCCGTTGCCTTCGGGATCGGCCAGATAGATCGCCTCGCTGACCAAATGGTCGGACGCGCCCTGAAGCTGGACATTGCTGTGCGCGACATGCGTCAGCCACAGCGCCAGATCGCTGCGGCTTGGCATCAGAAACGCGGTGTGGAACAAGCCAGCCGCGTTGCCGGGTGCCTGTGTGGCGCTTTTAGCGGTCGTCAATGTCAGCAATGGCTGACCGTTCACGCCCAGCACATGTCCGCTCGCGCTCCGCTCGATGACCGAGAGACCGATAATCTTCTGATAGAAATCGGATACCTTGTCCAGATCGAGGACCCCGAGATGGGCTTGGCCGACATAGGCGGGGCGTGTCAGGGCGAATTGTTTTTCACGCGTCATATTTCATGCACTCCGATCCGGTACGCCGCGCAGCGGCTATTGCCGTGACTGTGCGCGATATCTATCGTTCAGAAAAGATGCGTATTCGGCGAATAAGTGTGCAATATTTGTTGACGGTGGAACCAGTCCACCGTCTTCTTGGACGCGCATCAGATCAGTCTTGCCTGTTCCAAGGCGCTGATGGCGTTGGCTATCCCGTTTTCCGCACGCAGCTTTTTTCCCAGCGCCCGTGCCGTCCTGTGCCGTTCGGGGCTGTCGGCTTCCAGAATGGCGTCCCTCAAGGCCTCTGCGGTCAAGGCTTCGCGCGGCGGCGTCTGGCCGGCAACGCCGAGCTTGCGGAGGCGCGACGCCCAGAAGGGTTGATCGCCGAAGACGGGAATGACGACGGAGGGAATGCCAGCGCGGCAAGCGGCATTGGTCGTGCCTGCGCCGCCGTGGTGAACCGCAAGCGCCATGCGCGGGAAAAGCCAGTCGTGCGGTGCGCGATCGATGGTCATGACGTCGTCCCGCGCCTCGGCCTGATCGTACAGACCACCCCATCCGCTGGCCAGCAGAAGGCGCTTTCCCGCGGTTTTGACGGCCTCGCGCACCAGCGCGGTGAAGGCTTCCGCATCATGGTTGAACATGCTGCCGAAGCCGACATAGACGGGCGGCGGGCCTGCGTTCAGAAACGCGGAGAGTTCTTCTGACGGTGTGAAGGATTGCGCCTCTTCCAGAGACCAGGAGCCGGTTACCTTTACCGTTTGCGGCCAGTTGCGGCCGGGCTCCACCATCGTCGAGCTGAAGCCGAAAAGGCTCAACTGCTTCGTCTGCGGCCCATGATATGGGCCGCGTCGGCCGTAAGGTTGAAGACCGAGTTTCGGCCTTACCACCTCGTTATAGGCAGGCCTGTACACGCTCCATACCGTTTTGCGCATGAAGCGCCCAAGCAGATGATTGATCGCAGGGGGTAAATCATAAGCCCAGTTCGGCATGGGCATCAAAGGCGGGTTGTGCGAGGGAAGGGTCGGAACCAGCTGCGTTTCGACGACCGGCAGCTGAAGTTTCTGCCCGAGCGCCTCTGCCAGCAGATAGACGATCCCGTTGCCGATCAGCAGATCGGCCCCGTCTGCGGCTGCAAGACCCTGCTCGGGCCAGACGGCTGCGATATCTCGAAGCTTGTTCTTGAAGGCCTTGACCATGGCGAATGTGCCGAGACCTTTCCGTTGCAGACCCTCGTTCTTGCGCATCCATTCCAGAAAATCCCCCGAAAGCGGCGCAAATTCCAACCCGTGAGCCGTGACCAGGCCGGCGCAGGAGGGATCGGAGGCGATCCGGACATCATGGCCAGCCCGTTTGAGCCCGGCACCGAGCGCCACGAGTGGGCGCACGTCACCCTCTGTTCCAACAGTGAAAAGAACGATCCGCATGAAATGACCTTTTTGAAAAATCTTTTAAGGGGTCATAAGAAAACAGGACTGGAGGAAGCACAATCCCAGAAAATCACCCTTTCAGTCATCTCGAAGGCGGTGGTGAATCTGAACGCAAAAGAGGCAGATCTCACCATTTTCGGTGCCGCGGAATGCAAAGTGATCGGCTTTTGAGCCACCGGTCTTGTTCCCGTCGCATATTGTCTGCATTGTTTCCGAAAGGACTTTGCGGGAATGAATTATGAGTGAGACTTGGCGCTTCGGCCGCCGTTATGACCTTCATGAGATCGTGGCGGACGGCATCGTTCACGGTGTCGGTATAGTCTTTGCGCTGATTGGTGCGACGGCGCTGATTTTCTACGTGACGTTATGGGATAGCCTCAGTGCTATCGCTGCCGTCTGGATCTATGCGCTCGGTCTCGTCCTCTGCCTGTCCATTTCATTCACATACAACATCTGGCCGCATTCCAACGTGAAATGGTATTTGCGCAGGCTGGATCATTCCGGCATTTTCATTCTCATCGCCGCCACCTACACGCCCATCCTTCAGCGCGGCATCGAAGATCCGCTGATCGCATTGACGCTCGCCGGTATCTGGGCAGCCGCTATTTCCGGTATCCTGCTGAAATGCTTTTTCCCCGGCAGGTTCGATCGGCTGACGATCCTGCTCTACCTTAGTATGGGCTGGAGTGGCGTGATGGTTGCCGATCGCCTGTCCTACCACCTCCCGCCGCTCAGCCTCTGGCTGATCGTCATCGGTGGCATCATCTATTCCATGGGCGTGATTTTCCACGTGTGGGAGCGCCTGCGGTTCCAGAACGCCATCTGGCACGGCTTCGTCGTGGTCGCCGCAGCGGTCCACTACACCGCTGTCATGACCAGTTTCAGTCTGGCCCCCGTCGCAACGTAAAATCGCTTCACCGTTTCAACTCTTGCTTTATGGTGTCCGCAAACAGTGATTTGCAGCGGATCTATTCAGCATGACCACAGACCTACGCGACGCCACCCTCGATGACCTCCCCGCCATTATGGAAATCTACAATGACGCGGTCCTGAACACGACCGCGATCTGGAACGACATTCTGGTCGATCTCAATAATCGTAAGGAATGGTTCAAGGCCCGCAAGGACCGTGGCTTTCCTGTAATCGCCGCCATCAAGGACGGCGCGGTCGCGGGTTACGCGTCCTATGGCGACTGGCGCGCTTTCGATGGCTACCGCCACACCCGCGAGCATTCGGTCTATGTCCACAAGAGCGCGCGGGGCTCCGGCCTTGGCAAACTGTTGATGCAGGGCTTGATCGATCACGCCAAGGCCAATGACGTCCACGTCCTCATCGGTGCCATCGAATCCGAAAATACCGCCTCCATCCGCCTCCACGAAGCGCTCGGCTTTCGCGTTGCAGGCAAATTTTCCGAGGTCGGCACAAAGTTCGGCCGCTGGCTGGACCTGACCTGCATGGAACTCAAGCTTCCTGCGGCGTAAGATTTTTTGCACCGAACCGTGCGCGGTATGCTGCGGGCGTGGTGGAAAACTGCTGACGGAAGTGGTGCCGCAGATTGGCGGCACTGCCCAAACCGCTTGTCCCGGCGACCGCTTCGATGCCGAGCCGCGATGATTCAAGGAGGTCCTTGGCCCTGGACAGGCGCTGAAGCAGCAGCCATTTGGCGGGTGTCGTGCCAGTGGCGGCCTCGAAGCGGCGCAAAAACGTGCGGCTGCTCATGCCGACCAACGTTGCCAATTGTGCGACCGTGTAGTCTTGGCAAAGGTCGGCCTGCATCGCGTCCAGAAGCGGACCGAGGCGTGCCTTTTCGTGGGGCACCGGAACGGCCTTGTCGATGAACTGAGCCTGCCCGCCATCACGATGCGGCACCACAACCAAACGCCGTGCCACCAGATTGGCAGCCTTTGTGCCGAAATCCCTGCGCACCAGATGCAGACAAAGATCGATGCCCGCAGCACTTCCCGCTGCCGTCAGCACTGTGCCTCCATCCACATAAAGCACATCCGGCAATACCTCGATGTCTTTGAATGTCGCCTTGAGGCTGTCCGTGTAGCGCCAATGCGTGGTGGCCTCCCTGCCAGCCAGCAATCCTGCCGCTGCCAGCACGAAGACGCCGGAGCAGAGAGACACAACCCTTGCGCCATTTTGATGCGCCTTGCGCAAGGCCACGCACAGCGCGTCTGGCACGGGTTCATGGATGCCGCGCCAGCCCGGCACGATGATGGTCCCCGCCTGCTCGATGATATCCAGCCCGCCGTCGGTGACGAAGCGTATCCCCCCCGCCGCGCGCATTTCGCCTTCATCCACGGCGGCGACGGCGAAATGATACCAGTCGTTGCCCATTTCCGGCCGTGCCAGCCCAAAGATCTCAACAGCCACGCCAAATTCGAACGTGCATAGCCCATCATAGGCAAGGACGACGACAAGACGATTGGGTGATGTTTGTGTGTCGGCTTTTGGCATGATGTTTACGGTATATGGTCATCATGCCACCTGCCAGTCTTTTCGCGTCATGGGTATGGTTCTTCAAAGAAAGCCAAGGAGAAGCCCGATGAGCTCTGTAACCGATATTCGCGCAGCAACACCACAGGTCGCTATCGACCATTTTTCGAGAAGGCTATCGCTGGAGACGGATTGTGCCGATGTCTCTGCGTGCCTGAAAAGCGGAGAGCCGGATTTCGTTTTGCTGCACGTTATCGGCGCTGCCGATATCTTCGCAGCCAGGCATATTCCCGGTGCCATTCACCTGCGCCACGCAGATATGACGCGGGAACGCATGGCGCAGTGGCCGGACGAGACCTTGTTCGTGGTCTATTGCGCCGGTCCTCACTGCAACGGAGCCGACCGCGCAGCGCTCAATCTTGCCCGTCTGGGCCGACCTGTCAAAATCATGATCGGCGGCATCACCGGTTGGGAAGATGAGGGGTTTGCGTTCGCGTCGACGGTTGCCACAGACGCGGGCTGAGCGTTGCAGATGTAAAGTGCCAGAAAACGCCCGATAACAATAAAGGCCACGCTGCCCGAGAGGTAACGTGGCCTTTCTCATGATAGAAATCCCGCTCAATCCTGCGGTTCGAAGACCATCGAGTGGCCGTTGATGCAGTAGCGCAGGCCGGTTGGGGGTGGACCATCCGGGAAGACGTGGCCCAGATGTCCGCCGCAATTGGCGCAGCGAATCTCCGTGCGCACCATGCCGAAGGCCGTGTCGCGCAGCTCGATGACGGCATCCGGTTTGACCGGCTCGAAATAGCTTGGCCAGCCGCAGCCCGCATCGAATTTCGTGTCGGACACAAACAGCGGCTCGTCGCAGCCGGCGCAGCGGTAGAGGCCTTTTTCGGTGCTGTTCCAGTAGGGACCTGTGAAGGGACGCTCCGTGCCGTGTTCGCGCAGGATCCGGTACTGGTCCGCCGTCAGCTCTTCGCGCCACTGTGCGTCAGACTTGGTGATTTTGGATGATGTGAGATCGCTCATGGGGAGATCCTTTCGTTTGTCCCAAGATAGTGTGTCGCGGCGACGGTTAAAAGAGGAGACGGCTTTAACCGGGGATAAAGACGTTGTGACCTCATCGGCGACCGAAAACAGTTGAGGCGCGTGGCACCATGCCCTAATTGAGGGATAACAAAACGGGGCCGTAGACATCGGCAGGGCTGGGGAGACGAAATGATTGGACATATCCCGCTGCTGACATTCGCCGTGCTTTTCCTGCCTTTCATCGTGGCATTGTGCGCGCCCTTTGTCGTTCGCAGGCTCGGTCATCATGCCGTCTGGCTCCTGGCGCTCGCGCCCGCAGCCGCCTTCGTCCACTTCCTTGGTTTCATTCCGGAAGTCGCAGCGGGCGAGATCGTGACCGGCGGTTACGTCTGGGTGCCGAGCTTCAATCTCAGCTTTTCCTGGTTCATCGACGGTCTGTCGCTCACCTTTGCGCTGCTCATCACCGGCATCGGCACGCTCGTCGTGCTCTATGCGGGCGGTTACATGAAAGGTGATCCGCAGCAGGGGCGTTTCTTGGCCTTTCTTCTGCTGTTCATGGGCGCGATGCTGGGCGTCGTTGTGTCGGACAGCTTGATGATGCTGTTCGTCTATTGGGAACTCACCTCGATCACATCCTTCCTGCTCATCGGCTTTGATCACCGCCGCGAAGCATCCCGGCGCGCAGCCTTGCAGGCGCTGGTGGTCACCGGCGGTGGCGGGCTCGCCCTTCTGGCAGGCATCATCTTCATCTGGAACATCAGCGGCACAACGCAGCTTTCCCTGCTGGTGCACGGCAATGACGTGTTGCGCCAGAGCCCGTTCTATTTCGCCACGCTGCTGCTTGTGCTGGGTGGTGCCTTTACCAAATCGGCACAGTTCCCGTTTCACTTCTGGCTGCCCAACGCCATGGAAGCGCCAACGCCGGTTTCGGCCTATCTGCACTCCGCCACCATGGTCAAGGCGGGCGTCTATCTGTTGATGCGGCTGAACCCTGTCATGGGCGACACGGCAGCCTGGGAAATCCTCTTGCCCTTCTTCGGTGGGCTGACGATGCTGACGGGCGCATGTCTCGCCATCCGCCAGACGGATCTGAAGCTGATGCTGGCCTATACCACCGTGTCGTCGCTCGGCCTTCTGGTCATGCTGACGGGTTTCGGGACAGAGCACGCCATCGAGGCGGCGGTGCTGTATCTGGTGGCGCATTCGCTGTTCAAGGGCGCGCTGTTCATGGTCGCAGGCATTATCGATCATGAAGCGGGAACGCGAGACGTGACGAAGCTTGGCGGTTTGCGCAAAGCCATGCCCATCACCTTTATCGCCGCACTGGCAGCGGCCATTTCCATGGCGGGCCTGCCGCCGTTCATCGGCTTTCTGGCCAAGGAGGAAATCTACTACGCGCTGGCGCAAGCCAATCCCCGCGCCATTCTTTTCACTGGCATCGCCATCATCGGAAACGCGCTGATGCTGGCCGTCGCTTTCGCGGTGGCGCTGAAACCCTTTGTCGGCAAGCCGAAGACCACGCCGAAACATGCCCATGAAGGCCCGATCCTGCTCTGGCTTGGTCCCGTCACCCTGGCGCTCGGCGGGCTTTTGGCAGCCTTGTTTTCGGGTGCTTTTCACGCTGTTGTCTCGACGCCCATGGCGACGGCCATCGCAGGCGAGCCGCGCCCGGTGGACATGTCGCTGTTGCCACATGTCGGTGTTCCGCTGGCACTCTCTTTGTTCACCGTGGCGCTTGGCGTCATGATCTATACGAAATTGACGCTGGCACGCGGGCTGATGGTCCGTGCATTCGATGCGGCCGGTCCGGGGCCGGACAAAGCGTTTGATCGCGTCATATCCGGGCTGGTCAAGCTGTCCTTCTTCGTCACGCGCATGGTTCAGCCGGGCAGGCTGGAATTTTACGTCACCGCCACCTTCGCCATGATCGCGCTCGTTTTGCTGGTGCCGATCTTTGCCTATGGCGAGGTGCCGTCCATGCCCTCCTGGCCGTCAGAAATCCAGTTTCACGAACTCACCTTCATCGTCATCGCCATCATCGGCCTGATCGCGGTGCTGACGGCGGCCAGCCGTCTGACGGCCATCGTCGCGCTCGGCATTCAGGGCTTTGCTGTCGCTGTGCTGTTTTTGCTGTTCGGTGCGCCGGATCTGTCGTTCACCCAGTTCATGGTGGAAACGCTGTCGGTCGTGATTTTCACGCTGGTCATGACCCGGCTGCGCCTGTGGCCATCCGATCACCGTGGCAAAGGTCAGAAGTTGCTGGATGGCAGCATCGCGCTGGCCTGCGGCACGGGCTTTGCGCTCATGTTGCTGAAGGCAACGCAACAGCCGTTCAATGCCAGCCTCAGCGAATTCTTCGGTGCCTATTCCAAGGTCATCGCCCACGGAAACAACGTGGTCAACGTCATCATCGTGGATTTCCGAGGCACAGACACGCTGGGCGAAATCGCGGTTGTCATGATCACCGGTCTTGCCATTCTGGCGCTGATCCGGGTCCGTTCAAAACCTTCAACCGGCGCGGATAAGGCGGGCAGGGCATGAACACACTGATCTTCCGTACCGTCGCGCCGGTCATCACCAGCCTCATGCTGCTGTTTTCCATTTTCGTCCTGCTGCGCGGCCATAACGAACCCGGTGGCGGCTTCATTGGCGGGTTGATTGCCGTGTCGGCGCTTGCGGTCTATGGCATCGCCTTCGGGGTGGGAACTGTGCGGCGCGCCATCGTCTTTGACCCGCTGTCGATTGCCGGTTTCGGGCTGTTGCTCGCCACGCTGTCCGGCATGGTCTCGGTCTTTGTCGGCGTTCCCTTCATGACCGGGCTGTGGATCTATCCCAGCCTTGCGGGCGTGGAAGTGCCGCTCGCCACCGTCATCTCCTTCGATATCGGCGTGTATCTCGTCGTGGTCGGAGGCTTTACCGCAATAGCACTGGCCCTGGAAGAAAGGGAGCGTGACTGATGGAAGCGGTCTTTTCCGGTCTCGTCGGCATTTTCTTTTCCGCCGCGATCTACCTCATGTTGTCGCGCCACAGTGTGCGCCTGCTGCTGGGCATCGCCCTCCTCGGCAATGCGGTCAATCTGCTGCTGTTTACCGCAGGCAGGCTGACACGGGAGGTGCCGCCCATCATCGGGGCGGGAGAGGATGTGCTGGCGGCTACGACGGCAAACCCGTTGCCGCAAGCGCTCATCCTTACGGCCATCGTCATCTCCTTCTGCTTTTTCTGCTTTCTGGCCGTGCTGGTCTGGCGGGCGTTCCAGGCGTTGAAGACCGACGACACCAATGAAATGCGTGCCGCAGAACCGGCGCGTGAACCGCTTCCGCCGCTCGGCTATTGAGAAACGGACAAGACACACATGGCCGCTTCCGGTTCTACGCCCATCGATCTGTCTACAGCCCTCGTCATGCAGGCAACGCCGCTGGCCGACTGGCTGATCATCCTGCCCGTCGCACTGTGCATCACGACAGGTGCTATCCTGATGATGGTGCGCCGCTCCACCCGCCTTCACGCCGCAATCGCCATTTCAGGCCTGTTCCTGCTGGTGGCGATCAATGCTGCGCTGCTGTGGAAGGTGGTGGTGGATGGTCCTTTCACCATGGTCATGGGCCGCTGGCTCCCGCCTTTCGGCATTGCGTTTACGGCCGATGTGACGGGCGCGTCCCTCGCTTTGGCGGGTGCCCTCGCAGCCCTTGCCTGCGCCATCCATGCCAACGCGGATATGGACGAGGCTGGACGTCGTTACGGCTTTTACCCGTTTCTCATGCTGCTCATGGCAGGTGTGAGTGGCGCATTCCTGACCGGCGATATCTTCAATCTGTATGTCTGGTTCGAAGTGCTTCTCGTCTCCTCCTTCGGCCTCATCGTTCTGGGCTCGACGAAGGAACAGATCGATGGTGCGCTGAAATACGCGGTGCTCAATCTCATCGGTACAACGCTGTTTCTGATCGCCGTCGGCTATCTCTATGCCATCTTCGGCACGCTCAACATGGCGGATATCGCTGCGCGTGTGACGACGGCGGGCAGCGAAGCGCCCTTGATGACGCTGGCTGCTCTGTTCACCCTGGCTTTCGCCATGAAGGCTGCGGCTTTTCCGGTCAATTTCTGGCTGCCAGCATCCTATCATACGCCCAAGATCGTCGTGTCGGCCCTGTTCGGGGGGCTGCTGACCAAGGTCGGCATCTACGCACTGTTGCGCGTCATGATCATGCTGTTTCCGGTGCAGCGGGATGAGTTGAGCCTGGTGATCGCCGTCGTCGCGGCTCTGACCATGATCCTCGGTGCCATGGGCGCGCTGGCGCAGAATGATCTGAGACGCATGATGGGCTATATCGTCATTTCCGGTATCGGCACCATGCTTGCAGGCGTGGCCATCGGCTCACCGTCTGCGGTGGGAGGCGTCGTCTTTTATGCGCTGAATTCCGTTGTCGTCATGACCGCACTCTATCTGACCATCGGCCATGCGGCCCGCATCGGCGGTGCGTGGACGATGTCGGATCTCAGCGGCCTCTACACCAAGGCGCCCGTGTTTTCGGGTATGGCACTGGCGCTGTTTTTCGCAGGCTCCGGCCTGCCGCCCTTTTCCGGCTTCTGGCCCAAGGCCATGCTGACCAAATCCGCCATTGATATCGGTGCGTGGTGGCTGGCAGCATCCATTCTCGTGTCAGGCTTTCTGTGCACCATCGCATTTGCCCGCGTCTTTCTTCTGTGCTTCTGGCGTCCGTCACCACCCGGCATGAAGGCGGTCGCGACCGTTGCCAATCCGCCCAGCCTCGCGCCCGTCGTGGCGCTGACCCTGCTCGTCATCGGCGTTGGTCTGTTTCCCGAACAGGTGATGAAGCTCAGCCAGCAGGCGGCAGACGGTCTCGCAGATCCGGCCGCCTACATCCGCTCCGTCTTTCCACAGGGAGCCGTAAGATGAGACATGTCGTTCTGGGTCTGCTGTTCACGCTCGTCTGGCTGGCCATTTCCGGCAGCTATACGGTCCCCAATCTTCTGTTCGGCATGGGGATCGCAGCGCTGTCCATCGGCATCGTTCGCCACCAGCTTGGTCCAAGCGAAACCTATTGGGCGCGCATCCCCGCGATCCTGTCGCTGGCCCTCCTGTTCTTCAAGGAACTGGCCCTGTCGGCCTGGACGGTCGCGAAAACGGTCACCAGACCGAAGCTGGTGCTGGAGCCCGGAATATTTGCCTATCCATTGGCGGTGAAGAGCGATTTCGAGATCACGCTTCTGGCCAATCTCATCACGCTCACCCCCGGCACGCTGTCGGTCGATGTCTCGGACGACCGCGCCATCCTCTATATCCATGCCCTGGATTGCAGCGATGTCGAGGCCACAAAGCGGTCGATTGCCGATGGCTTCGAGCGCAAGATCATGGAGGCGTTTCGCAAGTGACCCCTGACGCGCTGCTATCCTTTTCCACCATTGGTGCTTCCATCATTCTGTCCGTGGCTTTCCTTCTGGCGGTCTACCGGGTGGTGGTGGGGCCGACCCTGCCGGACAGAATCATCGCGCTGGACACGCTGGTCGGTATCGCCATCGGCTTTATCGCCGTCATCGCCATTCGTACTGGCTTCGATCTCTATGTCGATATCGCCATCGCCCTGTGCCTTGTCGGCTTTCTTGCAACGGTTGCATTTGCGCGTTTCGTTCTGTCGCGCCGACCGGAAGAGGGCAAAAGGGCCAGGCAGATCCTGGATGGGACGGATGTATTGCCCGCATCCTCGTCAGGTGCGGGCAGAAAACCCAAGCGGAAAAACGTGAAAGGAGCAAAAAAATGAGCTGGTTCCTCGCCATTCTCGTCAGTCTGCTTTTGCTGTGCGGCGCAACGTTTTCACTTATCGCGGCCATTGGTATCAACCGTTTTCCCGACCTTTATACTCGCATGCATGCCGCTTCCAAGGCCGGGACTGTCGGCTCGGGACTTCTTCTTCTTTGCGTCGGCATCAATTCACTCGAGGTTGCTGTTTTTGCGCGCTGCCTCGTCGGGTTTCTCTTTGTTGTTCTGACTGCCCCAGTATCCGCACATTTGCTTGCCAAAGCTGCGCATCAGGTTGGTTATCGACTGTCCTCTACAACCGTAATAGATCAGCGTAAAGCAGACCTTAAGTTGAGTTGATCTGTTTGCTAGACTATTGCTGTATTGGATTTTTGAGCATATTTTAACTTTGTCATCTATGATTTCTAGTAGATGAAACAAGTGCAATTTCTTCTGAAATAGTCCAAAATAATAATTGGACTTTTTTTGGTTTGGTGTTATCCACGGTAGGTAAAGTAGATGATGTTGATTTGCGTCCTGCGATATCGATAGTCCGGTTAGACATTTTATTGATGGCTAAACTATCTCCATTGGAAAATATCCGGATATCTATTTCGATTTCTGCAGTTATGGAAAGAAATCTTGCGCCGTGTGGAAAGCCCGGCCGGATGCTTCATTCGATCGCAAATCGACCTTGGGGTTAACTTCACTTCAAGGGCAAAAGGCCGATGAGCCTATGCTTTTGAAGATACGAATAGGAGAGATATAGATGACGGAAACTACATATGGCGGCGCTCAGGATCTGCTTGTCGAACTGACGGCAGATATCGTAGCTGCCTATGTTAGCCACCACGTCGTTCCGGTCACGGAGCTTCCAGGCCTCATTTCAGATGTCCACACAGCCCTCAGCGGCACCTCGACCCCGGTCGTGGCAGCGGTCAACGTCGAAAAGCAGAAGCCTGCGGTGTCTGTGCGCAAATCGGTTCAGGATGATCAGATCATCTGCCTGGAATGCGGTGGTTCGTTCAAGTCGCTCAAGCGTCATTTGACGACGCATCATAGCATCACTCCGGAAGAATACCGCGAAAAGTGGGATTTGCCGATGGATTACCCGATGGTTGCTCCAGCCTATGCAGAAGCGCGTTCGCGCCTCGCCAAGGAAATGGGCCTCGGCCAGCGTCGTAAATCCGCACGTTGATATCTGCAATTCAAAAAATAGGAAAAGCCGGTCCGAGTGACCGGCTTTTTTGTGCGTGACGCCCAGCAGGCATGAGAAAATAGTCCTTTTTTCATTTGAACTGAAATAGTTCCGATTGATTTCAAACGCTTATGGCGTGGGGCCTATTTCAGAGATTGTAAGCTCGTTTTTCGTGGTGTATGAATTAATTCCTATTTATGAGGAATTTCACCATGTCGCTCATCGCATTGCCCCATCGGCCCGGGACCATAGGTCCCTATCCCTCGACCATCATGGCACATCTGCCATTGCCAAACGTCACCGCGGCGCAACGTCAGGCCTGCCAACATGTCCGCCAGATCACCTGCGATATGTTTGCCGAGATCGTCGAGCGTGACACGGTTCGGCGGGACCGCAGGCATGCCATGTCGCATATCCGGCAAATATCGATCTATGTCTGCCATGTCGTTCTTTCGCTGCCGCTTCCGGAAGTCGCTGTGTGCTTCGGGCGCGACCGCTCCACGGTCAGTCTCACATGCCAGCATGTGGAAGATCGCCGCGACGATCCCGGCTTCGACGCATTCGTGACGGCTGTCGAGGAGAGGTGCAAATCCCTCGTCGCGCTGCTGGAGACCGATGCACATGACTGAGAAAGGGAGCAAAGCCCACAGCAAACCGGATCAGGCCATTATCCGGCTGCTCAAATTCATCGGCCGCAACACCGCTCGCGTCAAAGACGTCAACGGCATCTTCGATATTGCCATTGACACCGCGCCTCAGCCTTTGCTGATGGCAGGTCCTCCGCTCGACAAGGCCGTGTCGATGGGGCTGGTGCGTTGGCAGGGCGGAAACCTGGTCTGCGAAAGCGCCGCCAGTGCCTATCTCAAGCGCGCCATGGTCAAGGAACGGGATGAGATTTTTCAAGAGCAGCACCGCCAGTCGGACGTCGTCTCCATAGAGGTCGATGGCGCCCGGCAGAGCGTGCGACGCAACGAATTGTCCACACCGCTGATGGCGCTGGCGCGTTTGAAGGATCGTGATGGACAGGGCTTCTTTACCGCAGAGGCGCTCGACGCAGGCGAGAGGCTGGCCCAAGATTTCCATCGCGGCCATTTGAGCCCGCGCATCACCGCATCATGGGAGCCGCGTCTGGCAAAGCGCACCAAAGGACAAACCAACGGCGCACAAGACTTGAGTGACACCGCCATGGCCGCGCGCCTGCGCGTCTCAAACGCCGCAGACGCCATGGGCCCCGAACTCTCCGGCGTCGCTATCGATGTCTGCTGTTTCGAAAAGGGCCTGGAATTGGTCGAGCGCGAACGCCAATGGCCGGTCCGTTCAGCCAAACTCATGCTGCGAACAGCCTTGCTCGCCCTGTCCCGCCACTATGCCCCACCCCAGCCCTCCGTTCGCAGACGGGATAGCCACCACTGGGGTGCCGATGGGTACCGACCTGTTGTGTGAGATCAAGCCGCCAGCACCTGCGCCTCGGCGCGGATGCGGTTGATCATCGAGCGCAGGCCGTTGGCGCGCTGGGAGGAGAGGTGTTCAACAAGGCCGATCTTGCCGAAGACGTCGATGGCATCGAGTTTGGCGATATCCGAGGCTTTTTTTCCGGAATAGACCGCCATGACGATGGCGACCAGGCCGCGCACGATGTGGGCGTCGGAATCGCCTTCGAAGGTCAACACCGGATCGGCCGCACCATCGCTGTGGCTGACGAGCCAGACCTGGCTGGCACAGCCTTGCACCTTGTTGTCGACCGTCTTCTTCTCGTCTGCCAGATCGGGCAGTTCCTTGCCAAGTTCGATCACATATCGGTAGCGATCCTCCCAATCGTCGAGGAACTCAAAGTCGTCCATGATCTTGTCGAGAGAAGCCATTGATCCATCATCCCTTATGTCTAAGCCAGCATATAGGCCAAACCTCTCTTGAATTGAACCGCTGTCGGCACGAAAAAAAGCCCTGCGACGAAGCAACTCGTGCAGGGCTTGGCAAGTCGGGCAGTCAGGCGGCCCAAAGATGGGCCGCAAGCGGGTTTGCGATAAGGATATATCGCCAATGGTACCATGCAGTCTTTGCGGCTCACTGTGCCGGGCGGCGCTGGGGCAGGGGCACGTAGGGCTGCGATTTGATGGTGCCGGTTTTGATGTCGTCGCTTTGCTGTGCCACGTCAATTGTCTCGGCAGGCATGGTCACGGCGGGTTTCACAGATGCGGCCTCGGCAATCTTGGTGACAGGCTCGTTGTCGGCAAGCTGGGCATCAATCAACTGATAGGCGACCTTCGCGCCTTCGCGGGCTCTTTCGCCCAGAGCGTGGAATGTCTCGGCGCCCTTGACGCAGACATCGGGTTTTTCGACGCAGATGGCGCTCACATAGTGGTAGGCCTCGCTGGCAGCCGATACGGCGCCTGCGACATTCATCTGCGAGGTCTGCGATGTGCCGTCTTGCGAACCGCCAAAATAGGACAGCGCCACCAGAACCAGCGAAAAGAAGATCGACGACTTGATCAGAAACCACATAGCGAAACTACCCTGTTATAACGCCGCCCTTTTCGGGTCATCCGTATCTGCCCTGTTCCGTTTGCTTCGTTTCGGGCTTGCAAACACCCTATCCCCAACAGACCAACAGCCATTTGCGAAAAACGTCGGGATTTAATTCAAATTGTAGCTATTTGTTCCGTCGCTGAACGATCTTGCGCATTTCGTTCAAGTTTTAACTGCTGATGTTAAGCATAATTGCGGCGGGCGCCAACAAATGCAGGGGATCAAGCGCCGATTGCCTGCCACAAAGATTAACACAATGGGAAAAATATAACGAAATCCTTCGCTTACCTGCCATTAACCATGAAACGCAAAGTCTTGGGCAAATGCGCCGAAATGGGATTCCGCACGGCTTTAACCGGGGGAGGAGGGTTCCCTTTTAGCCTTTCCTTAAGCCGCGGGCCTCTATTGTCAGCCATGGTTAAGGGCTCTTTCGCCCATTTGGAATTCGGTGTTCAGGTATTGCGTAACATAACGGAAAAAGCGATTGCGTCGATCGATCATGCCACTGGCATGTGGCTTTCGCGCATGGAAGAAGATGCCAGCGTACGGGTCGCCACGGTGCATGCGTTGCGCAGACTGGTTGCCTCGGGCGTCGCGGCTGTCTTCGTCGTCCCTGTCGTTTTCTGCTTTGCCTTCCCCGTTTCCGTCGCGCTGCCACTGGGCGTCGCGACAGTCGTCGCCGTGTTCCTTGCCGCCGCCGCATGCGTGCTTGCGCTTCGCAGGCCGCAGATGAAAGACATCGTCGCCGCACCCGTAAACAAGAACATGGTGTCGACCACACATATGCCCGGCCTGATGTTGTTCTTCGATGAGCACGGCATCGTCAAAGGTGTCTCGGGTCGCGATCTCAGGCAATTTCCGGTCCATTTCCAGAACTGCACAGGCCACCTCTTCGCCGAGCTGGTGCATGTGTCGGACCGCATCGGGCTGATGCAGGCGTTCGATACGTTGCGCCAGGGTCACGAGAACGCGGTTGCCGATCTGCGCTTTGAAAACGCCATTGGCGTTCGCCAGAGCCAGTTTCTCTACGCACGCATCGACATGACCGCAGAGCGGGATGGCAGCGGCAGGCTGATCGGCGTTGTCGGCCAGATGCGTGACATCACCGAAAAGGAAATTCTGCGCAAGGAGGTGGTTCGCAAAGCCACCGAGGCAGAACAGGCCAACGACGCCAAGTCGCGGTTTCTGGCGGCTGTCAGCCACGAATTGCGCACGCCGCTCAACGCCGTCCTTGGTTTTTCTGATATTCTGGCAGGCGAATATTTCGGCAAGCTGGAAAATGACCGTCAGCGCGAATACGTGTCGCTCATCCGCCAGTCCGGCGCGCACCTTCTGTCGGTCGTCAACACCATGCTGGATATGAGCAAGCTGGAAGCGGGCCGCTACGAGCTGATCATGGAGCCGTTCAGCATGACCGATGCCATCGCCACCTGTGAAGGCATGCTGGGTCTTCAGGCCAAGCAGAAGGGCCTGACGCTGACCAGCCGCGTTCAAAGAGATATCGGCGAAGTGGTGGCAGATCAGCGCGCCATCCAGCAGGTTCTGATCAATCTGGCGAGCAATGCCATCAAGTTTACCGAATCGGGTGGTGTGGTCTCCATAGATGCATCGCTGGAGGGCGGCACACTGAAGCTGACCGTCAGCGATACCGGCATCGGCATCGCGGCTGACAAGATTGCGTTTCTGGGCCAGCCCTTCATGCAGGTGCAGAATGAATTTACCCGCCGCTATGAGGGCACGGGTCTGGGTCTGGCTCTGGTCAAGGGGCTGGTGGAACTGCACGGCGGAAGCTTTGCGATTTCCAGCCGTGCCGGTGAAGGCACCGTTGTCACCATCCTTCTGCCTGCCGATGGCTCGGGCTATGTTGAAGGCTCGGATTTCGATGATGCCAGTGTTCCGGTGGAGTTTCCGCCACGTCTCAAGCCACAGGTTGCTGGCGCGAGCAAGATGATGAAGGAGGACGTTGCGGATGGCCGCGCCAAAGCGAAAATCGCCTAGGAAAACACCGGCTCGCAAAGAGCCCGGTTTCGTTTCTGTGGCAGCACTCGCCATGGGGCAACACATCCTGCGGCATCCCAAACTGGTGGGCGGCAGCGCCTCGTTTTTTGTGGTCTTCGGCTTCGTTGCCGCGAACGCTCTGTGGTATCAGCCTGGCCATCATCCATCGCCTTTCCTGCGCACGCGCGACGAGGAAAACCCCAACGGCATTCCCGGCTATCGCGTCGCCTCGGACCTCGGTGAAAACGGCAATGTCACGACATTCCGCATAGAACGACCAGGCGATGCGCCGCAGGCGCCATCCGCCCCGGCGGCCGCCCAACCTGCCGATGTGGCGTCGGTCATCACGCAGTCGGAGCCGCAAGCCACCGCGCACCAGCCATCGGAACTCGTGGCCGAAATCCAGAGGGAACTGGCCCGCCGGGGCCTGTATGAAGGCCCGGCAGACGGGATGCCCGGTCCACGCACGACAGCGGCCATTCTCTTCTTCGAGGAAACCGTCGGCATGGAGCAGACGGGCGAACCCACAAGCCGCGTTCTCTCGGCCATGAAGATCGACAGCGCAACCACCGTTGCCGCCATTCCCAAGGCCCTGCCGAAGGATCGCCCGGCCGAGCCGAATTCCGGTGGCGTTGCTATCGATCCGGTCGCCGCCGCCATTCGCAACGCCGACGCCCAACAGCCAAAGCCGCAGTCCGTATCGCTGACATCAGGCAATGCGCCCAAGCCTGCGCAAAAGGATCTGGTGGCGAAAATCCAGCAGGGTCTGGTCAACATCGCCTATGCCGATGTGAAGGTGGATGGTGTTCCGGGCGAGCAGACACGCACCGCTATCAGGAACTTCGAAAAGCACTACCGTCTGCCCGAAACCGGGGAGCCCAGCGAAGCGGTGCTGAAAAAGCTGAAATCCATCGGCGCTCTGTGATATCGAGTGAGCATGCGCCTCAAATCCGAGATGTTCGTTTCCGCCCTCATTCGCCGTGTCTTTTCGGCGGGCGATTTCGCCGCCGTGGAACGCAAGGGGGCAGAGGCCGCGGGCGCCATCTTCATCCGCCAGCGTCTTCGCACTGGTCTGGAGAACCTCTACGGTCCCGCACCCCAAAGCCTGTCCGATGACGAGGAGGCAAGGTCACAACGCCGCTTCGAACAACGCCTGTCGGGCGCTGAGGCGCAGGATGTCGAGGCATTGCTGGAGAAGGAGCGCCGTTTCGACAGCGATCTGTGGGTTCTTGAACTGGAGACGGAAAGTGTGGAAGGCTTGTTAGAGCTTGTCTGACCAGGGCAGCCATCTTCGATCTTGCGTCAGCCCTTTGAAAACTACCGTCTCACAACCAGCCGCTCATGCGCATCGTCGCGCATCTCCACGTTCTCCCTGTTGGGATCGACCGTGTCGCTATCTGCACGACGCCAGCGTTCGATGCGGTCTTCGCACTGGGCGGCATCGAGGCTGTCAATCATCAGTTCCGCGCGCGACATATCGCCATCGCGAACCTTCAGATGCGGGTAGAAGCTTTCCAGCACGAAGGCTGCGTCCACGAATTCCATGCCCAGGCCAACCATGGTCGTTGCCAGCTGCTGGCCGGAAATATCGAGCATCAGCCGTTCCGATAACCAATGGCTGGCTGCAAGCGAGTCCGACAGGGCACGGCAGAATTGGCGGGCATCGCGGGCGCGGGCGAAGCGAATAAGCAGGGCTTCCTGCACATCGGTCAGACGACGACGTCCCAGACTGTCCGATTGGGACCGGTTGAGCTGCCGCGCCATGGTGCGCAACTGCCGGCGCAAATCCTCTTCACGGTCCGCAATGGTCTGTTGGGTGAAAAGCGACAGGTCTGGTGTTGCAGCCTCCGCATCGTCCGCGCCAGAGCGAACCGCCGGGCGCGAATGCCGAAGGCCGACCAACGCGTCGATGACAGTGGGCGACAGGTCATCCCGACGCACGATCGTGCGCGCATGGGCGCCGCCTTGCGTGCGGGCAATGGTAATCAGCGTGTCGTCGTCCAGACATTTGGACGAGACAAGGAATGGCGCAGAGAGCGCAATCGGCTGGCTGGCAATGAAGAAGGCGACGGCCGACGGCACGTTCGGGTTTTGAGACAAGGCCGCAATCGCCTCCCGCTTCGCCTCTGGTGTGGAGGCGGAAAACAACGGCAGAAACAATTCCGCGAACTGGCGCAGTTCTGACCTGGACGGATGAGAAAGACCTTCAAAACTCGATACGGTGGCCATCAGCACCACGTCTTTCTTCCTCTCGGCCCTTGGCCTCTCTAATTCTCGAAACCGGTCGGTCAACGCAATACCCAACAGACGCAAAACAAAACACTATGATCAAATTAGATCAAACGTGTTGACGTCCTGTTAACCAGCCATGGGGCAAAGCGGTTTTTTGCGCTTATTCACAGCGAATTTTAAGAATATATTTTTGAAATGAGAAACGTGGGCGACGTCGGGATATCGCCTCAGAACGCGCTAGCGGGAACTCGTCGACCGTGCGTGTAACACCGAGCGACGAGCCCCTGACCGACATCATGGCGGCTCAGCGCGTTAGACATGACGCCAACGACATGCGTCAAACACGCCATGGTGGAAAATTAACCCGTAATTTTCTGGAGCGCTTGAAATTCGTCAATTTTTTCAAGCGCTTTTAAAAGGAGACCGAAATCTGTATTCACAGGACTGTGAACGCAGTCTCGATGAATGGTTTATGCAACAGATCGAATTGTAATGAATTCTGTGCTGGCACGAGAATATTAGGATTAACGATCGGTTAATCTTTGCGTGTTTTTAATGCCTGAAGCAGCCAGAGATTCGGCGCATCCCATAGGGTGCGATATCTGGCAGGCGAGGCGGCAGGCACAAGCCCCGTTCTCGCGCATACGTCTCCCATGCCAGTCTGTGGACTGGAGATGCACAATGTTTGTGGTGATGGCATTCCCGCGCGTTCGCACGATCCGCGCACTCTGATCAAAATCAATCGTCATGCCCCTGAAGGGAGAAGATTATGGCAGACATTATCTCGTTTTATGCGGCCACGCGCCGCCTCAGCCGACCGGCGCCACCGGAGAACACCGCAGGCGGACCTGCGCAACTTCTGTTCTTTACCGGCGTGCGCTATGAACGCCCCATCATCGACATCAAGATGGATGCGCAGAAGAAACCGCGCAAACGCAAGCTTGCCGCCATCAAGGATGCCGGATAGGCTTCCTCAGGGTGACGCGTGAAGGCAGTCTACTGCCATGGCGCTACTGCACATTTTGCTTCGCTCAGAAACCGCGTCGCCTCCTCCACGAAGCTTGGCTGCGGCACCATGGTGCGCAGCACCGCATAGCCTTTGCTCTGGGCTGCTTCCACCAGAATGGACTGCGACAGGGCAGCAGGCTGTGACTTGCGAATGGCGGCCAGCTGCACCTGATTGGCGACCAGAATATCCAACTCGCCTCCGGCAGAGGTGCGGTCGTTCATGCTGAAGATTTCATTGGATGCGCTGTCGAAAATCGCCACAGACCAGAAGGGAACCGCCCCGAACGCCTCAAGACGCATGGGCTTGTCCGCGATGTCGAAGGTGCACACGGCCACCCGCATGAAGGGATCGCCGCTGCCAAGCTCCGTCTTTTCACGGCTGTCATCCAGAAGGTGAAACTGGTTCGACCCGCCTTCTGCGACCGCACGCGTATAGGCATCGCGGTTGGAAAAATGCGGCGTCGATAGCAAAATGATCAAGTGCAGGACGGCTGCACCCACAAGCCCGACGAAAACAGCGAAGACGACCTTAAGCATTGCCGCATCCTGCCTTGCGGATATCCGGCATCTTGATGTCGATGAGCCCCGTGCTGCCCGCCACCGGCGTATCCAGCAATGTCAGAACCAGCTTGAAATTGCGACCCTGTGGCACCGAAAGCCAATTGTAGGTCTGGGCGCTGGCGGCCACACTGATATCCATGCCGCCATCAGGCCCGTGCAAAAGTGTGCGGGAATTGAGCGCGAAGGGGCGGCCAGAGCCGTCATCCAGAAGATTGCCCTGCTGGTCTGCTGCATAAAGCGTCCAGAAGCGGGAAGGGGGCACGTTGCCAGTCAAACGATACCGGCACTGACCGGTCAGGCGCTGGCCATCGCTATCGGTTGAGGCGGTAAAGCTCAGACCTTCGGCTGTCCCATACAGCAGCTTGCCCGCATCGGACCTGTGCGACTTGGCGTAGGGATCTGCCTCGATCGTCTGCGCTTCGGGAAAGGCATCCCACGCGCCGATCTTGATGGAGCCGAAACCGTCGGTGGCTTCCAGCGCCGCAAGCGTGGATAAAATTCCGCCCCCGAAGGCGACCAGAAGCGAGATTGCAACAAGAAATGGAACTCGGAACACGCTGTTTTCCCGTTTTGGAACAGCTGAGGGTTAGCATTGATTTCAGTTGGGGGAAATGGGGAGAAGGAAGCCGTTCTGATTTTCCCTCGAGGATATTGATGATGCGCGTCGGACATCGGCGCATTCACGTGTTTTCCAAAAGTTCCGCCTGAAAGAGATGAACAGGCAATGGCCGGCGACGTTGAAGCCGGCCATTGCTGCATCTTAGTTGGCGGGAGCTGCCATGGCTTGCGCGCCGCCACCCGATACATCATCGGTCGCGATGGGGGCCGGTGTCACAGTGCCATCGGCTGCCGCCACGCGCCAGACCGAATTCCCCGCATCATCCGCCACCAGCAAGGCGCCTGTGCCATCAATGCCGACGCCAACGGGACGGCCTCTGGCATTGTCACCCTGAATGAAGCCGGTCACCACGTCCTGTGTCTTGCCCGATGGCTTGCCGTTTTCGAATGGCACATAGGTCACCCGGTAGCCGTTGAAGGCGTTGCGGTTCCAACTGCCGTGCTCGCCGATGAAAGCGCCGTTTGCGTAGGCTGCAGGCATGGCGGAGTTGAGCGTGAAGGTGAGGCCAAGCGCGGCCACATGACTGGATAAAGCGTAGTCCGGCTTGATGGCCGTTGCAACGATATCCGGGCGGGGCGGGTAGACACGGGCATCGACATGATTGCCATAATAACTCCACGGCCAGCCGTAGAACCCGTTTTCTTTTACAGATGTCATGTAGTCGGGAACGAGGTTCGGTCCCAGCTCGTCACGCTCGTTGATAACTGCCCATAACTCCTTGCTCTCAGGGTTGAACGCAAGGCCGTTGGGATTGCGAAGGCCGGATGCGAACAGCTTGAACGCACCTGTCTGACGGTCGACCTGCAAAATTGCGGCGCGGTTCTTTTCCGCCTCCATGCCATTTTCAACAATGTTGGAATTGGAGCCGACGGAAGCATAGAGAAACTTGCCATCGGGGCTCAGCGCCAGATCCTTGGTCCAATGGTGGTTGATGGGCCCGCCGGGAAGCGGCGTGAGCAGCTTTGGTTCGGCGGTGATGTCGTTCTGCCCAAGCTGGTAGGGATAGGCAAGAATCTCGCTCGCGGTGGCGACGTAGAGCGTATTGTCGGCAAAGGCGACACCGAAAGGCGAATCCAGCTTCGTCAGCAGATCGTGGCGTTCATCGACAGTGCCATCGCGGTTGGTATCGCGCAGCAGCGTGATGAGATTGCTTTCCTTCTGCGGACGCGTCTCGCCGTGCGAAATGGCCATGATCCAGCCACGGATAATGTCCTTCGGCCGCGATGGGGACTGTCCCTTCGGCCCGCGCGACTGGACGACCAGAACGTCGCCATTGGGCAGCGTGTGCACGGTCCGTGGGTTGGCGAGGTCCTTTTGGTATAGGGTCACTTTCAGACCCTCCGGCACAGTCGGCGTCTCGCCATCCTTCCAACCGACGACCTCGGCCACCTTCAGGTCGGGAATAAGGCTCGAAGACGGCTCCGGCAGAACCGGGTCGGCCCCGATCTGCTGTGCCGGGTCGAAGGACTGATCCGCTTCATTGCAGGCAGAGAGGATGAGGGCAACACTGCCCATCAGAACAGAGGTGTGAACAAGGCGGCGCGCGATCATCATACTCTCCAGGCCAGTCGTGCATATTTGCGGGAAGACGCGGCGACGGTCGTCAGCGCCACGACGAATGTCATGGTCGAGATCAGCAGCCCGTAAGGCACCACCGCTGTCCAGCCGTCACCGGCATGAACGAGACTGTTGAGCAGTGCCAAGACCAGCATGCCGATGAAAAGCACGATTGAAAACAGGGAAGGCCGCATCGGCCGCGTGCGCACCCGGAACAGATCGACGAACCCGGCGAGCAATGCCAGTCCGCCGAACACGAGGCCTGCAAACAGCAGCCATGCCGAAAAATTTAGCCACAAAAGATTGGCGGTCTGCCAATAGGCAATATCAGTCCCGAGCGCCATCGAGAAACACACGAACGGAAACGGCACGAAAAGAGATTGAAAAGGATAAGCAGAGGCTTCTCTGCCAGTCGAATCGCTCATGAACTGGTCTCCAACCGGGATCGGGAAATACGCCTGACGGCTTTTGCGTCTTGGACGAATTAGCGTGACCGTGAACGGTTTGAAGCCAGTTTGGTTGCAAAGACATACGTGCACGAAACGATCACTGATTTTTTTCGTCCCGCCACAATTAAAACACCCTTGAGTTGATGATTTTCGTGGCGGTTGAGGGGGCACACGTGCATCTGACCATATGTTTCTTTGTTCTACTGTTTATAGCGGGCTTTTTGAACGCGCCTTACGCTGCGCAGATGGCAAGCGATGGAAATTGGGGAGAGGCGTTTGGTCAGATGATTCTTGGCCCGCTTGGCTTTTTCTTGGCGGCCCATGTCGTCATCTACTACGGCCTTCGACTGGTTCGTGGCCCATCGAAGCTAAAGTCTTTCTCCGCCACCAAACTCAACTATATCGCACTCTCACTGGCGCTCATGGGCATTCTAGGGGCTGTGGCCCAACGCGCAAATCCAACGCTGTAGAACACAACTGAAAGGAGACCGGCCATGACACCTGAGCAATTTGCTGGAGCGATCCGGAATGAGGGCGGTGAGCGTGCGACGGAAGATCAACTTAAGGCTTTCGAGCGCAAGCTTGGCAAGACACTGCCTGGGGATTACCGTGCATTTCTTACTATCTCCGGTGGCGGCTTGATCTTCGAAACGGCAGTATCCTATCTCGACGCGGAAGAACGCGACCTGCTTCTGCGGCATATGAACTCTCTGAGAGAAGTCGAGGCGGAATTTGACAAGCCCAGTGCCTATCCTTTGCCTGAAGGGCTCCTGTGCATCGGCAATGATGCTGGCGGCAACGCCATCATGTTGTGCATGACAGAGGAAAGATATGGCCAGATTTTTCTGCTGGACCACGAGTTGGTTGCCTATGAAGGTGAGCCCGAACCTTTCGAGGAGGCGCAGGAGTATGGCCTGATCACGCAGTATTCTGCTAGCTTCGCCCAGTTCGTCGCTGATCTCCATTTCTCACAGGATTGACGGCTGCAGGATGGATGAGTTTTCAGCCACCAGACCAAACTGCGCTTAGGCTGAATCTGAAGTTGTAAAGGAATGTTCAATGGCGCTGAAAATTCCTGAGAAAGGGAGAGTTGCCTTCGAGAAACTGAAGTCGGCATCGGCCGACTACCGAACCTTGATCGCGATTTTATCAATCAATTCCGCGGTTCGAAACGCATATAGCTCTCCGGATCATCCAGGATTGTTCTGAGCATGTCGAAAAGCTCCGGCACTGTATATCCTATGGATTTGGGTGTGAAATTAAACCCGAAGCGCCGGGCGAACTCGCCATCGAGATCGTTGTGATACCGTTCGAGGAACCGTTCCGTTTCAGAAAGCAGCATTTGCTTCTCGAAACATTTCGTCGCGCGTGCGTATCCTGCCAGCGCTTGCGCAGCTGTGTCGTATTCCAAATCGATGTCTTGATGCAAGGCCCCGGCAACGATACCGAAAAGCGCGGGAAATTCTTCATCGGTGACATTCATGCGGCACTCTGCTTTACGGATCGAAGCGTTTACAGCTATCCGGGTCCTGAAGCATAACCTTCACGATTTCAATTGCGTGGTTCGAAACGCAAGTAGCTTTCGGGATCGGCAAGGATCGTCCTTACCATGTCGAAAAATTCCGGCACCGTTTGTCCGATCACTTCGGGAGTGAAGTCGAACCAGTAGCGTCTGGAAAACTCACCTTCCAGATCGTTGTGAAAGCGCTCCAGAAAGGTGTCCATCTCATGCTGTAGCTGGTGCTTCCGCGCTTCCTCCGTGAGGCCTGCGTATCCTGCAAGCGCTTGTGGTATACTGTCGTATTCCAGGTCCATGTCTTGATGGAAATAGCCTGTCACGAGGCCGGAAAGGGCGGGAAAATCGTCGCTGGTGCTCATCTCGGTTCATTCATTAGGGAACAGGAAATGCCGTCAGAATATAGTGTGTCAGGCCGTTATAGCTTTCCTTTTTCAACACGATACGCATTTTCGACATTTGCTGTAGCTGCCCGGAAGAGCGTATGACGCCCTGTCCGATCACACGGCCTGCGTCAAAAACGAGCGGTGGCTGGAGCGTTGTCCCCGGAGCAGCCGTTTTAGACCATTGCACGATGCGCGCCTGATTGGCTCGCAACGCACGGGAGACTTGCTCCTCGGCTATCCTCAAGTTGCTGAACGACGATATTGCTGCAGGCGGTTTGCGACTTGACGCCGTATCTGCGATCCGTTGCCGCAAAAACGCTTCGTCCTTGCCCACATGTCTGGCAATCGTGTGCCCGCCGAGGCGGCTTCCGGCCTGAGCCTCATGCTGCGCAAGCGAGATACGACCAGAGCGTATGGCGGCGGCCCGAACGGCACCTGCCATCATGGCCCCGCCAAGCGGCACCAGGAAATCCATGGCCATGCCCATGTTGTCGGCGTTTGCGGGGCTTGCGCCGAGACTTCTGGCCAGTTTGGACGTGGTTCTTTCCGTGATGGACCGTTCGTCACGCCCCGTCCAGAGCTGGCGCCCGCCGGTCGTGCACTGGTCGGCAGCGTGAAGGGCCAGCGCGCCACCGCCGATCTTCGTCAGTGCGGTGGGTTCTGGCGTGACCAGCAGTGCTCCAGCGGTCACACCTTCTGCAGCACATCCCAGGAGCCGCAACGCCCCGATCACGCGGTTTCCGACCGTACCACTCTGTTCGACCGTCTCACCTTCCAGGACCGCCGCGAGTTGAACGGCCGAGAGGGCGATTACCACACCTTCTCCGGAAGCGGATGCACTCTGATCTTCTAAAGCCATTGAATACACTCCCGTGAAGACACGTTACGTTATGGGTGCACAACCAAGAATGGATAATTTTTGCAATATATGTGGCTTTTCGAAGGCGGGCAGTGATTGCCAGCCCCAGCGCAGACGCGCGCATTGCCTATTCTGACGTCCACAAAGACGGGTTTCGACTACCGCTTCACCCCATCGCTCCCGACATCCGCCAACTTTTGCACCGTCAACGACGGCGCCGACGCTTCTTTCAGCTTCTTGCCGATGGAGCGGATGACGCGGGTGGCTTCGGCGGAAAGCGAGCGGGGGCGGGTGAGGGCTGGCATGGCGTTGGCGTCTGCCGAGGCGATGGCTGCGCCGTTGGCGGGTTTTGGATGCGTGCCATTCGGCAGCGGGTTCTGAATGCCAGGGATGGCGCGCAGTTCCATGCCCTGATGGGCGTAGTCCATCAGGCGCTTGAACGTCATGGCGGGCAACGCCCCACCGGTCATGTTGTTCATGGAGGTGAAGTCGTCGTTTCCGAACCACACCGCGGTCGTGTAATTACCGGTGAAGCCGACATACCAGGCATCGCGATAGGATTGCGACGTGCCGGTCTTGCCGCCGGAAACGATGCCGTTATCGAGAGCGCCTCGCTTTGCCGTGCCCTCGACGGGAATGGTCACCAGCATGCGGTTCATCTTGGAATTGGCCTCTTCCGAAAGCACGCGCTGCGCAGGTGGTTCGTCGCGGTCGAAATCGTAGAGAACCTTGCCCTCGTAATCCAGCACCTGCGCAATGCCGTGGCGGCGTGATTGCATGCCGTCTGCCGGGAAGACGGCGTAGCCGGTGGCCTGGTCCAGCACGGTCACTTCCGATGTACCGAGCGGAATGGTCTTGTCGCTGCGAAGCGGCGTCGCGACCCCCATGGCTTTGGCCGTATCGACAATGATCTGCGTGCCCAGCACATCCTTGGCAAGGCGCACCGGCACGGTGTTATAGGATTTGGCAAGGGCGGTCTGCAACGTCACCTTGCCTGCGTAGGACCGGCCATAGTTCTGCGGCGACCAGCCGCGCCATGTTACGGGCGCGTCGGAAATCAGCGTTTCCGGCTTGTAGCCCTTTTCCATGGCGGCGGAGTAGGTGTAGACCTTGAAGGATGAGCCCGGCTGGCGCAGCGCCGCCGTTGCGCGGTTGAACTGGCTTTCGCCATAGTCACGACCGCCGACCATGGCGCGGATGCCGCCGCCATTTTCGATCATCACCATCGCGCCCTGCTTGACCTTGTAGCCTTCGCCGAATTCGCGAAGGCTGCCTTCCATCGCCTGTTCGGCCGCCTGCTGAAGGCCAGTATCGATGGTGGTGCGAACCACCACGGTATGATCCTTGATCTTGCCTTCCTTGGCCAGCTTCTGCACCTCGTCAAAGGCCCAGTCGAGGAAATAGTCGGGCGCCTGCACCTCTTCGCGGTCGATGACGGTTGCCGGGTTGCGGCGTGCGCCGACAACCTGTCCCTCGGTCATCAACCCGCCCTGCACGAGGTTGGAGAGAACCGTGTTGGCGCGCGCACGCGCTGCGGGAAGGTTGACGTGTGGTGCGTATTTCGCCGGTGCCTTGAACAGACCGGCGAGAATGGCGGATTCCGCCAGCGTCACATCGGTCAGGTTCTTGCCGAAATAAAACTGAGCCGCCGCTGCTGCGCCGAACGTGCCGCCGCCCATATAGGCGCGGTCGAGATAAAGGCTCAAGATTTCCTTCTTGGACATGTTGGCTTCCAGCCACAATGCCAGAAAAGCCTCCTTGACCTTGCGTTCCAGCGAGCGCTCATTGGTCAGAAACAGGTTCTTGGCCAGTTGCTGCGTCAGCGTGGAGCCGCCCTGCACGACGCCGCCGGCGCGGGCGTTTTCGCTCATGGCGCGGGCAAGGCCGATGAAATCGATGCCGAAATGCTCGAAGAAGCGCCGGTCTTCGGTGGCAAGAACGGCCTTGATGAAATGGTCCGGCATCTGGTCGATCGGCACGGAATCTTCGTGGATGATGCCGCGATGGCCGATGGTGTTGCCGTAACGATCGAGGAAGGTGACGGCGAAATCACCGCGATAGCGCCAGTCCTTCTTGGTCTCCTCAAAGGCGGGCAGCGCCAGCGCCAGCATCAGAACGGTGCCCGCAGTGCCAACCGTCAGGGCGTCGTCGGCAATGTTGATGAGAAATTTTTTCCAGCCGCGCACATGCAGCTTGCGCGATGCGATGGTCACCTCTTCCCAGAAGTCGAAGACGCGCGACGCAGATGTCCACAGGCCGGAATCGATCCATGAATCGATGCGCAGCAGAAGATGGCGTTTCCGTCGCGCCGGTTTCTTGTTGTTGTCTTCCTGCACCTGAAACGTATTCCTGTTCGATCTCGCCAGCATTTGCTTGACGCAGCGACCTTGCGCGGGTCATTCCACCATCACACACCTCTGCCGGATTTCGCGATTATCTCATAATCCGGTAGATTGCGATATGGCATACGGGGATCACGTTGCCGCCCGATGCTGCAAAATGGAACGGAAATGTTAACGATGAGTGACGCGCCCTTCTGGAAAACGAAATCACTGGCGCAAATGAGTAACACCGAGTGGGAAAGCCTGTGTGACGGCTGCGGCCTGTGCTGTCTCAACAAGCTGGAAGATTGGGACACCGGCGAGGTGGTGTTCACATCCGTCTCCTGCCAGTTGCTGGATGGAGATAGCTGCGCCTGTTCCGATTACCCCAACCGGTTTGATACGGTGCCGGATTGCATTCAGCTTAACCTCAAGCTCGTCAACGAAATCGGCTGGCTGCCGCCGACCTGCGCCTACGCTCTGGTGCGCGATGGCGAGGACCTCTACTGGTGGCACCACCTCGTTTCGGGGGATGCCGAAACCGTGCATATGGCGGGTATTTCCGCACGCGGGCGCACCATCAACGAAAAGCAGGTCGAGGTGGACGACTTCGAAAACTACGTGGTGGACTGGCCGCTGACGGTAGGCGAGCAGCCGAAGGCGCAGCGTCGATAGGGTGTGCGCCCGTCCGTCCTATTCCTGCCCCAACTGTCTTTTAAGAACCGACATCACCTTATCTCTCCGTTGGTTGCTGGCCGTGATGATGGCCGGACATACAAGGAAAATGCATGCTGCCCCGGTTCGCCGTCCTTTCAGCCGTCAGTTTCGCCGTTGTGGGTCTGTATCCCATTCTTGCCCGGGCCGAACAGCCTTTCGAATGCACCTTCGTGACATCGGTGGAAACCGGCGCTGTCATCACCCAACAGGGCGCTTGCGACAAGCGTGCATCGCCGGGCGCGACCTTCAACATTCCGCTGGCACTGATCGGTTTTGATTCCGGCCTGTTGCTGGACGAATTCAACCCGGTCTGGGACTGGCAGGAGGGCATGGACAACGCCGCACCGGATCGAAGGCGGGTGGATCCTACCGCATGGCAAAAGAACGATGTGCGCTGGTATGGTGTCGACATCGCCAATCGCCTGGGGCCTGAAAAATTCTCCAGCTATGTCAAGCGGCTGGGTTTCGGCAATACCGGTTCGGCATCCGCCCCGGGAACGACGCCAAAGGGCATGAGCGACTGGCTTGCCAACGCTGTGCAGATATCGCCCGTCGAGCAGGTGGGTTTTCTGCGTCGCCTGATGGCCAACAATCTGCCCTTTACGCGCGACGCACAAACCAAGACCCGCGCCATCATGCCCGTTTTCGATGCGGCTGAGGCGTGGAGCGTGCACGGCACCGCGGGCACGGGCAACCTGAAGGGCGATGACGGCAAACCCGACACGACCCGCCCCTTCGGCTGGTTCGTGGGCTGGGCCGAACGCGAAGGCCAGCACATTGTCTTCGCACGGCTGCGGGTCAACGACAAAGCGTCTGAACGCCCCATGGGGGAGGTGGTGCGCGAGGAGTTTCTGCGGGATATCGCGCGGGTTTCCGTGCGCCGGTGAGGGTTATCTAAACAGATCGGAATGGGTTCCAGCGCGTGTGAAGACGACAAGATCATCGGCCTCGTCGAGCCTGTAGATCAGCAGAAAGTCTCCACCGATGTGGCATTCCCGATGATCGCGCCACTCCCGGAATCATTCAGCCGTTTCCAGTCTTTCATAAACTGCTTCGTAAAATCGCACATTCGCGGCAAAGTCGTTCGCTTTGATACAGCTTTTGGGCCTTTCACGGCTTATCGCCATCCAGTGCTCTGAAGAGTTCTTCGCGTGATTTGAAGCGGGCGCGCTTTTCGCCTGCGATTTCCCGCGCTTCCTCTATGGCGGCTATCGTTTCTGCGTTGGGACGTGTCAACTCTATGGGGAGTGCCTTTTCCCGGGCTATGTGGGTCAACATCATGCGCATCACGTCCGAGACGGTCAACCCGAGGCTGTCCAGCACTGCGGTTGCATCGTCCTTCAAGTCTTGGTCGATGCGAGCCCTGATATAAGCATTCGCTGTCATGATCATCCTCCGGTTTACGATAATGTAGCCCAAATGAGCATCAACTTCGACCCGTGACAAAGGTCGCTGTGAACCCTTGACCTTCCCATCATGGGAAGCATTACATGTGGTCTCGAAAGGGGAAATCCCATGAACGAGATCATCAAGACTTTGAGCGCGCCAGAGCCGATTTCCGTATCTGTCGAGGGTATGACCTGTGCGTCCTGTGTGCGGCGCGTGGAGATGGCGGCGGGCAAGGTGCCGGGGGTGGCGGCAAGTTCTGTCAATTTCGCGACGAAGCGGCTGACGGTCGAACCGGCCGAGGGGTTTTCGGCAAAGACCTTGGTCGCTGCAGTCAAGAAGATTGGATACGAGGTTGCCCCAAAGACGATCGAATTGACGCTCCAGAGGCATAAGGGGGGCGTTGATGCTGACCGGTTGAAGACCGTTCTGGAGGCCGTGGCCACGACAGTCAGCGCAGAGGTGGACGCGCAAAGCGGCGTCGTGACCATCGAGACCGTCGGCGGCGGGCGTCAGCGCGAGATGCTGATCGAAACCGCGAGGCTGGCTGGTTTTACGCTCAAAAGTCCGACTGGAGCGGCCCATGATCACGCGAGGCAGGGGCACGACCACACCCATCACACCGGTGACGAGAGGAAGCTCGAACGAGACGTCATCCTCGCAGCCATCTTCACCACTCCACTCTTCGTGCTGGAAATGGGAGGGCATCTCTATGCGCCGATGCACCATTGGCTCATGGGTGCCATGGAGACGCAGACGCTTTATTATGTCTATTTCGCACTGGCGACGGTGGTGATTTTCGGGCCGGGATGGCGGTTTTTGAAGTCCGGTTTTCCGGCACTGGCCCATGGTGCGCCAGAGATGAATTCGCTGGTGGCGCTCGGGGTCAGTGCTGCCTATCTCTATTCGCTGGTCACCACGTTTGCGCCCGGCCTGCTGCCGGACAATGCCCGGCATGTCTATTATGAAGCGGCAACCGTCATCGTGACGCTGATTTTGATCGGACGGCTTCTGGAGGCCCGCGCCAGCGGCAAAACCGGCGATGCGATCCGCAAGCTGGCTGGCCTCCAGGCCAAGACGGCGCGGGTGGAGCGCGACGGCATGACGCGCGATATCGCCACGGACGACGTGGTGGTGGGCGACATCATCGTTATCCGCCCGGGAGAGCGTTTGCCCGTGGATGGCGAGGTGGTGGAGGGTGCATCCTATGTCGATGAATCAATGATATCAGGCGAGCCGGTGCCGGTGGAAAAGGGGGCTGGCAGCCCTGTCACAGGCGGTACCATCAACGGGAACGGAGCGCTGAAATTCCGCGCCACCAAGGTCGGCGCAGACACGATGCTGGCGCAGATCATCGCTTTGGTGGAGCAGGCTCAAGGATCAAAGCTGCCCATCCAGCTTCTGGTGGATCGGGTTACCGGGCTGTTCGTGCCGGTGGTGATCGCTGTTGCCGTGCTGACCTTCATCGTCTGGGCGATCTTCGGGCCGCAGCCTGCCTATACCTACGCGCTGATCAATGCCGTCGCCGTCCTCATCATCGCCTGCCCCTGCGCCATGGGTCTGGCAACGCCGACTTCGATCATGGTCGGCACGGGAAGAGCAGCGGAACTCGGCGTGCTGTTTCGAAAAGGAGAGGCTCTGCAGGCGTTGCGTTCCGCGCACATCGTGGTGGTGGACAAGACCGGCACGGTGACCAAGGGTAAGCCTGAGCTGACGGATCTGCTGGTGGCGGATGGGTTCGAGCGACGTGAGGTGTTGAGGCTTGTTGCGGCGGTTGAGAGCATGTCGGAGCACCCGATTGCAGAGGCGATCGTGCGGGCGGCGAAGGCGCAAGACGTTACGACCCCTGCAGGACTCAAACAGCCCACAATCGGCAATTTCCAAAGCATTACCGGCTACGGTATCTCCGCCATGGTCGAGGGCTGCAAGATCGACGTCGGCGCCGACCGCTTTATGGAAAAGCTCGGCCTGTCCACCGCACCGTTTGCAGACACGGCACGAAGGTTGGGCGACGAGGGCAAGACGCCGCTCTACGCAGCCATCGATGGTCAACTGGCCGCGATCATCGCGGTGGCCGATCCGTTGAAACCATCCAGCATCGATGCCATCAAAGCCTTGAAATCCATGGGTATCGAGGTTGTCATGGTGACGGGAGACAATACCCGGACGGCCAAGGCCATCGCCCTTCAGGTGGGCATAGAAAAGGTGGTGGCTGAGGTTTTGCCGCAAGGCAAGGTGAAAGCCATCCATGATTTGCGCCAAGGCGGCAAGGTGCTGGCTTTCGTCGGCGACGGCATCAATGACGCGCCTGCGCTGGCTGAGGCCGATATCGGCATCGCTGTCGGCACCGGCACGGATGTTGCCATTGAAAGCGCCGATGTCGTCTTGGTGGGCGGCGATCTCGCGGGCGTCGTCCACGCCATAGGCATGAGCCGCGCCACCATGCGCAACATCCGCCAGAACCTGTTCTGGGCCTTCGGATACAATGTCGCACTGATACCCGTGGCCGCAGGCGCGCTTTACCCGGCCTTCGGCATCATGCTGTCGCCCGTGGTCGGAGCCGGGGCCATGGCGCTCTCCTCCGTCTTTGTGCTGGGCAACGCGTTAAGATTGAAAACAGCGAAGGTAACGACATGAACATCGGTCAGGCATCGGAAGCCTCAGGCGTCTCGGCCAAGATGATCCGCTATTACGAGCAGATCGGTCTCGTCACGCCCGCCGCCCGCACGGACAACAATTATCGGGTTTATGCCGAACAGGATGTGCACAATCTGCGCTTCATAAAGCGGTCCCGAACGCTGGGTTTTTCGCTGGAAGAAACAGAAACGTTGCTAAAGCTCTGGCAGGACAAGACACGCGAAAGTTCTGCGGTCAAGGACATCGCCACTGCGCATATCGCCGATCTCGAGCGCAAGATTGCCGAGATGAAAAGCATGGTCAAAACGCTCTCGCATCTTGCCCATTGCTGTGGAGGCGACCATCGGCCGGATTGCCCCATTCTGGACGATCTTGCGGGAGTATAAGCTTCAGTCGAGCGACGATCACTGCAAAGAAACCTTGAGGACATCACCATGGAAGCCACGATATTCACCGTACCCGACATGACTTGCGGCCACTGCGAGAAAACCATTCGCGGCGCGCTGGCAGAGGTTCTGCCGGGTGCGGCCGTCGCTATCGACCTATCCAGGAAAAGCGTAACGGTCGCGGGAGATGCCGCAGTGGCACAGGCTGCGATGCGCGAAGCTGGGTATAACCCTGAAAGAGCAGAGTGAAGGGTTGGAAAAGAATGTGCGAATATGCTACTGAGTAGTATTAGTCGATTCCGCTGGAGATGAGTCATGTCAGTCAAAGCATCGGTTTCTATTTCCGATCAACAGGACAGCTTTGCCCGAAAACTGGTCGAAGACGGACGGTTTTCGAGTCTGAGCGCTGTCGTCCAGCATGGGATCGAACTCCTGCGTCGGGAAACCGAGTTGCATGAAGCCAAAGTGGGGGCTCTCAAAATCTTGCTGGATGAGCGCAGCAACGGTGCGTTTGTCTCGAACGAGGAGGGAAAGAGGCGCACTGCGGCGATGATTGCAGCGAAAAAAAACGCTTATGGTCTATGAGATCCTTCGCTCGAAAGATGTCGAACGCGATCTGGAACTCATCTTCGATCATCTCGTGGAGTCCTATCTGGGCTTTCGGGAGGAATTCGTTGAGGCCTTCAAACGGGCCGATGCCAGACTGAAGTTGATCGAAAATGATATAGAGGCGCTGGGTCACACTCCCTATCAAGGCACCCTGATGCCGCATATTCTGCCTGCGCTGAGAAGTGTCACGAAACACCACGCCGTCTTTTATTTCAAAGTTTTTGAGGATGCCCGGCAGATCAGGCTCCTTGCCGTATTTTTTGGTGCTCAAGACCACCAAAGGCATATGTTAAGACGTCTCCTGGGACATGGGCAAAATGAAAAGGGTGATCCTAGGATCACCCTGTGACGGTCACACGTCGTCGAAAGCTCCACCCTCAAGCGATGGATTGCGGTCCAGAACCTTTTCCTCATCGTCGTCGGGCAATGCCTCGTCGCTCTCCTGATAGGGATCATCGTCGGTTTCCGCTTCTTCTTCGCGCAGTTCCTGTTCGATCTGCTGCGAGAGGTCGCCGCCCTCGGGGAGATCGTCTACCTCGAGATCCACAATGTCCTGATCGAGTGCGTCTTCGTTTTCCGTCAGTGGTGTTCGCGGGTCCACGAGGGCCTCCCTGGGTGCTTTGTTTGATGTGCAGGTAAACGGGCCGGCAAGCGCGGGGTTCCGGCCAACAACCAAAACAAAACCTCCTGCGGCCCTTGACCTCAACCTTGGTTGAGGTCGTATCTGTCGCGCCGACCCTCAAAACAGGATGGAGACGGTAGTGATGAATGGAGCGGAGAAAGGCAGCTGGGGAGAGCTGTTGCGCGGGAAAAACCTGGCGCTGCTGATGGCGATTTCCGCAGGCATAGGGCTGCATGCGTTCAACCAGTTCGCCATCGTCGCGGCCCTGCCGGTCGCAGTCGCGGATATCGGCGGTGCACTCATCTACAGCTGGGCCTACAGCATCTATTTCGTCGGTTCGGTGGCAGGTGGTGTGACAGCCATTCTTCTGCGTGAGCGGATGGGCGCACGGGCCGCGCTGGTGGTATCGGCGCTGTTTTTTTCGCTCGGCATGCTGATCTGCGCTGGTGCCGGAAGCTTCCCGGTGATGATTGTCGGACGCGGCTTGCAGGGTATCGCCGATGGCCTGATTGTTGCCGTGTGCTACAGCCTCATTCCGGCAGGGTTCCGCTCCGATCTGCTGCCCAAGGTTTTTGCGGTGGAAGCAGGCGTGTGGGCGGCGGCCTCTGTCGCAGGCCCGCTTCTGGGCGGATTTGCAACCGAGCACCTGTCATGGCGTATGACCTATCTGTTGCCGGTACCGTTGGTCCTGTTGCTGGTCATCTATACATGGATGTCCGTTTCGCCGGAAAAGCCCGGCCCATCGTCGCGTAGGGTCACATGGCCGCTGGTTCTGTGCCTGATGGGAGCGCTCGCCTTTTCCGCGCCTGCCGCCTTCGAGGGCTTGGGTATGCGCATGGCGAGCCTCTTGGTGGGGCTGGTGTTGCTGCTGATGTCGCTGAACATGGGCACACGAGCAGAAGCCGGATTGTTCCCCAAAGACGCATTTCGACCGGGCACGGTGGTGGGAAACGGTTTCTGGATGCTGTTCTTGATGTCCTATGCGCAGGCGCTGACCAGCGTCTATCTGGCGCTGGTGTCCGTCGAGCGGTGGGGATATGAGCCGACATTTGCAGGGTTTATCGTCGTCGCCATGCCCTTGTCGTGGAGCACGGTTGCGGTCATCGTCGGCAGTCTGCGGTCTGCGCGGCTGCGGGATGCGTGCATGCATTATGGGCCGTGGCTGATGGCGCCCGGATGCCTTCTGTTGGGTCATGGGCTTTTGATGGGACGCTGGCCGGAAATGCTGGCAGGCCAAGCGCTGATCGGCGCCACCTTCGGCATGTCATGGGCTGGGATCAACCAGAACGCCATGGAGGCGGCCCCCGAGCACGAACGGAAAATGACGGGCGCGTTGTTGCCGACAGTCGCCACTTTGGGCGCGGCGGCTGGCGCGGGGGCGAGCGGGACGATTGCCGCCGCCACCGCGCTGGTACCCGCTCTTGAGCGCGGCGACTTGCAGCCCTCGCTATCTGCGATCTATGGAATGGCGACCATCGTCTCCATCGCTGCCATATGGTTTGGACGCCGCGTGACCAGGCGCGCTGCACATTCGCCGTTATGACGGGGTTGACGCGATGATGTTGCCATCTCCGGCCGCTTTCTCGGTATTGTCCGAAAAGACGGCCGGGAAGCGACGCAAATGGTCCCAAGCTCCTACTGTTTAAGCATCCACGTCGTGGCGTGGGAGACCGCGCCACTGGTGCTTTTCAGCTGTGCGGAGCGCACCGGCTCGAAGCTGTCGATGCGTTTCGTGCCGACATAGCGGCCATGGTCGGCAAACACTTCGATGGAGCCGTAATCAATGAAGATGCGCAGGCGGAACGGGCGTGCGCCTTCCGAAATGTAGCGCGGGGACGGACCGTCCCGGCCGTCTTCATAGCGTATCCACAGGCCGGTTTCGTCGCAGACCACGCCCAGTTTCACGGTCGGGTGCGCGAGTTCAAGCTCGAAGGGCAGGCCGGGTTTTTCCAGCTCAAACAGGATTTCGACCGCACCGTTGGGAAACTCCACCGTTTCGCCTGTGGCAAGACGGGTCCGGTCCAAGATGCGGTGGCGCAGGCTCTCTGCGGCACCGATGGGTGGCGTGAGAAGAGCGCCGTTGGAAAAGATTATGCGGCGGGGCAGCGTCATCGCGGTGGGGAAATCGATTTCCGGCGTCGCATCCGCCCAGTTGGCAAGCCAGCCGATACCGACAATGGTATCGCCATCCAGAAACGCCTGGAAGGCATAGTTGTCCGTGCCGAAATCCAGCTCCTGTCCGAACTCCTTGACGAAGGTCTTGCCGTCAAACCAGCCGACATCGGCCATGGCAAGGTTCTTGCGCCCGGTTGCTGCATCTTCCGAATGCATGAGGCCGTAGACCAGCACCCAGCGGGTGGAGCGGGCATTGGCCGGTCCGTCCAGTGGCAGCAGGCAGGGGCATTCCACCGCCGTCGTCTTGTAGCGCGTTTCCACCCACAACTTGCCCACATAGGTCCAGCCGGATGCGGCTGTCGGGTCCTGTGTTTCATAGAGAAGGATCACACCGCCGCCATCGCTCTGGCTCCCCAGCAGCATTTTCCACAGACCATCCGGTCCTCGGAAAACGTAAGGGTCGCGAAAATCGGTCGTCAGTCCCTGACCGTCCGGGCGATGGCCGAGAATGACGTCCGCCTGACCGGCCATGATGAGATCCGACGAGGTGGCGGTGAGCTGGATCTGCTGTTCCGGCACGCGGTCCTGCACCTGCTCGGTGAAGAACACGCGGATGCCCGTGCCTTCCACCAGCGGAATGGTGGAGCCGGAATAGGCCCCGCCGCGCTTGTCGGGCCGTGTCGTCAGATCCTCGGATGGGAAGAGAAAGATCGGCAAGTGCCGCCAGCGCAGATAATCGGAGGACACCGCATGGCCCCAATGCATGGTGTTCCAGCGCAGTCCGTGGGAATAATGCTGATAAAACAGATGCGGACGGCCCTCGAAACGGCCAAAACCGTTGGGATCGTTCATCCAGCCAAAGGGCGGGCGAAAGTGGTAGCTATCCGGCAGATCGGGTGCGGCATTATCCGGCTTGGTGTGAACAACGGTGATACCGGTTTCCAGCACATCGGAGGCGATGAACCAGTAAATGACGGAGACCGCAGTGGTCACCGTATCGTAGCTCAGCTCGACCCGCCCGCCGCCGAACACCTGGTAGATGCGGAAATTATATTCATCGACATTGCCTGAGGAGACCTCGGCAAATTTGCCGTTGCTGTTGGAAAAGGAAAGCGCCCCGGGCTCTCCGGTTTTCTTGGCTTTCAGCCAGACGTGGAATGTGGCGTTGACCGGAAGATCTGTCTGAATGGTGCGAATGGTGCTTTCCATTTGCTCAGCGTTTGCGACTTCTGCGGGCACGGCTACCTCATTCATTCCACTGTCCTTTCACTTCTTGTCGCTCCACAGAATAGCAACGAAAGTGGCAGGTTAAAGTTCATCGCTGTCGATGACGCGATTTGGGTTTCGAGAGGCGCGGCGGAATCCCGCCCTTGCCAGTCAATGCCGCTTTTGGTGACAGCCGGTCTGTCGTGTTTCATCGTGATATTGACCTTTGGTTGTAATTATTGAACTTGTACCGTGTTTTCTCACCCTGATCTGCGCATGGGTTTTTGTTTAGAAGGGTAGCCAATGGCCGAGTTTGCTGACCGCATTACCCGCGTGGCAACTGTTTTCACCGCTTCTGATTTTGCGGTTACAACGTCATATCTGGAAGCCTACGGCATCGTCGTTGTAGCAGCGCCGGTTCACCTTATTAATAATTTCCCACACTATACGAGCGCCATTGGCGGCGCGGGTGTTTTTGTGCCTGAAAGACAAGCCCAGGCTGCGATCAATCTCCTGATCGAAGCGGATAGGGAGAAGACAGAAATTAAGGATGAAGAGCCTAAACTCATGACGCCAAAAACTTTTTTCGACAGGGTGATGGAGCTGTTTCTTTATGTCTACGTCAGCGGTGGAGAGGCCTCACCGCCCTATGCAAGCCGCATCGTTCACGGGCAATGGCAGGCTCTGGGTGAAGAGGGAATTTAGCAGTGGACCCCAAAGAGCGAGTTATCGAGATACGCTATACTTGTACGCGGTCTGACTTCATCGCGGTCACCCGAGCACTGATCCGCAGACCCTTTTGGCAGACGGCTTTGAAACTCGTCTTGTTTGTGATCGCCGCTGGAAATGTCGTCGCCATTACGTGGTTGTGGCCGGTCAAAGACGGTATGCCGACATGGTTTGCCGAAATATATTTCCGCTACTGGCCCTTCTGGTTTCTGCCGCTTTTGTTGACCGTCTTCAGCGGTCATCTCGCTGGTTTGATGGCAGCAACGGTTTTCAAAACAAGGGCGGCGGCCAATCAGGAAATCGTTGTGACGCTATCTAAGGATGGCGTGACGGCTCGTTCTGCGGATATTAACAGCGACATTTCCTGGGGTGGTATCGTCAAGGCGATCGAGACCAAAACGCATCTGTTTCTGGCCTTGTCTAAACGCGAGGCTTTAATCCTGCCGCGGCGGGGCTTCCCATCTGCTGGCGATTATGCCGAGGGATTACGCCGTATTGGCGCGAGCCTCAAACCGTCTGCCCCCTTTGTGAGACATAAAGGGCTGTGCATTATCGATCTGAAGAGTAGCGAAGCGAAATGATGGTATCGGGATTAGCGGCTGGAATATTAGGTTAAGCCCGCCCATATAAGCCCTGAAACAGGGAGAAAACCCGTGATCCATTTTGATAATTCCTATGCGCGGCTGCCGGAGCATTTTACGGCTGCGGCCTTGCCGACGCCGGTTGCCGCGCCGTTGTTGATCGCGTTCAACAGGCCATTGGCGCAAGAGCTTGGGCTTGAGCTCGACGGCGTTGATGACGCGCGGCTGGCGGCAGTGTTTTCCGGCAATGCCGTGCCGCAGGGAGCGGAGCCGCTGGCGATGGCCTATGCGGGGCATCAGTTCGGCAACTTCGTGCCGAAGCTGGGTGACGGGCGTGCCATTCTTCTTGGTGAAGTCATTGATATCAATGAAAAACGACGGGACATCCAGCTCAAGGGTGCCGGGCCGACGACGTTTTCACGCCGGGGTGACGGACGGGCGGCGCTGGGTCCGGTCCTGCGCGAATATATCATGTCCGAAGCCATGTTTGCGCTCGGCATTCCGGCCACGAGAGCGCTGGCGGCGGTCGCCACGGGCGAGCGGGTGCAGCGGGAAACCGGTTTGCCCGGCGGCGTGGTGACACGGGTTGCGGCAAGCCATATCAGGGTGGGTACATTTCAGTATTTCGCCGCACGCGAGGACAACGAGGCGATCAGGACACTCGCCGATTATGTGATCGAGCGGCATTATCCCGACGCAAGGCAAGCGGAGAAGCCGTATTTTGCCTTGCTGCAGGCGATTGCCGAGCGTCAGCGCGAGTTGGTGTGCCGTTGGCTGATGGTCGGTTTCATCCACGGTGTGATGAACACCGATAATGTTGCGATCTCTGGCGAAACGATCGATTTCGGGCCCTGCGCCTTTCTGGATGAATATAATCCTAACAAGGTCTTTTCCTCCATCGATGCGCAGGGGCGGTATGCCTATAACAGCCAACCCGGCATCGCCCAGTGGAACATTGCGCGGTTGGCGGAATGCCTGTTGCCGCTGCTGGACGAGGATGCCGGCAAGGCGGTGGAACTGGCCAATGGCGTGCTGGCGGAATTTGCTGCGGCATTCCCCAAGCGCTGGCTTTCCGGCATGCGCGAGAAGCTGGGCCTGAGCACGCAGGACGATGCGGACGAGCAACTGGTGCAGGATTTGCTGGCGCTGATGCAGCGTAATGAGGTCGATTTCACCTTGACGTTCCGCAGGCTTTGCGATGCTGCGGATGGCAGCGCGGAAGCGTTTCGTGGCATGTTCACCGATCTTGCAGGTGCCGACGAATGGCTGGCCCGCTGGCGCCAGCGGGCGTGGAGGGAAAGTGCGACGGAAAGTGGCCGCGCCAAGGCGATGCGGGCGGTGAACCCGGCGATCATTCCGCGCAACCACCGCATCGAAGAGGTGATTGCTGCTGCTGTCGAGGATGGCGATCTGGAGCCGTTTCACGCGATGGTTCAGGCGACGGCGCGGCCCTATGAGGAGGTGCCGGAGTTTGGCGTGTATATGCAGGCGCCGATGGGGCATGAACGGGTGTTCAGGACGTTTTGCGGGACGTGAGGGGTGGGGGCCTCTCTATCCCCCTGTGGGAGAGAAAGCGATTTCAACGTCTTAGCCACAGGCTAAGCGTTAGAAATCGTAAGTGAGGGGTTGTTTCTCGGCGCGAGCGGCAAATGTAACCCGCAATAACATATGGCAGTAGACGACTTAATCCGGGATTATCTGGGAAGAGCCGGGAATAAGTGAACAGAACCGTTATTCTGCGGGCTTTTACTATAGCCTTGAAGGCCGCTTTAATAGCCACCGTCAAAAACCGCTACGCAAGATCGAATGGCAGGACGAGTGGCTGAAACGGAAATCGCGAGACGATTAAAGATTTCTCCCAAACCACCGAACTCGGCCTGCAATCGACAGGCTTGCAACATCACCGGCGGAAACTTCCTCGGGTGGGTAAACATCATTGTCGCTGATCAGTTGAAGCGATCCATTCATTCTGGGATGAACCCGCTTCACGAGCAACATGTTGCCATAGACCACGCAGTAAATGCCGTTGTCCCTGACTTCTTCGACAGAGGTGTCAATCAATATCTGATCACCGTCTCGGATAGTCGGCTCCATACTATCGCCTCTAGCGGTGATGATCCGTGCGAAGTCGGGGCTGACACCGATCGAACGAAGCCACGCGGATTGAAATGCAATTAATTCAACGGCTTGTTCCTGATAAGCGATTTGCCCGCCGCCTGCAGAAGCGCTGATATCGAACCTTGGAACCAAGGTTAGCTCGGCTTTCTTGCCCGCCTCTCCGTTTTTCATCTCGTATAGAGTGGTTGTACCGTCGGCGTGATGTACAGCAATATCAGCGACGTGGGATTCTGGTGATAGCCGCATCGGGCCTCGATCGGCCGCCAACCAGTCGAGCGTGACGCCGGACGCCTCAGAGATAGCAATTAGTTTATCCAATCCTGGCATCGAACCTTTCAAATACTGCCGCAGCGTCGAATCACTGAGGTTTGCCTTTCGCGCAAAAGCGTGAACGTTCTCCCCAATCGCCAAATTCAGTCTTTCTGCGAATGTTGTTCCCGTCATTGCGTGAACTCTGACTGTGCGTCAGTCTCAGTATTAAGCGGTTTCTTGCCGATTTTACCCAACAAAATCATCATCCTAGGCGATAAATCGCGTAATAACGTGGATAACTTAAGTCTGACCGTAAGCATTTGCGTAATTACGTTGACTTTATCACGTTATTGAGCGAATATTAGTTGCAACAAAGTTTGAACACTGACCCTCATGCCAACCGACCTTTTGCAGAGGTCAAATTGAACAGGAAGCAATTATGACGACCACCAAAACGTGGACTCGTGCCGCCATCAAAGACGAACTGTTACGGCAGAATAAGACCCTGACCGGAATAGCCCGCGATGCTGGCCTATACGACAGCGCATGCCGCGCCGGGGTCATCGGTGCCAGCCGTCCAGGTGCCGAGGCGGTTGCCAAAGCGCTGGGCGTGCCTTTCCGCGAGATGTTCCCCGACATCTATACGCTCGGTCGTCACAACCGCCCTGACACTAGCAGCAACAAGAGTTGCAACACCAGTGCAAAAAAGTCGTCGAAGACTGACGGCACACAGAATGCTGCCTGACGATTTCGTCAGCCCGCAACCCTTCCCCTGACAAGCCAGAGTGCCACATGCAGATTGAATTTCTGTCCCCATTGTTGATCGACATTCCGTCAGATCATCGCAAAGTCCATCCCGACGCCGTCCAGGCGTTGGCGGAAAGCATTACCAAACTTGGCCAGCGCCAGCCTATTGAGGTCATCCAGATTGGTGAGCGATATCGTCTCGTCTTCGGTGCCACGCGCCTCGGTGCCGCAACCGCTCTAAAACGCGATGTATCTGCCATCGTTAAGCAGCCCGACGCTTTTCGCGATGAAGCCGATATTCGGCTGACGACCATCTCCGAGAATTTCTATCGCCGCGATCTGTCAGTGCTCGATCGAAGCATCGACATCGCCGACTGGTGCGCGATCCATCGTGCGGCTCAACCAGTTATGAAACCGGGACCGAAGCCGAGGAAATCCGCATCGGACGAATTGAGTATCAACTTGATACCGAATTCCGATGACGAGCAGATGGAGATGAGCAATCGCTTCGCCATGAGCTTTTCCGAGGCTGCGCAGCACTTCCTGAAAATCTCGCGGGTTGCCGTGTTCCGGGCGCTCAAGATTGCGAATATCGCAGCCGATCTGCGTGATCGCATCGCTGTACATGAGGCGCTCGCCGACAATCAGCAAGCGTTGCTCGACATCGCCGCGCAGCCCTACGAGCGCGCAGCGCGCATCATCGAGTTGCTGCTCTCTGGCGAGGCCGAGAGCTTTGCCCAGGCCGTCGAGATTATCGACCAATTGCCGCGCAGCAATCCACCTGCAGCATGGGAACGCGTCAACGACCGTTTCAGCCGCTTGAAGCCAACCGAACAGGATGCGTTCTTCAACATCAACGAGTCCGCTGTCATGCGCTGGGTTGCGGAACGCCGCGCAGCTAAGGCCGCTCGCTGATGACCAAGCGCCGCGACCCTCTCACGAAAGACCTTTTCGAGTGGACGCCGCCACAGGTGGCGATCCGCTACGAAGAAGGCGTGACAGGTCGCGGCCCGCTGGACAACCGCATTTCACGGCTCATCGCCCGCGCCCTTCGTGACGCCCGCGACGATGGCAAGAGCCGCGTGGAAATCGTCGAGGCCATGAGCCGTTATCTTGGCCGCTCGATCTCCGCTGGCATGCTCGACAAGTGGGCATCCGAAGCGAGCGGAGAACATCGCATTCCGCTCGATGCATTTATCGCACTGGTTTTTGCGACTGGCGCGAAAGAGCTGCTCGGCTTCGTGCCGGGTGAGTTCGGCCTGACCGTCATCGAGGAAGAATATGCCGAGATGGTCGAGGACCAACTCATCGACGATCACATCAAAGAAATGGAGGCGCTGAGAGCATCACGCGCCGCAAGGAAGAGAGCACGCCGGTGAATAAAATGATCAGCATCGCGCCATTGTTCAAGAAGTCCGTCACGCGCTTCATTCGAAGCCAGATCGTGCGCGACGTTTCGGCACTATGGGCAGTCTCCACCTTCATCCTCGGGATGATTTATTTCTCTCAAGTCGCGACCGCGCTTGTCCTGATGGTGAGGGAAATCCATTGAGCATAGTCGCTTTCCCTCAATCAAAAAGCAGCCTGAAAGAGTGGCTTACAGCGAGAGAGATCGCCGCTGAAGCACTGCCGGGCATGCCGACTTCCGAAAGCGCAGTCATTCGGTATGCGCGCCGGGAGAACTGGCAAAGCGTCCCATCAATGTGCCGGTCGCGGAATGGCGCTGGTGGCGGGCTTGAGTATAGCTATCGCCTTTTTCCGACGCTTGCGCAGGTCACGTATGTCCAACGCTATATGGTTGTAGGTGGCGAGGCTCCAGCGCTCGAACCGGCTCCGGCTTCTGCCCTTCCGTCATCCAATCTTACCGATCGCGCTCGTCAGGAGCGTGACGCTCGCCTTGCCGTCATCGCGGCATTTGAGACCTTTGCGAAAGGTCTGACCAACATGGCGATGCAGGCGCGGATGTTCATCTTCGTGGACCGTTGGAACATGAACATGATCCAGGCGGATGAATGGGTGAAAAAGCTTCTGCCGCAGATTTCACAGCGGTCCGTGTTCCGCTGGATTGCGGCCAAGAAGTCGGGCGCAAAAGATACGCTCGCAGTCGATCGTTCAGAGGCGCGCAAAGGTACAGGCCTGCTCGATACTGCCAATGGCGGCGAGGTCAAATCGTTCATCCTGGCTTGGATCGCCAGAAACCCGGCACTCTCTGCAGATATCATTCGCGGGTACTGCGAAGATATGTTCGGTTCTGAACTGGTTGACCGGAATGGCGTCCTCAAGGCACTCCCGCCGCCGCGTACGTTCCAGCATTTCATTGCCGCCTTGAAGGCGTCGGAAAAGGTCGTTCTCACCAAGATCACCAATCCCGACAGCTATCGCTCGACGATGAAGCTTTCCGGTACCGGCACCTATCGCCACATCGACGAACCTAACGCGCTCTGGATGATCGACGCCTCTCCGGTCGATGCGCTCTGCACTGATGGTCGCCATTCGCTCTATGCCTGCATCGACATTGCGACCCGTCGCTTGGTCATTACTCTGTCGAAAACACCACGGGCGTCCGCTGTTAGTTTGATGATGCGCAAAGCCATTCTGAAATGGGGTGCGGCCAAGGTCATCAAGACGGACAACGGTTCGGATTTCGTTGCCGTTTCAATCAAGCGCCTATTCGCCGATCTGAATGTCACACCGGATATTTCCGACGCTTATACGCCGGAGCAAAAGGGTCACGTCGAGCGCGTCATTAGAACATTCCAGCATGAAGTTTGCCCGCAGTTGCCCGGCTACATCGGTCATAACGTCGCCGATCGGAAAGCGATCGAGGGTCGCAAGAGCTTCTCGCAGCGCCTAGGTGCCGACGACAAGGAATTGTTTGAAGTCGAACTGACAGCCGAGCAGCTGCAGCGCCATATCGATGACTGGCTCGAATACCGTTATCACGAGCGCAATCATGGTGGCCTGAAGGATCGCACGCCTAACAGCGTAGCTGCAGCATCCACCGCCAAGATCACCCGTGTTGATGAGCGCGCCCTGGACGCGTTGTTGATGCCGGTCGCTGGCAAGAACGGCTACCGCAAGATGACCAAGCAGGGCATCAAGAACGGCCTGCATTACCTCTCCGGCTCCATCATGGTCGGCACCGAAGTGTTCTGCCGCCTCGACCCGCTCGACATGGGCCGCATGTACGTTTTCGACGCCAATGATGGTCGCTTCCTTGATGTGGCGATCTGCCCCGAATTGGCTGACGTAAACCCGCAGGCTTACGTGAAGGCCCAAAAGCAGATTGCGGCCGATCTGATCCGCGAAAAAGAACGCGAGATCAAGGCCGATATCCGCGAGCTCAAGAAAGGCCCATCCGGCATCGAGCGCACCATCCGTCTCGCCAAGAAGAAGGCCGCAGAGCGCGATGCCGCCAGCGCCAACGTCATCCAGTTGCCAAAGCGCGAAGAGCAGCTCGTCACGCCAGCCCTCACGGCTGCGCTCGACAGCATCACGCAACCGCGTGTGGCGCTGCCTAAGTCGCTGAACGAAGCCGCAGCACAGCTGCATGAGGCAATCGTTCGTGAGGCCGAGGCCAAGACGACAGCCAAGGTCATCCATCTCGATCCTGACGCCGGTCTTTCCGAGACGGCCCGACACTTCAAATGGGCGATGGCAATGGAGGAAGCGATTGCAGGCGGTGTTGAGCTGGATGACGCCACTGCTGGCCGTTTGGTGCGGTTCCAAGGGACCGCCGCATATCAGTCGATGAAAGACTGCCTGAAAGATTTCGGCATGGAAAACACGTTGCGCATGTTCTGAGCCGAGAAAAAAGGCCCGCGCCAACGGGCCTTCGCATGAAACCTAACGAGGACGAAAATGAATATGAAACCGAAAATTGTCAATACCAGCGGTGACACCGCCCCGATCAAGAACGTCGCGGCATGCCTTTCGCTCGTGCGCAGCCTGCAAAACCGGCACCCGCTACAGCCGAACCTCGGCGTGTTTGCAGGCTTCTCCGGCTACGGGAAATCGGTCGCCGCGCTCTATTCGCAGAACAAGACGGGAGCCGCGTATGTCGAGGTTTCCGACACGTGGACCCGCGCCAAGCTGCTGAAGGCCATCCTGCTGGAACTCGGCAACAACCAGCCCAAAGGCACGCTGTCCGACATGGAAGACGAGATCATTGGCACGCTTGCCCGCGATCCGAACCGGCCGCTCATCATCGACGAGTCCGACAAGCTGGTGGACAAACGCATGATCGAGCTTGTGCGCATGATTGCCAAGAAGAGCAACGCACCGGTGTTGCTGATCGGCGAGGAGCTATTTCCGAAGAAACTGGAAGGCGTCGATCGTTTCCGCGATCTGGTGTTGGTCATGGGATATGCGCAGCCTTGCGACCTCGACGATACACGCAAGCTCGCGCAAACCTTCTATCCGCACCTGATGATCGCTGACGATCTTCTAGACATGGCCCGCGATCGCGGTGATGGCCGCGTCCGCCGCATCGGCAACACCCTGCATTCGATTGCCGAGTTTTCAAATGTGCGTGGTCTTGAGACGGTCGCCCTGGCTGACTACGACGGACGTTTCTCGACAGGCAAGCTGCCGACACGGCGGGAGGCAGCATAATGTCGATGCTTCTCCTTCAGCTCACCATGAAAAAAGGCCAACGCCCTGTCCGTGGCGAAGATCACTACTGGTCCGTCATGCTGGAAAAGTCCCGCACCGGGACAGCGTTCACCGCTCGCGACATCTTCGAGCAGTCGAACGCCAACATGGACACCATCAGGGAGTTCATCAAGCGCCTCGTTAAAGCGGGTTTCCTTGCCAAAGCGGGGACTCTCCCGAACAAAGCCGAGACCTTCAGCGTCGCCAAAGTGCAGGCAGCAACGCCGCGTGTTCGCCGCGACGGTACCGTTATCGAGACGGTCACCGCGACACAGTGCATGTGGAACGCCATCCGCAACACATTTCGCACCGGCTTCACGGTTGCCGATCTGGTCCGGTGGGCATCGACTGATGACACGAGGATCACGACGCGGTTTGCTGCCGCCTACATCGATCACCTCAATAAGTCCGGTTATCTCATTCCTTTGATGACTGACGGAATGGCGGGCGGTGAAGCGATGTGGAAGCTTGACCCGTCCAAGAATACCGGCCCGCTGACGCCCATGATCCTGCGCGCCAAGATCGTATTCGATCAGAACCGCAATGAGGTTGTCGGCGGCGCTCCTGCAGAGGAGCTGCTGTAATGACCGCTTCCGTGAAAGCCGTAAAGCACGACAATGTGGACAAGGCCCGGACTGCCTGGGGCGAGTCCCTGCCGGATTGGGTCACCGTTCTGGCCGAGGCCTGCAATCAGCAGAGCCAGTCGGCGATTGCCCGCAAGATTGGCTACTCGGCCTCGGCCGTCAGCCAGGTGCTGTCTAACTCCTACCAGAACGGCGACATCGCCCGAGTGGAACTAGCCGTGCGCGGCGGGTTGTTGGCCGAGACGGTCCAATGCCCTGTCATGGGCGATCTGCCGCGCAACGAGTGCCTCGCATGGCAGCGCAAGCCCTTTGCAACAACCAACAGCCATCGCGTCCGCATGTATCAGGCATGCCGCCGCAATTGCCCCTTCAGCCTTATCGGAGGAAATGACCAATGAGCCGTATCGACCGCATCTTGTCTGAAAACCTGCGCAAAGAGCGCAACAAGTTTGCCGATTTCCGACACGGCGGGGTCTCCATGTCCAGCGAGGAAGTGGAAGATTTCGTGCAGCACCTTCATTGCTACATCGCGGCTGCAGAGGCCATGGAAACTGCGCTCGCATCGCTCTGCCCGGTCGACCCGAACGAGATCAGACAAATGGTGCAGCCGCACGGCGCGACCATTCTGCAGATGATGCGGCCCGGTACCACCAACGTCGTGCCGTTTCCCGGAAAACCACACGCTTAAAAGCCCATTGAAGGACGTTTCAGCGCCCTTCAACGACCGTTGAAAATTGAGGAAATCACTATGCAGTCAGTCATCCTGGAAGAAAACGCCGCACCCGGAATCACCATTCTGAATGGTCGCGAGTTCATGAACAACGCCAAAGGCGGTCTCGATCCGATCGGAAATGTGAAGGAACAGTACAAGCTAGAAGATCAGACGGTGCGCAAATGCATTGAGTTTGCAGAAAATCTGAATGCGCAGCTATCCCGCTTTCGCGGTCACACCGCAGCCGATCTCGGTTCGCTCGATGCAATTCTAGCTGAAAAGTACGGTGCGAAGATCGGTGGCAAGAAGGGCAACCGCACCTATCAGACCTATGATGGCCTGATGAAAATTCAGGTTCAGGTGTCCGATCAGATCACGTTCGGCCCGGAGCTTCAGATCGCGAAAACGCTTATCGACCAGTGCCTCATTGAATGGAGCGCCGATAGCCGCCCTGAAATCCAGTCCTTGGTCAGCAGCGCCTTTAATACTGACAAGGAAGGTCAGGTCAACCGCGCCGATATCTACATGCTGCTCAAGCTGGAAATTGCTGACGACCGTTGGAAGATGGCTATGGAGGCGATCCGCGATGCCATCCGCGTCACCGGCTCCAAGGAATATGTCCGCTTCTACAAGCGTGCGGACAAGGAAGCGGGATGGCAGGCCATCACCATCGATCTTGCGAAGGCGTGAGGCGGACAAATGACGAACGATTCAATTAAACGTCGTATCAAAATTCTGCGTGAGCGCACCACCTCACGTGGCTGCACTGAAGCGGAGGCTGTGGAGGCTGCGGCAAAAGCTGCCCAGCTTATGCGCGATCACGGAATCGCCGTCTCTGATTTGGTGATGACAGAAGCAACCGTTGCGACAAAGACGCCAGTGCGTTCTCCGAAAGCCTTGCTGTGGAATGTTGTCTCCAGTTGCACCAACTGCAAAGCGGTCGTTGCAGAGAATTTCAACGGTGGACGGGAGGTGACATTCTATGGTCGTGAGCCAGGACCAGAAATCGCAACCTATCTTTTTGACGTCTGCGAAAATGCCATCAAGCATGAATTGGCAAAGTTTCGCTCCGGCGACTTCTATGTCCGTCGCCGCACCGCAAAAACGAAACGTAAGGCAGTCGAAGATTTTACGTTCGGTCTCGTCCAGCGCCTTGCGTCTCGCTTGCGCAGCCTGTTTGCCCAGACCCGGTCACAGACCGCGATGGCAGAGGCCGAGGCTTACATGGATCGCCTTGTTCCTAACACCAAGACGGTCAACACTAAGGCGCACAAGGCCCGCTTTGACGATGCTGTAAATGCAGGTTGGAAGGCTGGTGGAAACGTCAACCTATCTCACGGCGTAGACGGATCGGATCGCGGCCCACGCCTGATTGGCGGCGCTGCATGACCGGCATCTACTTCGACGACGCCCGACTGAAATCCTTCTCGGCATCGAGCAAGGGCGGAAAGTCCTCCATCAAGATCGAAATCGAGACTTCCGATCATTTCGAGCTGGCGCACATGTTGCGCCAGCTGGACGCAATCGACGCCGAGCAGAAGGAAGCTCGCAAGCCTCGCAAGTCGCCTGTCGCTACGAAAACTTCCAGCCCGCAGCTGGCCCTTCCGGCTCCCCTGAAGCAGATCGAGTTTCATGGAGGCGATCATGAGCAATGATGCTTATCGCGCCGAGGAAGCTCGCCAAGTGCAAATCCTCACCGATGCTATTCACAAGGCCATCATCGAAACCGGTGAGCAGTTCGACGCGCCCATCTTGAATGCGGTTGGTGGCGCACTGGCGACCAACATGGCCCAAATCTTGGCCTCGATCAGCGACCGTCGCATGCGCAAGATGTTTCGCGAGCAGCTGGACAAGGCTGTGACGCGGAGCCTCGCCAACAATCTGGCACAGCCCTTGGTTCATGTTGAAACCGTGGTTCTCGGAGGGATTCGCCAGTGACGAAACACCGCCAGATACCATCGGCATTCACAAAGGGCTGGGTGCTTTGCAGTCCGTCCGGAACGCTTCAGCCTTCCACGTTTCGCAAAGAGAGAGGCGACGCGATCGCTGCCAAGTTCCGGGTGCTCAAGTCGCGCGAAAAGCTCTGGGCAGACGCAGAGGCCAAGGGCTGGACCGTGCGTCACGTCTACGTCCGATTCTTCGTTCCCGTTTTCAAATCCACCTACACCACCTCTGAACTCAGCGAGGCTTGCGAATGACCATCGAAAACCGCCAGCTTTCCGATCAGCAGATCGCGATCGCACTGAGGATCATAGACCTTGTCCAGGTCCATCCGGCTGAAGACGTTATGGCCGCGATGATCTCGATCATGAGCCATACGCTCGGTCAGTCCGCCGATGCGGAGGTTCAAGCCCAGTATTGGGCGAATACCCTCATGACCACGGTGGCATACGCCCTTGCGAACGGTGACGAGCCCTATAGCAGAGGGTCGATGCAATGAGACTGTTCCCTGATCTCTGGCCATTTGGCGATCTTCAGCCGCACAGCTTTGATTTCATCATGGCCGATTGCCCGCACCGCTTTGAACTGCGTTCAGCGAAGGGAGAGGCGAAGTCTGCCCAGGCTCATTACGGCACGATGTCGCTTGCCGATATCAATGCATTGCCTGTCATGGACCTTGCCGCACCCGACTCGCTGCTTTGGTATTGGGGCACAGCGCCGATGCTTCCACAGCATTTCACGACAATCCGCGCTTGGGGGTTCGAATACTGCACCGAAGGCGTTTGGGTGAAAACGACCCGGCATAACAAGATCGCCTTTGGCACCGGCTATGTCCTGCGCGGCTCGCATGAGCCTTTCCTGATCGCCCGGCGCGGGAACCCCAAGACCACGAAATCAGTCCGATCGGTGATCCACGGACTGGCGCGGGAGCATTCCAGAAAGCCTGACGAAGCCTATCGCGAGGCCGAGCGTCTGATGCCGAAGGCAAACCGCCTCGACCTGTTCAGTCGCACCGATCGCGCTGGCTGGACTGCATGGGGTGACGAAACTGGAAAATTTGGAGAAGCAGCATGAGCATACAACGCGCAATCTTTGGCGGTTTCCGCCAGCTGGATATCACAGACGAGGACGCGCAGCGCGCTATCTACGCCCGCGTTACCGGTCAATCCCGCCTATCCCTCATGACGGCTCCGCAACAGGATGCCGTCCTGGTCGAATTGCGCCGCCTCGGCTACAAACCCGTCGCAATGGCCCGCCCGAACGGACGGCGCAAGCTCGACGGACGGTTTGCGCCGAAGATGCAGTCGCTCTGGATTGCGGCTTACAATCTCGGCATCGTGGACAATCGTGACGATGCGGCGCTGACCGCCTTCGTAAAGCGTCAGACCGGCATCGACAGCGCCCAGTGGGTCAACAACGCCGGTGATGCCACCAAGGTGGTTGAGGCGCTTAAGGCATGGATCAGCCGTGAAGGTGGTGTGGAGTGGGCCGATCTTAAACCATGCCAGCCTTATGAAACCCGCTACGGCTACAAGATCGCCCTGGCACAGCATGCATTTCTGAAGGCCAGCCTTTGCGAAGGCTTCTGGCCCTGTGTGACGGCGATCCTCGATCGCGGAATCACCTATCGCGGCGTTACCGACGCTGAGTGGGTTTTGGTGATGAACCATTTCGGAAAGCTGGTCCGCGCCCGCAAACCTGCAACCAAGAAAACGGTGGTCAGCTGATGGTCGCCTATGGCTTCAAACCCTTTTTCAGCGGGCAGATCGAAAGCGGCTCGAAGTGCCAGACGGTGCGCGGCCACCGCCCGCGCCATGCCCGGCCGGGTGAGCGCGTGCAAATCTACCAAGGCATGCGCACGAAGTATTGCCGCAAGATCGTTCCGGACACTCTCTGCACGATGGTGCTGCCAATCGAGATCGCAATTAGTGACCTGATCGACGAACTGGTTGCCAGCATCATTGTGGATGGTGTCCATCTCAAACGCGACCAGGTCGAAGCATTTGCGCGCCAAGACGGTTTCGCGCCCGAGCTACTCGGCGAAGGTTTTCCGACCAAGCTTCGCGGCCGGACTGCCCGCGAGACCATGGGCCGGTTCTGGGTCGCCACTCATCCCGGCGTGACGAAGTTTTCTGGCGTCCTGATCAAGTGGCAGGCGGAGGCCGGATCGCCATGAAACAGGGCGTCGTTTCCACTGCTGTCATGCCGCTCTTCGGCTGGCCGGAGCAGCGGGAACTCGACGCCCTGCAATCCAAACGCGACCAACTGGCGCAACGCGCTGCCAAGCTTCCGCGTTTCTCACACAAGCGTCTCGAACTGGAAGTGCGGCTCAAAACATTGACCCAAGAGCAATTGACACTTTCGAATAGGATTTCCCGTGGCAGATGATCTCAGTCTGGAATTGTTGGCAACATTGGGCGATGACGGCTTTTTCACCTTGGTGGAAGCGCACGCCGGTGTCCGACTTTATATCGCTGCCGATCCCGCCAGAAGTGAACTTCCGGCCACGATTGGCGTTGATGCTGCACACCGTCTAGCCAAAGCGTATCCGGGCGGTTATATAAGGGTGCCTCTGGCCAGAGAGTTTCGAGCCCGGCGCTACGTTGACGAGAAAATGAGCAACCGGGATATAGCCCGCAGGCTCGGCCTGACAGAAAGCGGTGTTGAACGGCTTTTAAAAAGGGCTCGAAAACGAGAACCGCTCACGTCCAGGCGGAAGAAAGACCCCCGCCAGATAGACATGTTTTGACAGGCCCGCCCGCAAAGGTGGGCCTGATTTCATTTCGCGCTCCAGTTTAGTTTCACCCCAGATCATCGGCTGATTGGCCGGTCACTTTTTCTGGGGGTCACCATGCCGCAAGTCAGCCCTAAAGGGCGCAAATTCATCTACGGGCACGAAGGCGTTGTCAAAAAGGCATATCGCGATGTGGTCGGCGTCTGGACCATCGGTCCCGGTCTGACCGCCGCATCCGGTGTGGTCAAGCCAAAGGCAGGTATGACGATCACCTCCGAGGAGTGCGACCGTCTCTTCGATTTGGCTGTCGCCAAAAACTACCTGCCACGTGTCGTCAAAGCTCTTGGCGATCGTGAACTCCCATCCACGATTGATGCGGGTGTGTCCTTCGACTGGAACACCGGCGCGATCAACAAGGCTTCGTGGGTCAAGTCTTGGCTCGATTACAATTACAATGCGGCCGAAGTCCGCAAGCGCCTCGGTCTCTGGAACAAGGCAGGCGGCAAGGTCTATCGCGGCCTGACACGCCGTCGTGCCGAAGAGGCCGACATCCTGCTGCTTGGCAAGTACCCTGGCGACATCGACGTGGCCCCCGTTGCGGAAGATATGCGCTTTGCGACGTTCGTGATTTCCGCTACGCCCGCCGAGATGGACGAGGTCCGCAGTGGGCTGATGAAGATTGGCTACGACGCGGGATATGTCATCGGCAAGGTTCGCCGTGCCGCCGTCGAAGATTTCCAGAAAGCTTACGCTTTGACGGTGGACGGCAAGATCGGCCGGGCAACGCTCTCTACGCTTCAGCGCGAAGTGGACGCCCGTGCCAAGACGACAAAGGGTGTTGCCACAACGGCTGGCGGCATCGGCGTTGCGGGTGGCGATCAGGTTGTTACGACCGTATCAGCTCCAGCGCCGGTCGATCCATCCTCTGCCGTTCCGGATCATGTCGTGTCGTGGATCGGTGGCGGTCTCGCCGTCGTCGCTGTGATCTACCTTGCGTGGCAGGCATACCAGTATCGCGACATCATCGCTGTGCGGGTTGCCGACAAGGCTCCCCGTCTGGCGTCCTGGCTGCGGAGTTTCTGATATGAGCGCAGCCATCATCTCCATTATCCTTGGTGCCGCCGCGAAAGTCGGCGCACCCATCATCAAAAGCGTTCTTGAAAAGCATGTCGGCGGTTTGACCGGCACGCTCGCTGGCACTGTCGTTGATCAGGTCGCCGAGCGCCTAGGCGTCGAGCCGGAAGCCATCCCGACTGTGGACCCGGCTGAACTCGATAACGCGGTCAAGGATGTCGATTACTCCATGCCGGAGGTCATCGCGCTCTACCAGCAGGGCCTGAAGGGGCAGTTTGAGTTGCTCCAGGCCGAACAGGCCGAGGGCTTCTGGCCGTCCGCCTGGCGTTGGGGCTGGATGTATCTGCTCGCATTCTTCTGGGTATGCGCGTTGCTGGTATTTCCCATCCTTCGCGCCTTTGGTTCAACGGTTGAAGCGATGGACCTTGCGACCCTCATGACCCTGACCGGCTGGTTTATCGGCCTCTACATGGGGGGGCATACCGTCAAGGAAATGGGCAAGCAGGCGATCGAAGCTGTTCGAACGTGGAAGCGTGCACCATGAATTTTGGTGGTAATGCCGCTCTCGATCAGGCGGAACTGCGTGCCGAGCAAGAGCGCGAAACAAGCATAGCTGCAGCATCTGCCGCAGTCTCGGTCCGGGGCGCTCTCATATGCCAGGACTGTCCATCCAAGATTTCCGATGAACGACGTGCTGCGGCACCTTTCGCCCGGCGCTGCATTGAGTGCCAAGAGTTTCACGAAATGGAGAAACGGCACCGATGACCACCGCAGAGATCGCCCTGTACATCAGCCTCGCCTTAGGCGTTATCGCCATTTTCGGTCACATCAAAGGATGGATGAACTCCGGCGAAAAAGAGCTGTTGAAAGAGGTAGCAGGAATCAAGACCGATCATGCTGCCGATGTCGCTGCTCGCAAGGCAGAGGCCGAGGAGCACAAGCGCAAGCTTATCGAGCACGACCGGCGCATCCAGGCGATCGAAGGCGAACTGCGCCATTTGCCCGACAGGGAAAGCCAGCACCGATTGGAGCTTGCGCTTGAAAAGGTCAATGGCCGTCTCGACACCCTGAACGAGACGCTCAAACCGATCATGGCCACCAATGAAAGAATGAACCAGCTTCTGGTTGAAACGGCAGGTAACAAATGAGCATCGGCTTTGATTACATGAGGATCATGCGTGAAGAAGCGCGACTGATCATTCTGCGCGCCCTGGCAGAGCAGGTAAACGAGAGTTTGAGCAGCTCCATGCTCGAACCCGTTCTTGCCAATTTCGGCATTCATCAGGAACGGGCTTGGGTCCACCAGCAGATCGACTATCTGCAGGTCATGGGGGCGGTCCTTGTGCTTGACGCTGGCAGCGTAAAAATCGCGTCGCTGACAGATATGGGTCGTCGCCATGTCGATCGACATACCGCCATCGAGGGCGTGAAACGTCCATCACGCGTGAGCGCGTGACATGGCCAAAGCACGCGGTCACCTCTCTGCTATCGACCGGCTTCCTGATGAATGCTCCGATATTATTTCGTGGGCTTCGCAGGAACTGGCGAACCGCGACCGGACACAAGTCGAAATCTACGGTGAGTGGAAAACCAAGCTGATCGCTCTCCAGGGCGAGACCGGCCTTGGTTTTGATATCCCATCGTTCTCGGCATTCAACCGCCATGCGATCCGCCTGTCACAGATGACACGCCGCCTGGAGCAAACCCGCGAAATCGCCGCGACGATATCCGAGCGAATGGATGCGGCCGGATCGGATGATCTCACACTGATTGCCGCCGAGGCGATCAAGACACTGATCTTCGAAATCCTCCAGTCCTCCGGTGATGCAGGCCTTTCGCCAAAGGGTGCGATGGAACTGGCGAACGCGCTGCGCGCTGCATCGTCTGCGCAGGTCGCTTCATCGAACCGACGCATGAAACTCGAAGCCGAAGAAAAGGCCCGCAAGGCGATCGCGGACATGAATGACAAGGCGGAGAAGGCTTTCGATATCCTGTCCAACGAGCCCGGCATCACGAAAGAAGCCATCGCCCGCGCCCGGCGCGAATTCCTCGGAGTGCGACCAAAGGCGAAATCTGTACCTGAAGTTTCCAAGGTTACTGAAGAGAAGGATGGTGGCCAGTGATCAAAGCGACCTTCATTCCGTATTCGGAACTGGCCTGCACGAAATGCGACGGTATCGGCCGCGCCATCAAACGCATCAACCGCAGGCGGGACGGCACAGTTTCCAGCGTCGTCTATGATCTGAAGAACGATTGCCGCCCGTGCAAGGGGACTGGCCTCTCCTGCATGGAGGTGAGCCGTGGCTGAACCGCTGCCCGGCTTGCCGCAAGGCAATTGGATCGACCCGCCTGTGCTACCTACCGATCCGGCTCAGTTGCCGGTCGAATTGCCTCGTGGCGGTGATATTCCCGACGACTTCGATCCCTTGGCCGATGGTGTCCTTATGGAACACCAAGCCGAATGGCTCGCGGATGACAGCCTGCTGAAAGGCTGCGCCAAAGGACGACGAACCGGTATTACTTTTGCCGAAGCGTTGGACGCAACACTGATTGCAGCTGCGCAGCGATCGGCTGGTGGGCAGAACTATTTTTATATCCCCGACACCAAGCCGAAGGGCCGGGAGTTCATCGGCTATGCGGCACACTTCGCGAAGTCGGTGGCCAAAGAACTATTGACGATCGAGGATGGCATCTTCTTCGATCAACGGGCAGACGGCACTACGAACGCGATCTCCAGCTACATCATCCGTTTCAAATCGGGCTTCCGCATTGAGGCACTGTCATCGCGCCCGGAAAACATTCGTGGTTTGCAGGGCACCGTCTGCATCGACGAAGCCGCGTTTCACCGTGATGTTCGCGAAGTTATCGATTCGGTTGCAGCCCTTCTCATCTGGGGCGGCAAGGTCCGTATCATTTCGTCGCACAACGGCGTCAGCAACCCGTTCAACGAACTGATCAAGGAAGCCGAGGCCGGAAAGAACGGCTTCAACTTCCACACATTCACCTTCGGCGATGCTGTCAAGAACGGTCTTTTCAAGCGCGTCTGCCTGATCAAAGGTGAAGAGTGGACGCTTGAGAAAGAAGAAGAGTGGGAGCGGAAAATCCGTTCGGCCTACGGCACGCGCACCGCCAAGATGAAACAGGAACTGGACGCGATCCCGGCCGAGGCCGAAGGATCGGCGCTGACCCGCGTCATCATCGAGCGCTGCATGAGCCGCGATCTGCCAGCCGTCGCACGATGGGATCGGCCTGACGACTTCAAAAACCTTGAGGACTACGAGCGCGAAGAACAGACGGAACAGTTCTGTGAAGGGGTCTTAAAGCCGCTTTTAAACCAGCTCGACAAGGAGCGTGAACATTGCTTCGGCGAAGACTTTGCGCGTTCTGGCGACAAGACCGCCGTCGTTGTCTTCGAGATCGGTCCCGACGCTGTCCGTCGCGCACGCCTCGTCGTCGAACTCAAGAACATTCCGTTCGATCAGCAGCGCGACATCCTTTTCTACATTGGAGACGGCTTGCCCCGCATGGTCGGCGGCGCCCTCGATGCGCGAGGCAACGGCCAGTACCTTGCCGAAAAAGCCCGCCAGCGCTGGGGTGAGTGCATCCACGAAATCATGCTGTCGCCCAAATGGTACGCCGCCAACATGCCGGGTTACATCGAAGCCTTTGGCGAAAAGTCCGTGCTGTTCCCATACGACATCGATGTCATCGCCGATCACCAGGGGCTGGCCTACGTCAACGGCATCATCAAGGTGCCGGATGGTCATTCGACCAAAGGTGTCGATGGTTACGACCGGCACGGCGACACCTCGATTGCGGGTGCGCTTGCGTTCTTTGCCTCCAACCAGGAGGCCATCGCCTACGAATACGAGACCGGCCGCAAGAGTGCCGGCACATCCATGCGTGGTCACAATGGTGGACCGCCGATGGATGATGACCGGCGCGGCCGCACCGTGGACGTTTACCTGAGAGGATCATTGTAATGGGTAGTTTTCGCGATTGGCTTGGCAACGTCATTGCTGGCCGCGATCTGAGTGACGAACATGCAGGCGCACAGATCGGCGGTGTCAGGCAGCACACGTCGAATCAGCAGACCATCGGCATGACGCCGGTCAAGCTCGCCTCGATCCTGCGTGCGGCCGACAATGGCGACCCGGAGGCGTTCTTCGAACTGGCGGAACAGATCGAGGAACTCGACCCGCATTACGTCGCGCAGCTCGCCACGCGTAAACGGTCTGTCGCGCAGTTGCCGATCACGGTCAAAGCGGCCAGTGACAGCGCCGAGCATGAACAGCACGCCGCATTCGTGAGGGCATGGGTTGACCAGGGCATTTTGCGCTCCAGCCTGTTCGACATGCTCGATGCGATCGGCAAGGCCATTTCGTTCATGGAAATCGACTGGCAGGTTCGTCACGGTCATCTCTGCCCGGCAAAGCTCACTTGGCAAACACAGCGTTGGTTCACCTTCGACAAGATGGACGGCGACACGCCGCTGCTGCGGGACGTGGGCGGCGACAAGCCGTTTGCGCCACACAAGTTCATCGTCCATCGTTCCAAGGTCAAATCCGGCCTGACGATCCGCTCTGGCATCGCCCGTGTGGCGGTCTGGTATTGGATGTTCAAGAGCTTCACGGTGAAGGATTGGGCGATCTTCTGCCAGAACTATGGCCAGCCGATCCGCATCGGCAAATATGGCCGAGGTGCAACGGAAGCTGAAAAGGATGTTTTGTGGCGGGCTGTGTCCGGCATTGCTGGTGACTGCGCAGCCATCATGCCACGCGAGATGCTTGTCGAGTTTCACGAGGTCGGATCGAAGAGCAGCTCGACGGATATGTATGAGCGCCGCACCGACTGGCATAACCGCGAAGTGTCCAAGCTGGTCCTTGGCCAGACGACTACGACAGACGCGGTCTCAGGCGGTCATGCGGTTGCCAAGGAACATCGCCTCGTCCAGGAGGACATCGAGCGTTCCGACGCGCTCGAAACGTCTGGCACTTTCAACGCCCAGCTCATTCCAAATATGGTGGCATTCAATTTTGGGCCGCAGGATCATTATCCGACGCTCGCTATCGGCCGTCCAGACGAAGTACCGATCGACGTTTTCTCATCTGCATTCGAGAAGCTCGGTCCTCTCGGTCTGACGGCCGACGCGGGATGGATGCGTGACCGCCTCGGCATCCCCGCACCAAAGACCGACGCTGAGATCGTTGGCGGCCGTCCAGTTGCCCCGGCTCCGGTCAAAGAGGAAAAGACCCAACCAACAAAGCACGCGCTCGATCGCGTCTTTGCGTCTGCGCACAGCCGAACACAGCCAAACATCATGGACGCTCTCACCGATCGGCTTGAGCAAGAAGCGTCAGAAGCAATGAATGGCATGATCGAGAAGGTCCGAAATGTTTTGATGCAGGCGACCGATCTGGCCGATGCTGGTAGGCGGGTGGCTACACTCGGTCTGTCGGCCGACGAGCTTGCCGAGGCCATGGCGAGAACAATGACCTTGGCGCATCTCGCGGGACAAGCTGCCCTCGTTGATGACCTTGCGGGGCGCACATGACAGGAAGCCCCCTGACGCGCTTCAAGGGGTTGTTTGCGGCAATCCCCGCTGGAAGCTCTCAAAACGCCTCCACGGCCTTCAATTCGGCTTCAATTTTCGGATCGTCCATCATTACTCTGATGGCAAGCGCGATCGATGCCCTCAGTCTGCCATTTGATGAAGCGATCGATTTTCTTCGCCAGAAAACGGCAGTGCCGACCAAGAGCTATCGCGATGTCTGGGATGCTGCCCATTCCAAGATGTTCATGGTGGCCGGTGCCAACAGCCAGGCGCTCGTCGATGACTTTCAGAATGCCATCGTGAAGGCGGCTGAACAAGGTCTGACGCTCGAAGATTTCCGGGCCGACTTCGACGATATCGTGAAGCGTCACGGCTGGCAGTACAAGGGAGCGCGGGGCTGGCGCTCTCGTCTCATCTTCGAAACCAACCTCGCATCTGCCTATGCTGCCGGTCGCTATGCCCAGATGAGCGAGCCAGACACGCTCGAAGCATTCCCGTTCTGGCAGTACAATCATTCCGGCGCGCTGCACCCACGCCTCAATCACAAGGCCTGGGACGGAATGGTCTTTGCCGCTGACGATCCATTCTGGAACACCAACTATCCGCCGAACGGATACAAGTGCGGTTGCTTCGTGACGCCGGTGTCTCGCCCTGGTCTCAAGCGCCTCGGCAAGTCGAAGCCTGACGAAGCACCTAACCTCGACCAGCTCGGCACGGATCAGCCGCTTGGCGTCGATCCATCTTTTGCCTACAATCCCGGCAAAGCATGGCTGGAACAGACCGCACCTGGTGCAACGCCAGTCAGCGCGAACGAAGTGCAGGTTAACAGCTTCATTCTATCAGCGGCACGGGGCAAGTGGCCTGATGGCAGCTGGACACCTGCTGGCGTGACCAGCGAGGCGATTGCTGCGGATCTCGGCGTGAAGGCCGGTACCGAATTCCGGCTGCTGGCAGAAACCGTCCGAGACCTCGATATCAGCAGAACCGACGCGGCGTCCTATGCGACCGTCCCGCGCCGTCTCGCACGGGCCGGGAAAGTCACCTCGCGTGGAAACGGCATCTATACCGTGTCGGGCGAACATCAGGGGCGCGATTGGTCGCTCGATGTCGCCCTGGCCGAAGACGATGATCGTCAGCGTCTCTATGTCAGGACACTGCGCGAGGGCGGTCTATGAGTGGCGCGGCGATCTCGATCACCATGCAGGTTCTCGATTCGGAAGTCCGTCGCGGTTTTCGCCAGCTCGAAGGCGTGATGCGCGACACGACGCCGGTGATGCGTGCGATCGGCGTCGGCCTCGTGGGCTCAACCCATATGCGGTTCGTCACTCAGACCGATCCCGATGGCAATGCCTGGGCCGCGTTGAACCCGCTATATGCGGAAGGCAAACGCAACGCTCGCATCCTGACCGAAAGCGGCCGCCTGCGAAACAGCATCAATGCCAGGGCGAGCAATGACGAAGTTCTGGTCGGCTCCAACCTGATCTATGCGGCACCTCACCAGTTCGGCGCTGTCATCAAGCCGGTGTCTGCTCCATACCTTCGTTTTCGCATGGGCGGGAACCTTATCAAAGCTGACAGTGTTACCTTGCCCGCACGCCCCTTCCTCGGTATATCATCCGACGACGAAGCGATGATCGCCGAAACCGTCTTTGGTTTCGTGGAACGCTACTCCTCCCGTTAAAATCCCCGCCTGATTTCTCCCGCCTGCATTGGCGGGCATGATTTGCGTTTTGCGCCCGTGGCATATCCCGGTCATGCACAACACGATCTCGACCCTCATTATCGCTCTTCAGTCGGCAACCGCTGGCGCACCGGAATGGATGCACGTCATCCCGGCCGGTCGCTTCACCGGCGTCGATGGGCGCGGGCCATATTTTCTCAACGACGCTGCGGCAGTCGTTGCGAACTTCGCATCCGAAGGACGTAAACTTCCGATCGACGAAAATCACTCCACCGATCTGGCAGGCAAGAAGGGCTTCGCTGCTCCCGCACGCGGCTGGATTGTCGATCTGCAATCGCGTGAAGACGGTATCTGGGCCAAGGTCGAATGGACGCCTGAAGGTTTGTCCCTGATGCAGGGCAAGGCCTACGGCTACGTGTCGCCGGTTCTACAGCATCCGCCAAAGCCACCTTACAACATTGCCCGGCTTTTGCGTGTGGCTCTGACCAACGATCCGAACCTCACTCTTACATCCCTACATTCCAACTCTCAGGAGAACTCTATGGACATCGTAGCGCTCCGGAAGGCTCTTGGCCTGCCGGAAACCGCAGATGAGACCGCAGTCCTTGCGGCCATCACTGCGTCTCACTCCGCCAGCACCAGTCAGGCAGCGCTTATGAGCCGCGTTGCCCAGGCTGTCGGCGTCGATGCAACGGCTGACGGCGAAGCCCTCGTGACGGCGCTGAATGCAAAGCTGAAGCCCGTCACCACGGTCGAGGCCGAAAACTCCGAGCTTAAGGCACAGGTTACGTCCCTCAACTCTCGCGTCGAGACGCTTGTCACGACCCACGCGATGGAGAAGGCAACGACAACCATCGACGCGGCGATCGCGGCAGGCAAGGTCGTTCCCGCCCTTCGCGACCATATGATTGCCCGCCATTCCAAGAACCCGACAGAGGTCGAGACCGAGCTGAAGCTCGCGCCATCGATCAACGCCGGTGGGCTTGGCAATCGTCAGCCACCCGTGACCGGTGAAACTGCAACCGAAGAAGAACTCAAGGTCGCGTCCATGATGGGCGTTGATCCCGAGGCCTTCAAGAAGCAGCACGCGACGCTGCACGCAAAGGGAGCCTAACATGGCGGCAACATCTGACATTCGCCGCAAGTGGCGCGCCGGTGACGCTTACGGTTATCCGGTTCTCGGCGGCGTGCGCATCTTCGGTGGCACCATGATCGGCGTCACAGCCGCTCTTGCAGCCGTGCCTGCCGCGCACCCCAACTGCGTGGCGCTCATCGGCTTTGCCGAGGAGGCCGTCGATAACAGCGCGGGCGCAACCGGCGACCGCCTGATCAACGCCCGCAAGGGTGTCACCAACATTCCGCTTGCCGGTGCCACGCCAGCCAATATCGGCTCGGCTGTCTACGCCTCGGCCGACGACACTTTCACGTTGGCTGCGGGCGCTTTGCTCAAGGCTGGCACCATCGACGCCATCGACGCGGACGGCGTCTGGCTCAAGACGAATTAAGGGGCCGAAATGGACATTAACGTCACCAATCTGCGCGGCATCTACACGGGCCTTTCGACCCTGTTCAATCAGGCGCTTGCCGCAACGCCTACTTTCTACAACACAATCGCGATGACGGTTGGCTCAACCACTTTTGCCAACGAGTACCCGCGCCTGGACGATCTGCCCGGCTTCCGCGAATGGATCGGCGATCGCGTTGCCCATGACGTTGGTGCATCGCTCTATTCGATCACCAACCGTTCATTCGAAAAGACCATTGCGATCAAGCGCCGTCAGATTGAAGACGATCAAGTCGGCATCTTCACGCCGATCGCAGCGCAATACGGTCAGGACGGTGCGGCATTCCCAGATACGCTGGTGTGGCCTCTCTTCAAGAAGGGTGAGACCACACCCTGCTATGACGGGCAGTATTATTTCGACACCGATCATCCCGGCTATAACGAGCAGGGCAACCAGATTTCGGTTTCGAACTATTCGGCCGGTGGCCAGCCCGCTTGGTACCTCGTGGATGACACACAGGTCATCAAACCGATGATCTGGCAGAACCGCAAAGCGATCAAGCTGACGCAGATGTTTGCGGAAACCGACCCGAACGTGTTCTGGCGCGACGAATATGTCTGGGGTGCCGACACACGCGGTAACGCCGGTTTCGGTCTCTGGCAGCTGGCCTACAAGTCCAAGCTGGAGCTGACACAGGCAAACTACGACGCCGCCCGCACCACGATGCAGTCGATCCGCAAGCGCGACGGCCAGATCAACGCGATCCGTCCGACCAAGCTGCTCGTCCCGCCGAACTTGGAATCGACAGCCCGCAAGATCGTCGAGGCGGCTTTGATCAATGGCGGCGACACAAACGTCTGGGCAAAGACCGCGACCGTCGTCGTCATCCCGCATCTCGCATAACCCGATCGGCCGAGCACCACATGGCTCTGCCGCTCCCGCTAGCAATCTCCTCCTCTACCTCCCGGATTGCTGGCGGGTTTTCGGAAAACGGCGCGATCGCCGCTTTCCTGAAACCCGTCGAGAACCAAGGAACCCGCAATGTCTCAAATTCAGATCATCTGCTCGAAGCCAGGCATTCGCCGTAACGGTATCGAGAACCCTGCATCGGCCATCTATCCTGCCGACCGCTGGACTCCAGAGCAGCTCCAGGCGTTCAAAGCCGATCCTGCTTTCATCGTGCAGGAAGTTGGGTCGGGTGGCGTCAAGCTCACCGGCGTTGATTTCGACACCGCGGTTGCGGCTGAAGTGCAAAAGCAGGTTGAGGGCATCACGTCAGCCCTTCAGACATCATTCAACGCCAAGGTCGCCGAAGCCGCGACCGAGCGAGTGGCGAACCTTCAGGCCGACCACGACAACGCGCTCGATGCTCTCGGCAAGAAGCTTGAAGCGGCCGAGGCTGAAATTCTGATCCTGAAGGCGGCTCCAGCACCGGCCCCAACGACCGCGCCTGTCAGCGATGCGTCCGGCACCGAACCCGTCGCTGAACCTGAAAAAGCAAAGACAGCGCCAAAGAAATAACCCCCGAGCGACCGCACGGCGGCGGGGCGATCCGGCCCCGCCGCACTTCACCAGGAGCATTCCATGTACGCCACTGTCACCGATATGATCGCCCGCTTTGGAGAGGTGCAGATCGTGCGCCTGTCCAATCCGGAGGATCGTGAGACCTCGGTGCCAGACGAGGCGAAGGTCAACACGGCCTTGGAAGATGCCACCGCGCTGATCAACAGCTATATTCGCGGGCGCTACCTCGTTCCGATCGCGGCCCCGCCCAAAGACATCGTGCGCGCCGCCTGCGTGATCGCCCGCCACGATCTGGCAGACACGGAGCGGTCCAGTCCGTCAGATGAAATGACCAAGGGCAAAGCCGAAGTCATTAAATGGCTGGAGAACATCGCCAAGGAAATCGTGCATCTCGACATTCCGCTTGCCACCGTGACAGGCGGCGACAGCGTCGGTTCTGGGCCACGCATTTCTGACCGCCAACGCATCGTCACCTCAGACACATTGCGGGGGTTTTGATGGATAGCTTTCCATTGATGCCGATCCGCAATCAGGAACCGCTCATTGTCGAGCGACTTCGGATTGCGTTCCCGACAAAGACTTTCACGATCGAGCGCGTGCCGCAGACGATGAGCCTGACCGAGTTTCAGCGCATTGCCAAACTTACGCCCTTCCTCGGTCTCGCGTGGACCGGCATGAAGGCGGATGGCGACAACGGGCGAATGCTCAAAGGCAACATGCTGTGGCGGCTTATCCTCGTAAACAAGGTTTCGAGCGGCCATGAAGCCCGCTTTAAGGGCGACCGCAGAGATATCGGCATGGATGCCATGGTCGATGTCGCCGCCGTCCTTCTCCAGGGCGTGAGCTTTCAGGGGCAAGGAACGACGAACGTCACGCTGGCCAACAGTGTGATTGCCGATGGCTGGAGCGATGACAACATCGCAATCAGTCAGCTCGACTTCACCTTCAGCTTTGCGTGCCGAGCAGCTGCAACCGGCAAGATGACGCCTGAAGACTTCAAGGGGCTTGGCATCACCTGGGCGATGCCAGGCGCTGGCGACGATTTCACCGACACCATCGAAACACCGCAGGAGTAACAACGGCCATGGCCACCAAAACACTCGTCGCGGCCGAGGGCCGCACTGTCCATCAACCCGACGGCTCGCTGTGGCCAGCCGAGGGCATGGAAGACCCGCAAACCCACTTCACCCGCCGTCGCATTGCGGACGGCGATTTGATCGTAAAGCCGCGTGAAGTCGCGAAGAAAACCGAGGAGACCAAGTAATGGATTTCAACGAAATCCCGGTCGATAGACTTGAACCGGCCGTCCTGCTGGAAATCCGGGCAAACTACCGCAATGTCGGCGTTCTGCCTTGGCCTGAAAAGGTCTGCATCATTGGCCAGCGACTTGCCTCGGGAACGCTGGCACCCGGCGTCATTCGCGAAATCACCCGCGCCGACGAGGGTATTTCCCTGTTCGGCCGTGGCTCGATCGGCGCGGAGCAGGTCGCCTTTTTCAAGAAGGCCAACCGCAATACGCCGCTATTCGTCACCGCGCTTGCCGACGATGCTGACGGCGTGAAGGCGACGGGATCGTTCACCTTTGCGGGCAACGTCGCAAGCGCCCTGGTGCTTCGCTTCAAGATCGGTGGACGGCAGGTTCGCATGACCGCGATCGCCACGGACAACATCGCCGCACTGGCGGCAAAGCTTGCCGCCGCGATCAACGCCGATAGCGACATGGTGGCAACCGCCGCCTCGGCTGCTGGCGTCGTCACCGTGACCTCTCGTCACGCCGGTGAAGTTGGCAATGAGATCGATCTGCGCGTCGATACCAAGGCTCAGCCCTTACCGCAGGGACTGACCGTTACCGTCGTGCCGATGGCGGGAGGCTCCGGCAATCCTGATATTCAGGCAGTGCTCGATGCTCTGACGACGACATGGTTCACCAAGATCACGCACCCATGGTCCGACACCACCAACGTCACCAAGACAGTCGAGTGGCTGCGCCAGCGCTACCTTGCGACATCGAAGCTGGATTGCCACGCCTTCGTGTTCAAGGCCGGGACATATGGCCAGCTCACCACCTTCGGCAATCTGACGAACAGTGCTTTCCTGACGACAGGTGGTCTGAAGAAAAGCCCAACGCCAGCCTGGGCAATCGCGGCCTCGGCGCTTGGTGTCGCTTCGTTCTATCTGACGGCCGATCCGGCTCGCCAGTTGCGCTCCCTGGTGTTGCCCGGCGTGGAGGCTCCCGACGAGGCTGATCAGTTCCTGGACGAAGAAAACGATCTGCTGCTGCGCAACGGTATCTCGACTTTCGATCATTTGTCCGATGGCAGCGTGACCATTTCGCGCATGATCACGACTTACAAACAGACCAACCTCGGCATTGCCGATCGCGCCTGGCTGGACATCATGGTGCCGATGACCATGAGCCGCATTCGCTACGACTGGTCGGCCTATGTCGGCCTCATGTATCCGCGTTCCAAGCTGGCCGATGACGACAGTGCCGGTGCCTTCGCGTCCCGCATTGATGACGATGAGGATGCAGGCACATCGGTCGTCACACCGAAGCGCATGGCCGGATCGTGGGCGGCACGGTGCAAGCTCTACGGCGAAAAGGTCTGGATCGAAGACGTTCAAAAGACTTTGCGCGAGAGCCGGTTCGAACGTAACGGCGATGACCGCAACCGCCTTGATAGCGTCCAGCAGGTCCGCATCGTCGGCAATCTGATGGTGTTTGCTGGCGCTCTGGAATTTCAGGTTTAACGGGGATTTTTAAACGATGACACAGGTATTGGGCATCGTCGATATCATCTGGCGGGGACGTAACCTGCCAGTTGAGAAAGGCGCAAAATTCAGGATGGGCGGCATCAAGAACAATGCCGTTACCTATGGCCGCAAGGTCGGCCGGGCGCAGGAGTATCAAGGCTCCGAAATCTCGGCCACCACGCATCTGGAAGCCGGTCAGCGGCTTGGCAACCTGCTCGATCCCGGTGAGGGCGAATTGCAGGTCGTGTGCGACACCGGCCAGACTCTCGTCTTTAACGACGCCTTCCTCGTCGACGACAGGTCGGAAGTCACTGGCGGCGAAGGCGGCAAGATCGAACTCAAGTGGGCGGCGTCTTCGCCAGAGGAAATTCTATAATGGGAACGAAGATTACAAACAGTGTTGATATCGATCTTGACGAGGGTCAGGCGGCAGGCTTGGTGAACGCCGATAATGACGGTACCAGTGTCATCGATGAGGACACAGTGGGCATCATTGATCCTGCCTTGGACCCCGACATCATCAATGAGGACGAGCACCCACTGGACAAGCTGCCACCGCATGCCGTCCTTAACAAAGATGGCACCGTAACCTTGCCGCTTGCCTACCCCAAGACTTTGCGCACGCAAAAAGGTGGGAAGATCAAAGAAACCACCTATGACAGCTTGACGTTTCATCGTCTGAACGGCGCTGACACCCGAGCCGTTTCCGCAGCGTCGGAAGAGTCCATGTCAGTGGTCGCTTTCTCACGTTCGACAAAAATCACTCAAGTCGTGATGAACGCGTTATTCGACAGGATGGACGCAAAGGACATCAATGACAGTGCGAAGGTACTCAACCATTTTTTGAACAATGGCCCAAAGAGTGGCCGATAATGACAGGCGGTGTCGCTGATGGCTCCGGCTTCAGCGCTGCCGAAATTGACGCCATGACGATAGATGAGTTGCGGTTCTGGTGGAACTGCATCATGGCATACCGAAACCACGTCAGTGAAATGTCGAAACCTTAAGTCATGCCCGCCTGCGCTGGCGGGCATGATCAGGCTTGCGCGTGCGCGATAGTTTGGCCCCTAATTTGAGCGGGGCGCGCTGTGGCCAATCGGAACATGAACCTTGATGTGATCGTGCGCATGCGCGACATGCTTTCCGGTCCTTTGCGTCGTATTCGTAGCGCCCTAGAAGGCATCTCAAGCTTCGCCCGGAAAATCGGCATTGTTGGCGCGGCTGTCGCGGCCATCTCCTTCATGGGGCCGATGAAAGAAGCTGCTGCCTTCCAGCAGCAACTCCTCGACATAGCGGGAACGGCTAATCTCACCAATCAAGCTGCCTTTAATTTCGTAGACCAAGCGAAGGCTCAGTACGAAGAGCTGGCGCTGATCGTCGGGCAAACCTCTGACATCATCGCGTCTGGCGCTGGCCAGATGATCGCGGCCGGTGTGGACCGATCGTTAATCGATGCTTCCATCGGAATCATCGGCAAGGCCGCGACCGCAGCCAACGCCGAGTTCAGCGATATGTCGGCGGTCGCCACGTCGCTGCTTCAGACACTGAAGGTTCCTGCCGACCAGCTGGAGAACTCACTTGGTGCGCTTGTCGTTGCAGGTAAGGAAGGCGCGTTCGAGCTGAAGGACATGGCGCGGTATTTCCCGACACTGACATCGCAGATGGCGAAGTTTGGCGTGACCGGCCGCGAAGCCGTCAACTTCCTTGGTGCTGCCCTCCAGATTGCCCGCAAAGGCACGGCCGATCCCGCAGAAGCTGCCAACAACCTTAAAAACTTTCTGTCCAAAATCCTCGCACCTGCGACGATCAAGAGCTTTGCCGAGGCGGGCGTGAACATCGAGGCGGTCATGAAGGATGCCGCGACGAAGGGCATCAACCCGATCGAAGCCGTCATGCAGAAGATCGTCAAACTGACGGGTGTCTCCGGTACCGAGATCGACAAACTGATGCAGAAGGCCAAGGCGTCGGGTCTGGAAGGTGCCGACGCGCTCGGCTTCGTTCGCGAGCAGCTCGAACAAATCCACGGCGCTGGTGCGCTCGGCGGGCTGTTCTCCGACATGCAGGTGATGGACTTCCTTATCCCGTTTCTGACCAACGTCGATGAATTCAAGCGGATCAAGGACGAGGTCGCAAAGGCAACCGGTGGCGTCATCGATGGCGATTTCGAAACCCAGATGCAGGGGCTCAATCGGCAACTGATCACGTTCGGGGAAATCGGCCAGCAGGCCAGCCGTGAGGTTGGTCTCGCCTTCGGCACATGGATGCCGATGATCAACGGCTACCTGATGGATGGCCTCAAATGGATGCGCGAGCTGGACGCCAGCACGGGCGGCATGGTCAAGCAGGGTATCGCTTTTGCCGGTGTTGCCATCCTCGTCGCTGCTGGCATCGGTGCGCTTGGCGTCATCCTGCCGGTGATCGCGGCCGGGCTAGGCATGCTGGCGGCATTGCTCGGTCCAGTCGGCTTGACGATCGCGGCGCTGGGGTTAGGCGCAGCGCATATCTACAAAAATTGGGGCAGCTACGGACCACGACTGATGCGGCTTTGGGATCGGGCGAAAACCGGATTTTCCCAACTGGCCGATACCGTCCGCGAGAAAGGTACCCGGATTGTTGCTGCCGGGCGCGAGATGGCGGATCGGTACGGCCCGACTGTGCGTGCCGGTCTTAGTCGTGCCATGGGAGACATCAAAGGTGGCTTAAACAATCTTCGAGGCCTCTTTGAAGGCTTCTCGAAGGGTCTCCAGTTCGATCTCTCCGGTGTCGACATAGACGGTGCAAAGCTTGCCGCGATCAAGTCTTTGGAATTGGTCTTGACCAGTCTTTCCGGCGCATGGGATCGCCTGAAATCTTTTGGAACGGGTTTCGCGATTTCGCTGCCGTCGATCGGCGAGAACGTTGGCGGAACGGTCAAAGCGATCACGGACATTGCGAGCGGTCTATGGCGGCTCGGCAGGGCGCTCGGCGCATTGACTGGCGTCGATACGGGCAAGGCCAATAGCGTCTTCGAATGGCTCGGCAGCTTTGCTGGCGGTGGCCTTGATGTCGTGACGTTCACCATCAAGAATGTCGCGGAGGCGATCGCCCAGTTGGTAAAGACGATGGCCGATCTGGCCGAGGGAAAGATCAGTTGGGAAAGCCTCGTTCCCAAAGGTGTTTCCCAGGCATGGAAAGACGCATCGGACGGCATCGGCAAGTTCGTGGCATCGGTGAAGGCGTTGCCGGGTGATTTCTACAGTGCCGGTGTTCAGGCTGGGCAGCAGATGATCAACGGTATCATCAGCAAATTTGATGAGCTGATTGCGTGGTTCAAGGGGCTACCGGATGCTATTCTGGCAGCGATCGGAAATATCGATCTATCATCCGTGATCAAAAAACCGTCCTGGATGCCAAATCTTTTTGGTGGGGGAGGTCCTGACGGCGGCGATCAGCCAGCCAACAATAATGCGCTGCCTGCGCAGCCAGGCGGAAAGACACAGGTGGAGGTCAACGGCTCGATCTCGGTGACAGGATCGAATGGTGCGACCGTTACTGGCGCACAGAGCGACAATCCGAATGTGCCGCTCAAGGCCAACACCGGTCGCGTTACGGGGCGTGAGTGATGTTCTACGACAGCCTCGACAAACTGCCCGGCCTGTTGCCCTGCATGTATCGCGGGCTCTCGCTGTTTGTGGCCGACACGAGCACGGAAAACGGACGCCGCGTTCTCGAATATCTGTTTCCCGGCGTCGATGCCCCTGCCTACGATGACTTCGGCCTTCTGCCGTCTGTCGTCACCATTGATGCCCTGGTCATTTCCGACGATTATCTGGCGCGGGCTCTGGTGTTCAAGGCCGCGTTTGAAAAGCCGGGACCGGGAATGCTCGTGCATCCATGGCTTGGCCCCATGCAGGTCATGCTCGAAGAGCCTGCCGAGATCAGCTTTTCCGCCCGCGAGCTGCGCGTGGTCAGGATCAACGCATCGTTCAAGCGCATACCGACAGGCTCTGCCGGGGGCCTGTCGTCGCTTGCTTCCAACCTCACCTCTGCGATCGCCACCATCATGTCGGCGGCATCGATCCTGTCGGGGGCAGTCGGAACCCGTGTCATTTCGTCGGCTCGCACAGCAGCCGTCACCCGATCGACCCGGATCGTCACAGCGGCTGTATCGTCCACCACGCCCGCCTCGGGATCGGCAAGAGCTGTCCCGCAGATCGTCACGGCACTATCTGCCAGCACGCCCGGCACGCCCGTGGCATTCACCGCTTGGGTGGAAAGTGCTGCCAAGGTCATCGAAACAATCAGCGAGGTGCCAGCAGTTGCACCCGCAGCCGCTGCACAGGCCGAAGTGCCTGCAACATCGCAAAGCCTGATGACCATCGGCCTAGATGTGGCGGTTGCCACCACCGCCTCGTCGGTAGCGGCACCTTCCGACATCGATCGGGCCTTGCTGATCTCAGCGGCCGTGCGCTTCATAGCTGCCGCCTGCGCGCAATCATCCTATGCGGCTTATGCCTCACGGCGCGAAGCGCTGGCATTTCGGGCGCGGGTGACGTCCGCCCTGGACGACGTTATCGAGCAGCTCGAAACCTTCGGCACCACGATGTTCCAGGCAGAGACATCTGTCCTGGTGAGACGTGCGCGGGAACTCAGCGTCGCCATCGTTATCGACATCAACGAGGTGATTGGTCGTCTGCCAGACGTTTTGACCTTCCGGCCGGAGCGAAACATCGACGCATGGGCGCTTGCGCTCCACGTCGCAGGCGACGATCCGGCCCGCATGGAAGCGGTCTATCGGGACATCGTTTCGCGCAACGATCCGCGACATCCGGCCTCGATCGAGGCGGGCGCGGTTGAACTGCTGGATATCCGCTGATGCTGGCAAACCGTACGCGTTGCATCAACCCTTGCTGCAAAAGAACTGCACCGGCCGATAAATACCCAGGCGAGATGATTTGTGGGAAGTGCTTCAAGGCGCTACCGCAGGCAGTCAAGGATAGCCATCGCTTCTTTTGGAAGCAGATCCGCAAATGGGAGCGCCGTATCACCAAGACATCGGATGAGCTGAAACTTATCCGCATGCGCAATATTGGTCGGACATGGAGCGATCGCCTGATCGCCCATTGGGACGCCGAGATCAAGGTGCGCGTCATGAACGCGGAAAAGCCTGCCGGTCTCGATTCCTTTCTTGAGGAGTTAGGCCTGTGAAAACAAAAGGCATCACGCTCTTCATCGACGGCGTCCAATATGACCAGTGGCTTTCCGGCGAAGTCACCCGCGATCTAAAGGACTTCGCCGGTTCCTTTTCCTTCACCTTCCGCGACCGTGTTCGCTCGAAGCAAGCGCTCCGTTACGCCTCGGCGGGCGCGCCCTACAAGCTGCGGCCGGGACCGGAAGTCGTCATTCGTATCGATGGCCGCACGGTGCTGAAGGGCTGGCTGGAGAAGGTGCGGCCTGACATCAGCGATCGGCAGATCAGCGTCACGATCTCCGGCCGCGACAAAAGCGGCGATCTGATCGATTGCGCCGCCATGAAGGACGTGGCCGAGTTCAACAACGTCAAGCTGGAAGATGCCGCCAAGCGCATCGCTGAACCCTTCGGCATGTCCGTCCGCTCGGAGATCGACACGGGCGAGCCCTTTGGCCGCTATTCAGTCGATCTTGCCGAGACCGCTTTCAGCGCCATCGAAAAGGGTGCCAGAAGTCGCCATGCCCTTGTCTTGTCCGATGGCATAGGCGGCGTCGTGATCACGCGCACCGGTGCGACACGCGCGCCCGCGCATCTGGTTCTTCCAGGCAACGTCTTATCCTCCGGCGCCGAGTACAGCCACGAGAACCGATTCTCGGAAACAACGGTGCGAGGCCAGGGCGAGAAGGCAGGCAAGGAGCGCGGTAAGGGCAAGCTGGATGTGACGGCCGAACCGATCGGAACCGGCGGGCGCAATCCGGGCAGTGGGTCGGCGACAGAGCAGGAACGCAAGGGAACCGCCGCGACCGGCCGCGCCAAGGATGATGAGATTACCCGCTATCGTCCGATCGTTCATCTGGCACGGTCCAAGGCCGACACCACGTCTGCCCAGGACGAGGCCGACTGGCGAAGCCGCACGGCACGGGCCGAGAGCGAGGAAATGACGTATACGGTCAAGGGCTTTATCGCCAACGGGCAGCTCTGGACGGTCAACCAGCTCACTTACGTCTCTGATGCGTTTCAGGATGTCGAGCGCGACATGCTGATTTCCCGCACACGCTTTGCCGAAGACAGTGCTGGTCGAATAACTGAACTCAGTGTCGTCAGCCCTGAAGCTTTCGACAAGGGACCGGTGGGCAACCGACGCAAGAACCAGAAAAGCAAGACATCCAGCAAGGCATCCACGTCTCTGGACGGATCGGCGGAGGCCTTATGAGCAATCGCGAACTGCTATCGAAAGTGCGCGGCCTGGTCCGGCGCGTTTCCATCAAAAACATCCGCGATGATGGCGAGGCGCAAACCGCCTCGATCGAGGTTGCCGATGGCATCTGGCGCGACAATGTCGAGGTGGCGCAGCAATATGGTATGACCAGCTCGGCACCCGAGGATGGCGGATTAGCCATCGCCATCGCGGTGGGTGGCGACGAAGGCGACATGATTGTCTTGCCGATCGGCAACCCGTCGTCTCGTCTCAGCGGTCTAGATGCTGGCGATGCGGCACTTTATAATCAGTTCGGAGATAGAGTTGTTGTCCGAGCTGGTGGTGGCATCGAAGTCACTGCCGCCAATTCCGTTGCTCTGAAGGTAGGCGGTATTTCCCTTACCATCGACGCCGCAGGGTTCCACTTCGACGGCGGTAGCATCTGGCACGATGGGGTGCCGATCGACAAGACGCATGTCCATGACGGTGTCACGCGTGGTGGTGCCAAAACTAATCCACCAGTAAGCGGCTGAGCTACACCGAGAAGTAGAGAAAGGACTCGCCAAATGCCTTGGGCGTCAGCTACAAATTTCATATGTCGAAGAACTTACGCAGGATCCTATCCTGGCTATTTACGATACTGCTTCTGCCGGTGGTTGGCGAATTTGCCGTCAAACTCGGCGAGCAGAATGGTTTGTATAACGATCCGAATGGAAAGTTGACACAGGCCATGACAGCGGTCACTCAATCAGCTTTTTACTGGCCTTTGGTTGCGTTCTTTTTTGGCCTGTTTTGCGGTGCCTGGTCTCATTGGCTCGCAATCAGGTTTGACAGGAAGAAAGCTGATTCTCAGCCACCTGAACCAATTTCCAAAAGAGCTTTACTGCGCCTTCGCTTTCCAGCTCACGCTTCAATGCCTACGGCAATTTACAGCGACAATGTGGAATACTGGTGTGTCACATGGAGTAACGGTGCCAGCTTAGGGTTCGGTCCTCAGCAAACATTGTCGGTTGCGACTTCTCGGACCATCGTGGTTCAGTTTGAACACGCGGTCGATTATCGTCAGCTTTCGGTTTCTTCCCCTAACGACGAGCGACTGAGTTGGCAGCCTGCGCTCCAGACGCCTAAGTTAATAGTCATTCTGCTGCCCCAAGGTGCTCCCGCTGGAGTGGTCGAAATCTCTACCTCTCAATAATACCTAATACTTACCCAGCCTGGGCTGCTCATGCCCGCCGTCGCGGGCATGATGCGCCTTGCGCGCGCGCGATAGTTTCGCGCCCATGTTCGATCTCGCCCTCACATATGACAACACCAAGCGCCGCTGCGATCTCACACTCGCAGATAACGGCGATCTTGCCATTGATGAGACGCCGATCACCCCAATCATTCTGTCTGTCGGCCTCGACCGTCGTGCCGGTGAAGATGATCCGCTACCGGAAGCCCGCTCGCAGTTCCTGACGCCATCGAGCTTTTCCGAACGTCGTGGTGCGATTGGCGATGGCATCGACCCGTTCGGCGATCTGACCGGCTCCAAAATGTGGCTGCTGGATCGCGCCAAGGAAACCGAAACGACCCGGCTGATGGCCGAATACTGGTTGCGCGAGGCCTTGGCCTGGGCGGAAACCGATACCGGCACGCCTGCCGAGATTGAGGTCCAGTGGCTTGCGCCCAGTGTTCTCGGCTACCGCGTCCTTATTGCGGATAGCGCCGTGTCGCTCAGCAAGAGGGTCGATTGATGGTTTGGCCAATCGACACGGCAAAAACAATTTTCCTGCGGATGGGCGCGAGGCTGGAAACCGCAGTCCTCCGCATCCGATCAGACATCGATCCCATTGACCTTTCCCGCGCTGTCTATTCAGCACGAGGAATGTTCTCTCAAATCCTGCGAGCGATTGCCCCGGAAATCCGCGAGGTTCAAGACCATCAGGCCTATTGGGGACGGCAATACATGCCCGACAGCGCCGACGCTGAAGAGGCCATCCTGTCGCATTCCTCCATCTGGGGAGTTCCCCAGCGTGGCGCGCTGAAGGCAGTCGGTACCGTTCTCATCGAAGGTGCTGCCGGAACCGTCTTGCCTTCTGGCATCGAATTGTCGTCGGGCGCTGGCGCGCTTTATCTGACCACGGCGGGCGGGACCATTGCGGCTGGCGGGACTTTGACCGTGGCCGCCATCGCTTCCGAAGCGGGCGTGACCGGCAATCTTGAGACCGGTGTCCGGCTTGCAACCGTCACATCCTTCTCGGCTATCAGCCGGATTACGGTTGCCACCTCCTTTGCCGGTGGCGCTGACGAACAGACGCTCGATGAACTCAAAGCCGCCTATCTGACCCGCATTCGCCAAGCTCCCCACGGCGGCGCTGGCTTCGATTATCCTGTGTGGGTGAGGCAAGTGGCTGATGCCAAGGCAGTCGCGATCGTGCCGGACTGGATAGGCTTTGGCTCGCTGGGTGTCGTCGTCGTCATGAATGACGAGGATAACGATCCCCGCCAGCCGACGCTTGCCGAGATTGAGACGATACAGACCCACCTTGGACCGCAATCCAGCCAGACCGGCGTCCGGCCTGTCACAGCCCGCGCCATCGTTGTCGCCGGAACCTTGCGCACAATACCTTTGGCAGTCCGTCTGCGTCCGGACACCGCCATCGTGCGCGCCGCCGTAACAGACGCCTACCAGCGCTTCATCGCCACGATCGGCGACGAGGACGATGATCAGAATGAGAGCCCGATCGGAGCGCGCATCGAGCCCTCGCGGATCTCCGAGGCGATCTCGTCCGCTTCGGGTGAATACGCTCATGACCTGATCGTGCCTGCAGCACCTTTTACCTTAGAGCGCACCGAATACCCGGTTGCTGCCGCCATCGTGTTTGTGGATTGAGATGGCACGCAGCGTTTCAACCATCCTTCAAAGCCTCGTTTCAAAGCTCCCAAATGGCTGGGCACTCGGCCTGCGCGGTGGCGTCCTCGATGCCGTCCTGGAAGCCGTGGCTGTCTTGATCGCCGACGTGGAGCAAGGCGCTGAAAACCTGATGCGGGAAACCGATCCGCGTCGGGCAAATCTACTCTTGCCTGATTTCGAGCGCTGCCTTGGTCCCGATCCTTGCGGGCGTGATCTTGACGGCCTGACGGTCGAACAGCGCCAGAAACTCGCCCACCAGCGCTGGACGGCCTATGGCGGGCAATCGATCCCATACATGATCGAGACGGCCGCCAAACTTGGCGCGACGGTGACGGTCGAGGAGTTCTGGCCAAGCAAGGCCGGTGTCTTGCGTGCTGGTCAGCGCCTGCGACCGCAGGGCTGTCAGTTCGTCTGGCGCATCAACGTGCCGGGCCTCGTCAGCGTTGTGAAGTTCCGGGCCGGTGTCAGCCGCGCCGGTCATCGCCTCGGCACTTTCGAGATCAGTTCAATCGAGTGCGAGCTGCGGCGCATCAAACCCGCGCACACCCATGTCGTCTTTAACTATGGAGTTGCCTGATGGATCGCATCAACGGCGCTGACACGATCGATATTGGCGGCGGGAAACGCGGCTTTCGATCAGAGAACCTTGTGGCCGGCGTCTCTGGCACAGAGGTCACTGACCTTTTCCTCAACAGTGTCCAAGAGGAAATTATCAGAGTCGTTACAGAGGCCGGTCTTGTGCCCGACGCGGCCGACTGGTCGCAGCTCTGGCAGGCCCTCAGAATTCATGGCTTGTCAGCCGGTGCCAAAAGCCGACGCTGGACCGCTATCAATTCAATGACCCTCACGGCCACGCCTGCCGCTCCTGCCCTTGGCGATACTTATCTTGTCCCTGCCGATGCGACAGGCGCTTGGGCTGGGAATGCCGGTAAGATCGCAGAGTGGATAGGTGCGATCTGGTCCTATTTCACACCGTCTAACGGTCATGGGATAAGCTTACCGGATGGCCGAGTGTTCGAGCGCATCGGTGGAACATACATCGAGAAATTGGCGCTCGATGTCCAATCGGGCAAATGGCATTATGCGGAGGCAGGCGGCACGGCAAACGCGTTGACTGCAAGCCTCACCCCCACTCCATCGAGCATCGTACCAGGCTTCAGAGCGACCCTGAAAATACAGGCGATCAACACAGACGCCATGACGCTCAACCTCAACGGCCTCGGTGCCGTTGCCGTGGTCGGCGAGGACGGCGCGCCAATCCCGCCAAACTCTGTTTATCCCGGTCAGCTGGCATCGTTCGGCTGGAATGGCGCGAAGTGGGTCCTGATGGGCTTTGCGCTGTCCCGCATTCCCCCGAAAAATATTCTGACCTATTCCAACCCCGGAACGTACACGTGGACTGTTCCGGTTGGTATCTACAAGGTCTTTGCTCGGGTTTGGGGCGGCGGTGGCGGTGGCGGCGGTATTGCGGGCACCAGTAATGCTGGCGGTGGCGGTGGCGGTGGGGGCTACAGCGAGGGCTGGTTCGACGTTGTGCCCGGTCAGGTTATCATCATTGTGGTGGCTGTGAGGGGTGCGCAGGGCCCGGCGTCCAATTCGGGGTTTGCCGGGACGGGCGGAACATCTTCGTTCGGCAGTTTCTGTAGCGCAACCGGTGGCGTAGGAGGGTCGAACGGCAGCGCGGCGGGTGGAACCGGTGGAACCGCGACAGGGGGGTCGATGAATCTTAGCGGGGGTGGCGGTTACTCAGGTGGCTACATCTTCGGCAACACCTCGCTGCCATACGGCGGTCCGGGCGCGCCTGCATACCAACAATCGATCATTCTTCCATCCTTTAGTGGTGGCGCGATCGCTGGTTTTGGTTTTGGCTCCGGTGGTTCCGGCGCTGCTTCCCCTACGGGCTCGTCAGCAGGCGCACCAGGTGCACCCGGTTGCGTCATCATTCAATATTGAGAGGTCACTATGCTTTATGCGCGCATTCAGGACGGGGCCGTCGTGGAAGTCATCGAACTGCCAGACAACGTCACGTTGGCAGACGCCTTCCATCCCGATATCGCAGTGCTGTTTCTTCAGTGCCCGGATGACGTTTCAGTCGATTGGCTCTTCAAAGATGGCGAGTGGTTCCCACCGCACGAAGATGCGATTGATCTCGATCAGTTGAAAGCCGATCGGGTCGCTGCCCTCACAAGGGATTGTGCAGCGGCGATTGTCGGCGGTTATGTATCGGAAGCACTCGGTACGCTCCACACCTATCCCAGCGGCGTGACCGACCAGATCAACATGATGGGCTCGGTCACCGGTTCTCTACTTCCCGATTTGGCGGCCGGATGGGAAACCCCTTTTTGGTGCGCGAATAAAGCTGGTGCTTGGGGTTGGAGGATGCACAACGCTAGCCAAATTCAGCGAGCGGGCAGCGATGGCAAGGCCCACGTCGTCACATGCCAGACAACGCTAGCAACGCTGAACGCTCAAGTCGAAGCGGCCAAGACGGTTGCGGCCGTCAACGCGATCGACTGGCCCACGTAAAGACTTTCTACCCGGTTCTGACCGGGTGGCCAGGGTGCCGAAACACCCTAGCGATGGGCCTTAGTTTGGCGACCAAACCCATCCGACAGCGCAAATCGATAACTGTCACACCCGTACCCTGCAGGGCGGGTTTGCTGTGACTGAGTCGAGAGATATTTGAAATGGTGAATCTGATGCCGGTGGCTCCGGCCATGCCTGCCGCGCCTTATATCGGTGGAAAACGTATTCTGTCCAAAACCATCATCGCTAAGATCAACGCCACGCCCCATGACGCCTACGCCGAGGCCTTCGTCGGAATGGGCGGCGTCTTTCTTCGTCGTGGCCTTCAGCCGCGCATGGAAGCTGTCAACGACATCAACGGCGACGTGGCCAACTTCTTCCGCATCCTTCAGCGCCACTATCCGCAGTTTCTCGATACCCTGCGGTTTCAGGTCACGAGCCGGAAAGAGTTCGATCGGCTTGCAAGCGTCGATCCAACGACCTTGACCGACCTCGAACGCGCAGCGCGCTTTCTCTACCTCCAGCGCACCGCATTCGGTGGCAAGGTGGACGGTCAGACTTTCGGCGTCACGATGCAAGGCGCTCGGTTCAATTTGTTGAAACTTGCCCCGCAGCTCGAAGCCATCCACGAACGGATGGCAGGCGTCGTCATCGAGCAGCTTCAGTGGCGGAAGTTCATCGAGCGCTACGATCGACCCGGAACGCTCTTCTATCTCGATCCACCATATTGGGGCAACGAGAGCGACTATGGTGCAGGAGTGTTCAGCCGAGAAGATTTCGCGGAAATGGCCGACGTTTTAAAGGCCCTCAAAGGCCGGTTTATTATGTCCTTAAACGCCGTTCAAAGTGTCTTCGAAACCTTCAAGGCATTTCAGATCGAGGAAGTGGACTGCACCTACTCGATACAGGGACAGGGCAAGAGTAAGACGGTGAAAGAGGTGATTATAACGCCCTACTGAGTACCAGCTTGCAATCCGGGAAGGATATCGGCGCATGCGGCTTCAGTGGAGGTGTAGTTATCTGCGACGCCCTTGCGAACTGCCTCTCGTGCAACGTTCATGTCGTTTACGCTTGATCCGTTCACGGTCATTGACGTCAAGCTGAAAACCAAGCCTGAAATTTTCTTCGTGTCGCAGTTGGCGACGGACCACTCGACGAGCGCAGCAGATAGACGGTTCTCTTGTGGTGATGCAGCAAGAGACGTCACAGGAGAACCCAGGGGGACTACAAGAGCGACTACATAGGCGGATTTAATCCAGGGCATTATGTTTCCTCAGATGACAACGTGGCCATAAAAACCACGTTGCTACTGAGGACGCAATTGTTCGATGTCAGAAGGGTTAAAGGTTGGCTGGAAGAAAGAGAAAATTGTTGCCAATCGATCTTGCGCTTTGCGCCATTCGATTTTGCGCGCTACAGCAAACCCCTCACCTGAAAAATCTATGACTTAGCCTTCAGCTAAGATCATGATTTTTCTTCCTCTCCCACAAGGGGAGAGGTACAGAGCAAGCCTCGCGCTCTCACCCCACCTTCGCCAAGCCCTCACGCGGTGCGTAATATTGCCCGAACCGGTTGGCCAGAAAATCTGGCAGCGCGATATCCTCCTGTTTGACGAAGCCTTTTTGCGGCAGCTTGCCGTCTTTCAGCAGGTCAAGAACCGTGGTGATACCGGCGGCGGTGGTGATCTGGATGGCGCTCATCATGCGGCCGGAGACGGGGCCGGCATAGACTTTGTGGGCGTAGGTTTCCTGCATGAAGCGGCCGTTTTTCGTGCCGCAGACGGTGACGAAGACGATGACGACATCCTGCATGGTGGCGGGCAGGGCGTTTTCAAACAGGTCTTTCAGCACATCACGACGGTTGCGCAGGTTGAGATCGTTGAGCAGCGCTTTCATGATGGCGGCGTGGCCGGGGTAGCGGATGGTGCGGTAGTTCATGGTGCGCACCCTGCCTTCAAGCGTGGCAGCCAGCGTGCCAAGACCACCGGAGGTGTTGAAGGCCTCGTAGGTCATGCCATCAAGCGAGAATTCCTCGCGTTCTTCGAGTGCAGGCACGGCAGTCAGACGCCCCTCGACGATGGCTTCGCAGGGCTCGATATACTCGTTGATAAGCCCGTCCGTGCTCCAGGTGAGGTTATAATTCAAGGCGTTGGACGGATATTGCGGCAGGGCGCCGACGCGCATGCGCACGCTGTCCAGCTTGTCGAAACGCGAGGCGAGATCGGCAGCCACGATGGAGATGAAGCCGGGCGCAAGGCCGCATTGCGGAATAAGCGCGCTTTCGGACGTCTCGGCCAGTCTCTTGACCTTGCGGGTGGATTCGACGTCTTCGGTGAGGTCGAGATAGTGGGTGCCGACAGCGACTGCGGCTTCAGCAATGCCTGCGGTGAGGTGGAATGGAGCGGCAGAGAGGACCGCGAACTTGTCTTTCAACAGCGCCTGCAGGCCAAGACGGTCGGTGATATCGACAATCTCGGTATCGACGCGTTCATGGGTGGGAACATTGGCAAGCTGGTCTGCGGAACGGTCTGCGACGGTGATGCGATAATCGCCCGTTACAGCCAGCATCCATGCGATGGCCGAGCCGATATTGCCTGCGCCGATGATGACGATGTGTTTCATGATGTCCCCCATGAGAAATGCAATTGAGGTAACAGAATGCCGCATTTAGAAGACGATTCGTAGCTTCACATTGCGCGGAAAGACGTTTAAATTTATGCATATCGACAACAGGATTATACAGAATGCCAATCAGCGAAAAAGACCGTGCGCTGCTTTCGTTGCTGGCTGACAATGCCCGGATGCCGGTGGCGGAACTGGCCCGCACGCTTGGCCTTTCCCGCACCACCGTGCAGGCGCGTATCGAGCGACTGGAGGCGGACGGGGTGATCGCGGGTTACGGCATCAAGCTGTCAGACGCCTACCTTTCCGGGCTGGTGCGGGCGCATGTGCTGATTACCATCGCACCCAAGGCGCTGGCAGGTGTAACGGCGGCGCTGGCAGCCATCAAGGAGGTCACGATGCTGCATTCCGTCAGCGGCAGCTTCGACTTGATCGCCATTCTGACGGCACCTTCGATTGCCGACCTCGACCGGCTGATCGACGGGATCGGGGCGCTGGATGGGGTGGAGCGGACGCTGTCTTCGGTGATTTTATCGACACGGATTTCGCGGTGACGTGGGCGGGCCTAACCTAGGCCCGCTTGAGCTCTTCGACTTCTTCCGGGTGCTTTTCCAGCATGCGAAAAAGATTAATGACGGCGGGCGTGGGTGTGACTTTGCCGGTTTCGTAGCGCGAAAAGGCATTGTGCCCACCGCCTGTTAGCTTCGATGCTTCCGCCTGATTGATGCCAAGCTTTTTGCGGATGCGGCGCAGCTCGTCGCCGGTGGTGCGGCGCGCTTCCAGCACAAGTGTGTCACTTGCCGTGGCGTAGCGTTCAGCGCTTTGAGCATCATACTCGATCTCGCAACAGGCAGGGCAGCGAAAGCCGGAAAGGCCTTCGACATCGGTAACCAAGCCGCGATGTTCTATACGGTGGGTTTCATTTGAAAAGGCGCTCATTTCTGTGCCAGAATCGCAGCACATGCAGATGTCGCTCATGACTCCAACTCCTTGAATTGTATGACCAATGCTCCGTTGGTCCGAAGCGTCAGCTTGATATATGCTCTGCCACCTGGGGTATCTGCATGATAGACGTCTTGCCAGACTGTGTTGTCGTTATAGGTTGTCATAGACTTGTAGAGGCACTTGGTATTGAGCTCGCAAATGACATTGATCATCTCGCCGACCGTCAAATCCATCCGCCGCCCTCCATCAATGGCGGTTTTGGTGAAGACAGCTGCTCGCTGATGTTTTACGATGGCGATAATGGTTTTTAGATTGTAGTGCGCGCGCCGTTTTTCCATAACTGATATTACCCTTTAAGGGTAGTTTTGCAAGATGGCGTATTTGTGGCTTACGTCTTATCACACCGGGTCCGTGCTGCCCCGTTTCGCTTTGAAGAACATCTTCAACCGCTGGATGCTGTCCGGTGTCCATCCTTGGGGTTGGGTGACTTCCAGCCAGGCGTCGATGTAGTGTTCAGGCGCGTAGACGTGGCCGTAGCCCATGGGCGCGGTGGTTGCGGCGGCGACGTCCAGCAGCAGTTGCAGCTCGGTGACGACGGGGAACCATCGGAAGGAGGTGGAAACATCACGGCCGCGCGGTTGCTGCATCCATTCCGGGCGGCGGTAAAGCGCGGCGGTCTCAAAAAAGGTTATGGGGTCGCTGGCATATTGCAGATAGACGATGCGCATCGGCCCCCAGGGCTTATCCGGCCTGTGGGCGTTGGTATATTGATCGGCAAAGCGGATGACGGAGGAATCCCGGAAGGTCGGCAGCCAGTAAGGTGAGCCCTCGTTGCGACCTGTCGTGGCCATGCGCCATGTGGGGCTGGAGAAGGGCGGGCCGCTCCACAGCGCGCCCTGGAACGGATCTGCCAGCACATCGTAAAGATCGGACGATTTCTGGCTGTTGAGCGCACCCAGACTGAGGCCGTGCAGGTAGAGTTTGGGGCGGGTCTCCTTGGGCAGCGTCGTCCAGTAGCCGTAGATGGCTTCGAACAGCGCGCGGGCGGTCTCCACCCCGTAATCGGGCTCCGTCAGAAGAGCGATCCAGCTGGAAAGGTAGGAATATTGCACGGCCACGCTGGCGACATCACCATTGTGCAAATATTCAAGCGTATCAATCGCTTCCGGATCGATCCAACCGGTGCCGGTGGGGACGACGACGAGGAGTGTCCCACGCTCGAAGCCGCCGGTCCGCTTGAGTTCTTCCAGCGCCAGCTTGGCGCGCTCTGCCGGTGTCGCACCAGCATTCAGCCCGGCGTAAACGCGGATCGGTTCCATGGCGGGTCGTTGGGTGAAGGCGGAAATGTCTGCGCTGTGTGGACCCGTGGCGACAAATTCGCGGCCACGGCGACCAAGCGATTCCCACGGCATGAGCGAGGCTTCGCTGCCCGTCTTGGAGGGGTCGGAGGGGCGCGGCACATCCGGTTCGATGAGGCTGTCCACCTGTTTCAGAGAGCTGTCCATAAAGCGCAGGCCGACATCCACCACCAGTCCGTTGAGCAGCAGAACGGCGATGACGGCGGCTGCGGCAATACCGACGACATTGGCCAGTGGGCGCGGCAGGAAACGGCGGCTTCGCAGGGCAAACAGCCGTCGCACGATCTGGAACAACCGTCCGAAACCGATGAGGAGGGCGGAGACGCCGATGGCGATGGCGCCGGTTTTAAACCGGTGGGCACTGTCCAGCGGGTCGAGCTCCATCAGCACGCGAATGGAGTTCTGCCAGGTTGCCGCCTGCCAGAGAAACCCCACGGCGGCGACGATGGCCGCCAGCGAGACGACAAAGAGAACACCGCGCTTGTTATGCCGCGAGGGCTGCCGCAGGCCGAGATAGATGGCGACGTCCTTCAGAAAAACGCCGATGAGATAGCCGATGGCAAAGGAAAAACCGCACAGCACCCCCTGCATGACATAGGTGCGGGGAAGCAGCGATGGCGTCAGCGACGCGCACAGCAACACCGTGCCGAAGACGATGCCCGTGCTGGAAAGCGGTATGACCAAGCGACTGATCCATCTCACGTTTTTGCTTCCTTCACGGTTGTTGGCGGGGATACTGTAATATGGCGCGGCGGTGTGTGGAAGAAAAGTTGCGGAATAAATTTCAGGTCAATAGGAAAATAGTCCTTGACTGCGTGACGGTCGTTTGGTAGTGTTTAGGTATAGTCGGAGAAGTGTGAGTGGTGGGGACGCTGCTGAAGCGGGTGAGGTCTCTATTTCATCGTAGCGTTGCTGGGTGTGGCTTCCCCCTCTGTCCTGCCGGACATCTCCCCCACAAGGAGGGAGATCGGCTAGACGCTTGCTCCTTGCTTTATCTGCATCCTTTAAGATGGGCGACAGGTTTCAACACTTCGATCTCCCCACCTGTGGGGGAGATGCTCGGCAGGGCAGAGGGGGCGATCTTGCATCTACGTTTGATGTTCTTACCAACAGGCAAAACATGACATCGACAATCGACGACGACCTCTCGCTCTACTGCGAGTGGCTGCAAAAGCCTGTGTACGGGTTGACCGCAAAGCTCGAAACCAAATCTCAGTCGCCTGACGGCGCATCCGGTACCATTGACGGGCCGGATGGGTTGTGGCGGCTGATGAATGAGATGACGACGGAGATGCGGGAGCAGTTTCGGTTCTTTCGCGAGTTGCGCGAAGGGGCGGGGGCGGCGCTGGATGGTGCGGCTGACGAGGCTCTGGCCAAATTGGCGCGGGCCGATGTGAAGGCTGCGACGGATGCGATGTCGCTGATCGTTCGCACGCTGGAAAAGATCGACACGCTGCAGCGGCAATTGGCGCGCGACCGAGAGGTTGCCGCCGAAAGCGATGCGGAAAATCAGGATTATGAAGAGGCGGTCGCCTTTTTCCAGAGGCGGATCGATGAGCTCGTCGAGCAAAAAGTGCGGGCGAAACTTATCGCAGCCGGTGTTTCTGCGAACGGGCAAACGGCTGAAAGCGCAAAATGAAGCGGCAAAGGCCGTTCTGACCGGCCACATTGCGGGCGATCCGACTGTGCGCAGAGAGGAAATGCGGTTGCGTATGGACACTCTGCTGGCCGAACGACATCAGCGAAACCATGTGTTCCGGTTGAGACATGACTGGCGGATGGTGGGTAGCCTCGTGCAGCAGCCGCCCGACGGTGACTGGCGCAACTGGTTGCTGGTTGGCGGTCGCGGCTCTGGCAAAACCCGGGCCGGGGCCGAATGGGTGCATCTCATCGCGTCTGCCGGCGAGCGGTCCGATCTGCGGATTGCATTGGTGGCGGAAACGTTGGGAGATGCCCGCGAGGTGATGATCGACGGCGTCTCCGGTATCTGCCGGATCGCCCGACGAAAGAGGCCGGATTTCGAGGCGTCTCGCCGCAGGCTGATATGGCCGAACGGGGCGATGGCGCAAATCTTCTCTTCCGAGGACCCGGAAAGCCTGCGTGGACCGCAGTTTCATTTTGCCTGGGCCGATGAGCTGGGGAAATGGCGATATGCGCAGGAAACCTGGGACATGCTGCAGTTCGGCCTGCGACTGGGTGACCGGCCGCAGCAGCTGATTACTACGACGCCGAGGCCGATACCGCTGTTGAAGGCGCTGATGGCCGACCCTGGCAGTCGCGTCGTGCGGATGCGCACCCACGACAATGCGGCTAATCTTTCGCCCGGCTTCATCGATGCGATGATGAAACGTTACGGCGGGACGCGGCTGGGGCGGCAGGAACTGGACGGCGAGTTGATTGCCCAGCGCGGCGATGCGCTGTGGAAGCGGGCGGATATCGAAGCGATTTTCGATGACAGGCCGGATTCCCTGGCGCGGATCGTGGTGGCGGTTGACCCACCGGCGGGAAGTGGAGAAGGATCCTGCTGCGGCATTGTGGTAGCGGGAATGGGTATCGATGGTCGGTTCTGGGTTCTCGCGGACTGCTCCGCTGAGGGTGCCACACCGGCAGGCTGGGCACGCGCCGTGGTGGCCGCGCATCATCGTTTCGAGGCTGACCGGGTGGTGGCGGAAGTCAACCAGGGCGGCGAGATGGTGAGTGCCATGCTGAAAAGCATAGACGCCAACCTGCCCGTGACCATGGTGCGGGCAAGCAGGGGCAAGTTTACCCGTGCCGAACCCGTTGCCGCACTTTACGAGCAGGGGCGGGTGCGCCATGCGGCCCGCTTTGAAAAGCTGGAGGACCAGATGACCGATTTCGGACCTGATGGTCTATCCTCCAAAAAATCTCCCGACCGGCTGGATGCGCTGGTCTGGGCGCTGACGGCGCTCGCGATGGATACGATGACCGAGCCACGCGTGCGGGGAATGTGAGGGGTCCGGCGAGGGTGCGGCGGGCGCGGCTGACAAGCTCTTCCGTTGTGGGAGACGAAGCGATTTCAACATCTTGAGCAGTGCTCACGTGTGAGAAATCACAAGTGAGGTTTTTCTTCGGCGCAAGCCGAACCCCTCGCCTGAAAAACCTATGACTTAGCTTCCAGATAAGATTGTGATTTTTCTTCCTCTCCCACAAGGGGAGAGGTAATGCGGCCGCGCCGTGCCACTAAAACGGGAAACGCCCGCGAAGGTCGATAACGGCCTATCACGGGCGGTTTTAAATTCCGGTGCGGGGGCGACTGACGCCCCCGACCCAATTACTTCTTGGGAGCCTGCGAAGGTTTTGTCTGTGCGCTGACTTCGCGCATCTGACGCCATTCATTTTCGAGACGGTCGTAGATCGTCTGAGGGATCGTCGCGGTCATGGCATTCCTCCTTGGCGGGTTGGCGCTGTTCATTGCGCGGGGTCAAACAGAGTAGGCGGCCAGAGGTTCCGCAATTCAAGGTAAATTTTTTCCTTAAAACGGTTCGCACAAAATAAAATCGATTAGGATTTTTTTAAATCGATTTAGGTGTGGCAATTTAAAAATCAAAACCTCAGGTTTAATGACCGATGATGGAGACATGTGATGATGGTGGTGGATATCCAGCGTTTCTTTGCGATGATTCGCACGGCTCCTTTTCCCGGAAGATTGACCGCAGCGCAGGTGCAGGGCACCGAACTGATCGTCGATGTCTTCGCCGATAGAGCACCCGATGGCGATGCTCGCTACCTGGCCTATATGTTGGCAACGGCCTTTCACGAAACGGCAGCGACGATGCAGCCGGTGCGCGAGACGCTGGCTGCCAGTGACGATGCCGCCATTCGCATTCTGGACCGGGCGTATGCGGATGGGCGGCTGGGGCAGGTGCGCACGCCCTATTGGCGGCGCGACGCCGAGGGCAAGAGCTGGCTGGGGCGCGGGCTGGTTCAACTGACGCATAGGCGCAATTATGAGGCGATGGCTGCGGTAACCGGCATCGACCTGGTGCAGCGCCCCGAGCGGGCGATGGAGCCGCAGGTGTCCGCAACCATCCTGGTCGAGGGCATGTTGCGCGGAAGTTTTACCGGCAGGCGTCTGTCGCAATATTTCGATGCCCGACGCTCCGATTGGGACGGTGCCAGAGCCATCGTCAACGGCACCGACCGGGCAGCGCTGATTGCCGGTTACGGCCGGGCGTTTTACGCGGCGTTGACGGCGACCCTGATTGAACAGCCAGCGGTGGGATGATAGCGATTTCCACCCGAGATTTTGCATGACAGGTGCTTCCATGATCCGCCACATCGTTTTCTTCACTGTGCCAGAAGCCAACCGCGAGGCGGTGCGCAAGGGCCTTTCCGGCCTGACCGGCATTTCCCACGCGCTCAAACTGGAAATTGGTGAGAACGTGAAGAAAGACCAGTGGGGCAATCAGGTCGATTTCATCGTCTACGGCGAATTCGAAAACGAGGCAGCGCTTGCCGCCTACAAGGCCGATCCGGCCTATGAGGTGTCTACGAACACGGTGAAGCCGTTGCGCGACACGCGGGTAGCGGCTGATTTCGACAGCGATCGGGCGGTGAAGGTGCCGATACGATAAGTCGGCTTTCAGCCCCACCATCTGAGCCACCTCCACGGGTGGCTTTTTGTTTTCTCTCAAAGGAAAATATCCATGCGATTTTTTGGTTCCCTGCCGTGGCGGCGCCCGGTGGAGCGCGCGGTTGTGCGCGAAGAAAAGGCGGCGGGCGGGTTCCTGGTGCTGTCTGGTGAGGCGGGACGGGCGCATTGGTCTGGCCGGGGTTATGGCGCGCTGTCACGCGAAGGGTTCATGAAGAACCCCGTGGCGCACCGGGCAGCCAGAATGGTGGCAGAGGCTGCGGCGTCTGTCAGCTGGTTGTTGTATGAAGGCGACGACGAGATTGGCGAGCATGCTTTGCTGCGGTTGCTGTCGCGCCCCAATGGACAGATGAGTGGGCCGGATTTTTTCGAGGCGCTCTATGGTCATCTGCTGCTCTCCGGGAATGCCTATATCGAGCCACTGATGGTGGGGGAGCGGCTGCGCGAGCTGCATTTGCTACGGCCGGACCGCGTCAGCATCATCGAAGGGGGCGATGGATGGGCTGCGGCCTTCGATTACCGCGCCGAGGGCCGGGCGGCCCGGCGCATCGCGGCGGATCGTGACGGGCTGGGGTTGCTACAGCTGAAACTGTTCAACCCGCTTGATGACCACGCCGGGTTTTCGCCGCTGGCAGCGGCGGGCGCGGCGCTCGATCTGCACAATGCGGCCAGCATCTGGAACAAACGGCTGCTGGAAAACTCCGCCCGTCCGTCCGGGGCGCTGGTCTATCAGCCCAAGGAAGGCGGCAATCTCTCCACCGACCAGTATGAGCGCCTGAAACGCGAACTGGAGGAGGGTTACGCAGGCGCGGTCAACGCCGGTCGTCCGCTGCTTCTGGAGGGCGGACTGGACTGGAAGAGCATGGGCCTTTCGCCCAAGGACATGGATTTTATGGAGGCCAAGAATGGCGCGGCGCGGGACATTGCGCTGGCGCTCGGCGTGCCGCCCATGCTGCTGGGTATTCCCGGTGACAACACCTATGCGAATTATCAGGAAGCGAACCGGGCGTTCTATCGGCTGACGGTTCTGCCATTGATCAACCGCACGGCGGCGAGCCTTTCCGGCTGGCTGGCACCGCTGTTCGACGGTGCGTTGCGGCTGGAGCCGGATCTCGACAGGATTGCGGGCTTGTCCAGCGAGCGGGATGCGCTTTGGGCGCGGGTAGCGGCGGCAGGGTTCCTGAACGACGAGGAGAAGCGGGAGGCGGTGGGGTATTGAGGGTGAGGGCTGGGTACCTCTCCCCTTGTGGGAGAGGAAGAAAAATCATGGTTTTAGCTGAAAGCTAAGTCATAGATTTTTCAGGTGAGGGGTCTGCTGAGGGTGCGGAACACCCCTCACTTGCGATTTCTAACACTTAAGCAAGCTTAAGATGTTGAAATCGCTTTCTCTCCCACAAGGGGAGAGATAACCCAGCCGCAGCGCTCAACCACTCTCTCAACAACCGGAATCCGTTTGTGAAGGTTTCCCCTCAACCGGCTCCGATGACTCGAGAAAAGCGCAAAAAATTCTATTGCGGGTGCAAGGCATCCGCTGCGCAACTTTTCCTACTCTAACCGGGAATGGTTACCCATGTCTGAATTTGCCAACGAGGGCAGCATCTGGGCTGCCCGCTTGACCGGGGCCGTGGCGGGTGCCGGAGTGTCTTTGATCTATCTGTTGCCGCAGACCCACCGCGAGGCGGCCAGCCGGTTCTTGACCGGACTTGCGTGCGGCATGATCTTCGGCGGGCCGGTGGGACTCTGGATTGCCCAGCGGCTGGGTCTTTCCACAGCGCTTTCAAGCCAGGAGATCATGCTCACCGGTTCTGCCGCTGCCAGCCTTTGCGCGTGGTGGGGGCTGGGCGTGATGGTGCGGATTGCCGAGCGCTACTCGGCGCGGCCAAAGCTTTAGAGCGTTTCCTTGTTAAATGGAAACAGTTCTGGTGGTTCAAACGGGATCGACTGCTTGTCCGGATGGCGCGTGGCGTAGCCTTAGCATACGGCCAAGCCGTCCGGGCAGGCAGGTGGCCCGTTTCAACCAACCCGGAGGGCCGGGCATATTTCCGCCAGGACAAAGGCGATCGGCTCGACCGTACCTTAGGGTATGCCCTTCGCCAATCGCCTTTGTCCTGACGAAAATCTGCTCCGGCAGAACGTTTCAATTTAACAAGGAAACGCTCTGAGCTGATCCGTCAGCACAAATTTCCTCAAAATCTCAGGAGAATTTCATGCACGCTTATCGCGGGTCGCGGCCCGCCACGCGCAAATTTGCCAATCTGGAACTGCGCGGCATTGCCTTTGACGGCTCGTTTTCCGGCTATGCCAGCGTGTTTGGCGAGGTGGATCTGGGCCGCGACGTGATCGAGCCTGGAGCCTTCAGGCGCTCCATCGAAGAGCGCGGTGCCGCTGGCATTCGCATGCTGTACCAGCACGACCCCGCGCAGCCGATTGGTGCGTGGCGCACCATTCGCGAGGATGAGCGGGGCCTGTTTGTGGAGGGTGTGCTGGCGCCAAGCGTGGCGCGGGCAAAGGAGGTGCATTCGCTGATGAAGACGGGTGCGCTGGACGGGCTTTCCATCGGCTTCCAGACGGTGCGGGCGGGCAAGGCCGCGCGCGGTGGCATCCGCCGCATTCTGGAAGCCGATCTGTGGGAAATCTCCGTCGTGACCTTTCCCATGCTGCCATCGGCGCGCGTTTCCAACGTCAAACAGGCCCGGTTCTTTCGCGACCGGGAGACCGAGCTGGTGCGTGCCATGCGCCTGATGGCGAAGAGCCTGGCGGATCGCAGCTTCCGGCGGTGAGACCCCGCTTTTTCCGCTCCCACACAAACATCAATAGAGGACGACAAGATGACAGAACAATCCGTGGCACCGCAGATCAAGGCCGTGCCGGACACGATGACGGCGGCGTTCGATGATTTCATGGAAGCCTTCGAGGCGTTTCGTGAAACCAACGACGAGCGTCTCGGCGACATCGAGCGCAAGATGGGCAGCGATGTGCTGACCCGTGAAAAGCTCGACCGGATCGACAAGGCGCTGGACGACAACAAAAAGGTGATGGACGAACTTTCGCTCAAAAAGGCGCGGCCTGTGCTGGGGCGTCGTGGTGGGGCCTCTGCGGAAACGGAAGAGCACAAGGCAGCCTTCGAGGCCTATATTCGCCGGGGTGACGAGGGTGCGCTACGGGATTTGGAGGCCAAGGCCTTTGCCGGAAGTGCCGGTGCGGATGGCGGCTACCTGCTGCCCAACGAGACCGACAGCGATATCGGCAGGCGCATGGCGGTGGTGTCACCGATGCGTGCGCTGGCAACGGTGCGGCAGGTTTCCGGTGCGGTGCTGAAAAAGCCGTTTGCACCGAGCGGCATGGCGACCGGGTGGGTTTCGGAAACGGCGGCGCGGCCCCAGACCAACACCCCGCAGCTTGCCGAGCTGACATTTCCGACCATGGAGCTATACGCGATGCCTGCCGCCACGCAGGGGCTGCTGGATGATTCCGCTGTCGATATCGAGGCATGGATTGCATCCGAAGTGGATGTGGCCTTTGCCGAGCAGGAAGGGACGGCCTTCATTTCCGGCGATGGCGTGAACAAGCCGAAGGGCCTTTTGGCCTATGACACGGTGGCCAACGGTGACTGGAGCTGGGGCAAGATCGGCTATCTGGCGACGGGTGTGGCGGGTGGCTTTGCCTCTGCCGGGCCGCTGGATACGCTGATCGACACGGTCTATTCGCTGAAAGCGGGACATCGCCAGAATGGCAGCTTCCTGATGAACCGCAAGACCCAGTCCACGTTGCGTCGCTTCAAGGACACCACCGGCAACTACATGTGGCAACCGCCAGCCTCCGCTGGCCAGGCGGCACTGCTGATGGGCTTTCCGGTGGCCGAGGCCGAGGACATGCCGGATGTGGCAGCCAACAGCATGTCGATTGCTTTCGGTGACTTCCGCTCCGGTTATCTGGTGGTCGACCGCACCGGAATCCGCATTCTGCGCGACCCGTATTCCGCCAAGCCCTATGTTCTGTTCTACACCACCAAGCGTGTGGGTGGCGGGGTGCAGAATTTCGAGGCGGTGAAGCTGGTGAAGTTTGCCGTGAGCTGAGTGGTGCTGGTGCTTCCACCATGCCGGGGCTGACCCGGCATGGTGGCGGACAAACATAAGCGCCATCGCCTGTCGCTTATCCCCCTCTGTCCTGCCGGACATCTCCCCCACAAGGGGGGAGATCGACTCGTTGCGACGTCCAGCCCCCTCTCAAAGATTACGGAGAGAGTGGCGCGCCTGCTTCTTGCCGATCTCCCCACCTTTGGGGTGAGCCACAGGTGAGGACAGGCAATAGTCGCTGCTACACCAACCCAATTCCCCGGAGACCCCATGACCTATGCACAACTGACTCCGCCGCAGGCGGAGGCGCTGACGCTTGCCGACGTGAAGGCGCATTTGCGGCTGGATGGCGACGATGAGGACGCGCTGCTGACATCATTGATCGCCACCGCGCGCGACTATCTGGAGCGCCAGACGGGACTTTGCCTGATGCGCCAGAGTTTTCGGCTTTACCTCGACGACTGGCCCCTCAACAGTGTGATTCTGATTGCGAAAGGGCCGGTGCAAGCCATCGAAACGATTCTGGTTTTCGATGATGCGGGCGATCCTTTCGATGTGACCGCGATCGAAAAGCTGCTGGATGGCGAGGGCCGCCCCGCACGGCTGTGGGTGCGCCAGCCGCCCGCACCTGGACAACCGCTGAACGGCATCGAAATCGATTTTACCGCGGGTTTCGGCGAGAGCGGTGCGGATGTGCCGGACACGCTGAAGCGGGCGATGCTGGTTCACATTGCGCATATGTATGCGTTTCGCGGCGCGGTTTCGCCAGCCGATCAGCCCGCCGGTGTGCCGCGCGGATATGAGCGGCTGATTGCGCCGTTCTGCAGAACAGGGCTGTAGGGCGATGAACCTGACCTTTCTGGACCCCGGCCAGCTGACCGCGCGGCTGGAGCTTGAAACGCCCGACGATCTGCCGGACGGACAGGGCGGAGTGAGAGCGGGATGGCGGGTGTTGCGGTCTTTGTGGGCGGCCATCGAGCCGGTCTCGCAGGGCGCTTACGAGCGGGCATCCGCCGATGGCGTGGCGATCACGCACCGCATCTGGGCCGGATTTCGCGATGATATCCGGGCGGGCATGCGGTTTCGCAAGGGGGTGCGGGTGTTTGTGGTGCAATCCGTTGTGGACCCGGATGAAACAGGCCGCTTTATCGTCTGCCGCTGCGAGGAGGAAAGCCGATGAGGGCAGCCAACGCGCTGTTGCAGGCCGTGCATGCGCAGCTTTCCGGCGATGCGGTGCTGGTGGGTCTGGTGGGCCGCGGCGGTCTCGTCGACCGGCTGCTGCCGCGCCCGGTTCTGCCATGCGTCGTATTCGGTGAAATCGACAGCCGAGATTATTCGACCGCGTCCGAGCAGGCGGAAGAGCATTTTCTGACCATTGAAGTCTGGAGCGAAGAGGGCGGGCGGAAACTGGCGCAGGACATCGCGGTACGGATTCTGGCGCTGCTGGATGATGCGCCGCTGACGCTGGGTGGGGGCATCGCGCTGGTCAGTCTGTTCTTTCGCAACAGCCGCTCGGTGCGACAGGCAAAGTCGAAGCAGTTTTTAACGGAGATCCGGTTTCGGGCGGTCACAGAGTGACGTCACGGCGAGGATGACGCCGCCTTGGCGGATGCCATAAGAGCGTTGAATATCTTCTCCGCTACGTTCTTATCGGAAATCTTCAAATTGCGTGGTTTGAAAGGTGATTGGCTGCCGATCACACCCGGAGCGCTATAGTGAATATCGTGGGCGAGGGTGTTGAGATAGGCTCGCCCCTTGGCTTCATACGCCGCCCGCTCTGCTTCGTTGAGCACAATAATGACCGAATAGTCTACGGCACTGTGGCTGCAGATGGCATGCAGATAAAGGATATCGCCGTCTTCCAGCAGATCCCAACCCCAAGGCTCACTGTCCAAGACCTTCATCGTGTTGCGCTCCTTTAAAACCACGCAGACCGTATTTCATTCCAACTGCACCGTCCACTCGGTGGGCTGTGTGTTGCCTCAAAGATCGTGAAACTGAAAGGACACACCATGGTGGCGCAGAAGGGCAAGGACCTGCTGCTGAAAATCGAGAATGGCGGGGCGTTCGTGACCGTTGCCGGGCTGCGCACCAAGCGGCTGGCGTTCAACGCCGAAAGCGTTGATGTGACGGATGCCGAAAGTGCCGGGCGCTGGCGCGAATTGCTGGCGGGGACGGGCATTCAGCGTGCGGGGTTGACGGCATCGGGCATCTTCAAGGACCAGCAGAGCGATGCGCTGGTGCGGGGGCAGTTTTTTGCCGGTAGCATTCCCGGCTGGCAGATCGTCATCCCGGATTTCGGCACGGTGGCGGGGCCGTTTCAGGTGACCGCGCTGGAATATTCCGGGCGGCACGACGGCGAGGTGCAGTTCGAAATCGCGCTGGAATCGGCCGGTGCCATTACCTTTGGAGCCTTGTGATGGGAGCGGCCAATTTTGGACGCGCCAACCGCAGGCGGGGTGAGGTGGAGGCGGTGCTGGATGGCGAAAGGCGCATTCTGTGCCTGACGCTGGGCGCACTGGCGGAACTGGAAACCGCCTTCGCCGCCGATGATCTGACCGACCTTGCGGCACGTTTTGCCAGCGGGCGAATGAAGTCTGCCGACATGATCCGCGTCATCGGTGCCGGGCTTCGCGGGGCGGGCAACGTGCTGTCCGACGACGACGTGGCGGGGATGAGCATCGAAGGTGGTGTTGCGGGTTATGCGACGATCGTGGGCGACCTGCTGACCGCGACATTTGCCGGGACGCAGCCGGAGGGACAGGCAACAACGTCCCCCTGAGTGCCGCAGCTGGCGCAAGCTCTGATCATGGTGCCAAGCCCTTTCCCTGGGACCAGGTTATCCATGCCGGACTGAGCCTGCTGCGGCTGTCTCCCAATATTTTCTGGGCGCTGACCCCGGTCGAGTTTTTTGCCATGACCGGTGGGATGCGGCCCCGGCGTGATGGCTTGGATCGAGGTCGGCTGGAGGGTTTGATGCGGGCTTTTCCGGATGGGTGATCAGGGCCTGGCGGCTTTCTTCGGACGACCGCCCTTTGCGCCATTTGCGCGGCTCGCTGCTGATTTGGCGACGGATCTGCTTTTTCCGCCCCGGCTTTGCGCTTCCATGAACGTCTTGCTACCGAAGATGCCGCTCATCAAGCCACTGACGGTGTAATCGAGGTCTAGGCTTTCCCAATGCAGGCCGGTTTCACCCAGCAACTCAACCTCGGCAAGCTGGGCCGTTGTCGCCAATTCCAATCCCTCCAGTGCGCGGGCCGGGAACATAAAGGATGCACCGTTGGTGAAATCCACAATCACCCGTTCCGATGCGGGATCGAAGCGCACGGCGTTCGGCACTGGACGCTCTGCCCGCTCTTCGCGCCAGCGCTTTTTTGCCTGCGCAAGATCCTGATCGCTGATCTCAACCATGATATTTTCTCCAGGTATCGATGAAGAGTTGTCGGTGTTCTTCGATCACGTCTACCGCCCGTCGCACATCCCGGTCTGACATGCCTCCCTGCGTGATGACATTGAGGGTGATGATGTCGATGCGGCTCAAGTCATGCAGCAATGGCTTTGAATTCCAATCCCCTAGCTTCCCAAATTGAATCAGAAAGGCAAGGCCGATGGTTGATGAGACGAGTTTTTCTGGTCAGCGTGACGAGGCGCAGGCTCTGGCGGATGTCATGGATGATCTGGAGCGGCGGTCGCAGCGGTTTGGGTCGGCGCTGACGTCTGCGCTCCAGGCAGCCACGATTGGTGGCAAGGGGCTGGACGGCGTTTTGCAGGGTCTGGGGATGCGGCTGTCGAATATCGCGCTGTCTGCAGGGTTGAAGCCACTGGAGAATATGCTGTCATCGGCGGTCAGCAGCCTCACATCCGGGGCCGGATCGCTGTTTGCCTTTGCAGATGGCGGCGTGCCGGGACGGGTGACGCCATTTGCGGATGGTGGGGTGGTATCGAGCCCGACGTTTTTCCCGATGGGTGGCGACATGGGGCTGATGGGCGAGGCGGGGAGTGAGGCGATTTTGCCATTGAAGCGTGGGGCAGATGGTTCGCTGGGCGTTGCCTCTGCCGGTGGCGGCGGTGGTACGCAGATCGTGTTCAATGTGACGGCGAGTGATGCGGCGAGTTTTCGGCGCAGCGAGGGACAGATTTCGGCGATGCTGGCGCGCAGTGTGGGGCGGGGGCAGCGGGGGTTGTAGTTCTGGCCGATGTGCTTTTGCGTTTGGCGTTGAGGATGTGGCCCCCCCTCTGTCCTGCCGGACATCTCCCCCACAAGGAGGGAGATCAGCTGGGCGCAAACGCCCACTTCAATCTCAACATCAGAGATAGTCGAGTGGCTGCCACGAGTCGATCTCCCCACCTGAGGGGGAGATGTCCGGCAGGACAGAGGGGGGGAGCGACGCCCACTGTCGCTCAATGGCGAAAGACAAATAGCGGGCGAACTCAAAAACTCACTTAAATCTAGGAAAATCAATATCATGACGGCATTTCATGAGGTGCGCTTTCCGTTGCGGCTGGCATTGGGAACCAGTGGCGGGCCGGTGCGGCGGACGGATATCGTCAACCTCTCCAATGGGCGGGAGAACCGGAACCAGAGGTGGCGGAATTCGCGGCGTGCCTATGATGCTGGGCCTGGCGTTCGCTCTGTCAGTGACCTCTACGCCGTGCTGGCGTTTTTCGAGGCGCGGGGCGGGCAGCTTTACGGGTTCCGGTTTCGTGACCCTGTGGATTTCCGGTCCTGCCCGCCACTGACTGTGCCGAGCGCGATGGATCAGCGGATTGGGACCGGCGACGGCGTGACGGCAGCCTTTCCTCTGGTGAAGACCTATGCCGATGCGGGCGGAGGCTGGACACGGACCATTACCAAACCCGTTGAGGGCTCCGTGACGGTTTCGGTGAATGGTGTTTCGACCGCACATTTCAGCACTGACCTTGTGACCGGCATCGTAACCTTTGCGGCAGGCCACGTGCCTGCGGCGGGTGCGGCTGTGCGGGCGGGTTTCGAGTTCGATGTGCCTGTCAGGTTCGATATCGATCGCATTGATGTGAGCCTGAGTGCCTTCGAGGCCGGACGCATTCCTTCCATTCCACTGGTGGAGATTTTGCCGTGAGGAGAGTTCCAGAGGATTTTGCAGCACACCTGGAGGGCGAGGCGACGACAACGTGCCATTGCTGGAAGGTCAGCCTTCGCGACGGGGCTGTGTTGGGCTTCACCGAACATGATGAGGCACTGACGTTTGATGGAGTGACCTATCTCGCCGCAAGCGGTTTTCAGGCCGGTGAAAACGACAGCGAGACGGGCTTGGCGGCCAGCAGCGGTGAGGTTTCGGGCGGGTTTTCAAACGAGGCGGTGAGCGAAGATGATCTGGCCGCGGGTCGCTATGACGGCGCCCGCGTGGAGCTCTACTGCGTTAACTGGCAGGTGCCGCAGCAGCACGTGTTGCTGAAGGTGCGCGAGATTGGCGAGGTGACGCGGGCAGGCGGCGCCTTCAAGGCGGAATTGCGCAGTTTTGCCCACAGGCTGAGCCAGCCGCAGGGCCGCGTCTATGGCAGGCGATGTGATGCAGCGCTTGGTGATGCCAGATGTGGAGCCAATATCGCGGCGTTTCAGGCGGCGGGCACGGTGGTCTCCGTCGACGGTAACGGACGGATTTCGGTATCTGGGCTGGCGGGTTTTGAAGAGGGGTTTTTCAGGCAGGGCAGGCTGGCGTTTTCGAGCGGCCGGAACGCAGGTCGCAGCTTCGACCTCGATGACCATACCCTGCGGGACGGGGTGGCGAGCTTCAGTTTCTGGCTACCGCTGGAGGTTTCACCACAGGCGGGTGACAGATTCACCGTGGTGGTGGGATGCGACAAGAGCTTTGCAACCTGCAAGGCGAAATTCGCCAACCACCTGAATTTTCGCGGCTTTCCGCATATGCCGGGGGCCGATTTCGCCTATTCCTATGTGACGAGCCGCACCCAGCACGATGGTGGAGCACTGTTTTCATGAGCGACATCGGTGAACGGGTTCTGGTGATGGCGGATAGCTGGATCGGCACGCCGTACCGGCATCAGGCCTGCCTGAAAGGCGTGGGCTGCGATTGTCTGGGGCTGGTGCGCGGCCTTTGGCGCGAGCTTTACGCAGATGAGCCGGAATTGCCGCCGCCTTACGCGCGCGACTGGGCCGAGCGCGGTGGCGAGGACCGGTTGATGGCGGCGGCATCCCGGCACTTTCACCCGGTTGCCAGCATGGAGAACGCGCTGCCGGGCGACATGCTGCTGTTTCGCTGGCGCCCGGATTTCGCGGCCAAACATGTGGGCATTCTGGCCGATGCCGACCATTTCATTCATGCCTATGAAGGGGCCTGCGTGCTGCGCTCGGCCCTTGTGCCTTCATGGCGAAAACGTATCGCCGGCATATTCCGATTTCCCCAGAGGTGATTGATGGCAACCCTTGTTTTACAGGCGGCGGGCGCTGCTCTTGGTAGTATTTTCGGGCCGGTGGGCACGATCATCGGCAGGGCGGCGGGGGCGTTGGCGGGGAGCGCCTTGGATAGCGCGCTGCTGTCATCATCTCGAACGGTAACGGGTGCACGGCTCTCCACGGCCCGGATTCCCGGAGCAGACGAAGGCGCTGCGATCGCGCGGGCTTACGGCACGGTGCGCATCGGAGGTACGTTGATCTGGGCAACGCGTTTTGAGGAAAACATGACGCGGGAAAGGCGGGGTGGAAAAAGCAACAGCAGTGGCACGACCACCGTCGAAACCTACAGCTATTTTGCAAACCTGGCGGTTGGCCTGTGCGAAGGCGAAACCGCGATGGTCAGGCGTGTATGGGCGGACGGACAGGAGTTGGACCTGACCGGCATCGAGATGCGGTTCTACTCTGGAAGCGATACACAGCGTCCCGACCCGTTGATTGAAGCGAAACAAGGGGCGGGCAATGCACCAGCCTATCGCGGCCTGTCCTACGTCGTGTTCGAGCGGTTGCCACTCGACAGTTTCGGCAATCGCATTCCGTTGCTGCAGTTCGAGGTGGTGAGGCCCATCGGCAAGCTGGAAAGCCAGATACGGGCCGTGACGGTGATACCGGGCGCGACAGAGCATGGCTATGCGACGGTTGCTGTCTCCGAGCGGACGGGCGCGGGCGAAAGCCGGGTGATGAACCGCCACACACTGACGGCCGCAACGGACTGGCACGCCTCCCTCGACGAACTGCAGGCGCTGTGCCCCAACCTTGAAAGCGTGGCACTGGTGGTGGCGTGGTTCGGGACCGATATGCGCGCCGGGGAATGCCGTGTTTTGCCGGGCGTGGAGGTGGTCTCCCGCAACCGCGAGAGCATGCGATGGTCTGTCGCAGGGGTGGGACGCGGGCAGGCTTTGCGAGTGACCCGGCATAATGGCGGCCCGGCCTATGGTGGCACACCGAGCGATGCAAGCGTGTTGCAGGCGATTGCCGACCTGAAGGCGCGTGGGCTGAAAGTGTGTCTCTACCCGTTCGTGATGATGGACGTGCCGGTCGACAACGGGTTGCCGGACCCCTATGGCAACAGGCAACAGGACGCCTATGGCTGGCGTGGCAAGATTACCTGTCATCCGGCTGCGGGGCAGCCTGGGAGCGTGGACCGAACGGCAGCGGGACGCGCGCAAGTCTCCACTTTTTGCAATCGTGCTGACGGATATCGCCGGATGGTGCTGCATTACGCGGCGCTGGCGAAACAGGCGGGCGGCGTGGATGCGTTTTTGATCGGGTCGGAACTGCGCGGGCTGACGCGGGTTCGCGATGAGGCAAATGCTTTTCCGTTTGTGGACGAACTGGTGCGCTTGGCCGCGGATGTGCGCGTCGTTGTGGGGGCTTCGACGAAGCTGACCTATGCAGCCGACTGGAGCGAATATTTCGGATATCATCCGGCAGACGGAACGGGCGATGTGTTCTTCAATCTCGATGCGCTGTGGGCAAGCTCTTCGATCGATGCGGTGGGCATCGACAATTACATGCCGCTGTCGGACTGGCGCGACGAGGATGTACAGGCCGGGAACCCGGATGGGTTTGAGGGTGGCGATGATGCGGCGGGCTTTGGCCGTGCTATCGAAGGCGGCGAGGGATTTTCCTGGTATTACGCCAGCGACGCTGACCGGACGAGCCGCAAGCGCAGCGCCATTTCCGACGGATTGAAGGGCAAGCCCTGGGTTTATCGCAACAAGGATCTGGTCGGCTGGTGGCGCAACCGGCATTACGACCGGGTTGGCGGTGCGGAAAAGACATTACCGACCGCCTGGGTTCCGGGCATGAAGCCAATTTGGTTTACCGAGCTTGGCTGCCCCGCCATCGACAAGGGCGCCAACCGGCCCAACACCTTCATCGATCCGAAATCATCCGAGAGCACCTATCCCTATTTTTCCAGCCGTATGCGCTCAGACAGCCAGCAAAGGCGGTTTCTGGAGGCGCATCATGACCATTGGACAGGTGGTTCGGCGCTTCAGGGTATGGTCGATCCCGCCAGGATTTTCGTCTGGACATGGGATGCGCGGCCCTATCCGGCCTTTCCACAGGACACCTCGATCTGGAACGACGGCAGCAATTGGCGCACCGGACACTGGCTGAATGGCAGGCTGGGGGCGACCACGCTGGCCGATCTCATCGCCGCAGTGTTGAACGATCATGGTTTTGCGGATTTCGACGTCTCTGCCGTGACAGGCGATGTCGCCGGTTACGCGCAGGGCGATGTGACGGCGGCGCGTAGCCTGTTGGAACCTTTGCTGGAGGCGTTTCAGGTTGATGTGATCGAGGATGGCGCAAAGCTCCGTTTCGTCTCACGCGGACGTGCTGCGACCAAGACGAAGGTGATTTCCGCCTATGCGGATATGGAGGACACAGCCCTCTGGTCGGAGGCGCGCGGGCATGAGAGCGATTTTGCAGCCGAAGCAGTGCTGACGGCTTTCAATCCGACGCTGGATTACGAACAGGCGAGCGTGCGGTCCCGCCGCATAGACAATGCCGGAAACAGGGTACTGCGCTACGATCTGGGCGCAGTGCTGGCGCAGGAGACGGCGCAAAATGCGGTGGAGGCGCTGCTGCGCGACAATCGGTTGGGTCGTCGCACAGTCAGCTTTGCGATTTCGCCGAGCGAGATAGCGCTCGACCCCGGTAATTGCGTGGAGCTGGAGGGCGGGCCGGGCGGGCGGTTTCTGGTCAGCCGGATCGAGGATGGCGATATCAGGCGCGTTGAGGCGCGGGAGTTTTCAATCGCCGTCAGCACGGTGTCTGGCGCAGTCGAGGCGCCGCGCGATGGCGGTGGTGACGCTTCGAGCGGGTTCGACCCCGATATCGTGCTGATGGATCTGCCGCGATATGAAACCGGCGATGCGCAGGGCTTCGCGCGGGTTGCAGCCTTCGCCAAGCCCTGGCGGCGAATGGTGCTGTCGACATCTGCCGGAACCGAAGGTTACGAGGCGAGGGCCATGCTGGACCAACCCGCGAAAATCGGTGCGCTGGCGGGGCCTGTGCCAAGGGGTTTCATCGGACGCTTCAACAGTGCGGACGCGATCGAGATGACGCTGCCCTATGGCGATCTGGCGTCAGTCTCCGACCTTGCCGTGCTGAACGGCGCCAACCGCATTGCCATTCGCTGTGCCGATGGCGCGTGGGAGGTTGCCGCTTTTGCAAAGGCCGAAGAGATCGCGGCAAAGCGATGGCGGTTGACCCGGCTTCTGCGCGGCCTTTTCGGGACGGAGGACGCGATGGCATCAGGCGCAGTGACCGGAGCTGAGGTCGTCATTCTGGATACGGGTGTCGTTCCGATGGGCCTGCGCGGTGACGAGAGGGGCCTGCGACTGAACTGGATCATCGAAGCCGCAGGCGCGCAAATCTCGGCTGTCGGGCCATTTGAATTTGAGGGCGGAATGCGGGCCGAAATGCCGCTGGCGCCGGTGCATCTGCGCGGTCAGCGCGGCGCGGATGGCGTGCTGCTGACATGGGTACGGCGCGGACGCGTCGAGGCCGATGGCTGGGATGCAGCCGATATTCCGCTCGATGAAGTGTCCGAACGATACCGCATCCAGGTGCTTGCCAACGGTGTGGTTCGCCGCACGATGGAGGTTGCCGCCACGAGCTGCCTCTATGCCGTCAACGATGAGATGGCCGATTTCGGCGCAGCGCAGACCACGCTTTCGATCATGGTGCGCCAGCTTGGCCGTGCGGTGCCGCTGGGCATTGCCGCCAGCACGACTTTGAGCCTTTGAATTTCAAAATCACAATAACGTCAACCGAGAAAGGGTAGACTATGACCGAGATGAAAGCCTGGTACCAATCCAAAACCGTCTGGGGCGCTTTGATTGCGGTGGTGGCGCCGCTGCTGCATGTTGCGGGCCTGAACCTGCCGGCGGGTTTTGAAAACGACCTTGCTGAGGGCCTGATGACGGTGGCAGGCGGCGTGGGTGGCTTGATTGCGCTCTACGGGCGGTTGGCTGCGACGCGTGCGATCAAGTAGGATTGTGCAAGGGTGAGCGGGTGGCTCCTCCCTTTATTACGAAGGACAGGGGGGGGGAGCCACTCGCGCTATTGCCCACATCACGCTGAAATCCACCACAGTCCACATTCATTTGCCATTCAGACGCTTTGCGATACATATTTGACCAAGAATTCGTCTCCCGTGCATCCCGGTTTTCTTTGGAAGTTTTTTGCAATGGCATCACCTCTCATCATCGCGACGCTTGCAGCCGGGCTTTCCGGATTTCCTGCGCCGCAAGCTGATGTCCAAGGTGCGCCATTGGCGGCACGCGTCTATCAGGTTGCAAGTGACTGCAGCTCGGCCGTAACGCGGGTGGTACGTGAAACCGGTGGCCAGCTTCTTTCGGTTTATCCGTCCAATGACGGCCAAAATTGCATCGTGACCGTGCTGGTGCAGGGCAACGGCGAGCGCCCCCGCAAGGTGACGATGCGCGTCCCGATGTAGACCGTCGCAATCCTTAAATTTCTGATGTAGACATGATGTGAATGAGCGTCACACTGCAGAAGTGACGTGTGGAATGAAAAGGGACTGATGATGCGCATTCTCGTGGTCGAGGACGATACAAACCTCAATCGACAGCTGACCGACGCGCTGAAAGAAGCGGGTTATGTCGTTGATCAGGCCTTCGATGGCGAAGAGGGGCATTATCTTGGTGACACCGAGCCCTATGACGCGATCGTTCTTGATATCGGCCTGCCGCAGATGGATGGCATTACCGTCGTCGAGAAATGGCGTGCAAGCGGCAAGTCCATGCCGGTCCTGATCCTCACCGCGCGTGACCGCTGGAGCGACAAGGTCGCAGGTATCGATGCCGGCGCCGACGACTATGTGACAAAGCCTTTCCACGTGGAAGAAATTCTGGCGCGCGTGCGCGCGCTGATCCGCCGCGCAGCCGGACATGCGTCATCCGAGATTACCTGCGGCCCGGTGCGGCTCGATACGAAATCCTCCAAGGCGACCGTCAATGGCGTGACACTGAAACTGACGTCTCACGAGTTTCGGCTTCTATCCTATCTCATGCACCACATGGGTGAGGTGGTGTCGCGCACCGAGCTGGTCGAGCATATGTACGATCAGGATTTCGACAGGGATTCCAATACGATCGAAGTTTTCGTCGGACGTCTGCGTAAAAAACTGGGTGTCGATCTGATCGAGACCATCCGTGGTCTTGGCTACCGGATGCAAGCGCCCGCAGATGCGAAGTAACTCACTCACCGCCCGCGTTCTGCTGCTGGCCTCGGCATGGTCTGCCCTGGCACTGGTGGTGATCGCGGTGGTGATCTCCACGCTCTACCGGCAGGGCGTGGAGCGTAGCTTTACCGACTTGCTGCGCGCCCAACTCTACAACGTCATCAATTCCATTACCGTTTCCAACGAAAATACGCTGGCCGGCAGCCCGCAACTGGGTGACCTGCGATTTTCGCAGCCTGATACCGGCTGGTACTGGGTGGTGGAGCCGTTGGGTAATTTCCAGACAGCCCCGCTTGTCTCGTCTTCGCTTGGCGTTTCGACGCTGCCGGTTCCAGGCATTCTGGATGTTCCCTTCGACAATCGCTATGAGCGCTATTACGTCATTACGGATGAAGCCGGAAACCGTGTGCAAGTGGCTGAAACCGAGGTGGTTCTGGATGGCGAAGGACGAGCAGCGCGTTTTCGCGTGACCGGCAACCTCAACGTCGTGGAAGACGATGTCAGCGACTTTTCCAACAGCCTCTATCTGGCGCTGGCCGTCTTCGGTGTTGGCAGCCTTGTCGTCAACGGCCTTGCCATTCTCTACAGTTTGCGACCGCTGGACAAGGCACGTGTTGCGCTGGGCAAGATCCGGGGCGGCGAGGCGGAGCGGCTGGAGGGCGAATTCCCGCGTGAAATCCAGCCTTTGGCAACAGAAGTGAATGCGCTGATCGAAAGCAACCGGCGTCTTGTGGAGCGGGCGCGCATGCAGGTCGGCAATTTGGCGCACTCGCTGAAAACGCCGATTGCCGTTCTGTTGAACGAGGCCCGGACACTGGACAGCCATCATGGCGATCTGGTGCGGGGGCAGGTGGATGCGATGCAGGCGCAGGTGCAGTCCTATCTTTCCCGCGCCCGCATTGCCGCGCAACGCGGCTCCATTCTGGCGCGGGTGGAAGCAGAGCCGGCACTGGAGCGGCTGATGCGCGTGATGCGCCGCCTCAACCCGGACAAGACATTCCAGCTGGACATGCAGCACCCGGACGTGATTCTGGCGATGGAGCAGCAGGATCTGGAAGAGGCGGTTGGCAACCTGCTGGAAAACGCGGCGCGGTTTGCTGCCACCAAGGTGGTGATAACGGTCGTCAGCGGTTCGCCCCCGTCTTCAGACCCGGACGTGACCCGCAGGTCGTGGGTGACGCTGCTGGTGGAAGACGATGGGCCGGGTTTGGAGCCGGAGCAGATTACCGAAGCCATGAAACGCGGCAGACGCCTGGACGAAAGCCGGCCAGGGACGGGGCTTGGTCTATCCATCGTCAGCGAGGTGGTTTCTGAGTACCACGGTACCTTTGCCATGTCGCGCGGCCCGCTGGGCGGACTGAAAGCGGAGTTGCTTCTCCCGGGGCTTTCGAAAGAGCTTGCATGATGGCCAAAAACTGGCAAGACATTTCTTGACGCAGGACCGCGCCAGAATGGCGCGTTGATAAGGAGTGTATTCTTGGTTGACGTGGTGGGCAAAACCGGATTTGCCGGGATAAACTCCAATATCATACGCCCTGCTGTGCTTTCGCTGGTCTGCCTGTCCGTTCTCAGTTCGTGCACAACGTCCAATACGCGCGCGTCCGGTGGCGGATTGCTGGGGCGCGGTGGAGGAGCGTCTACGCCCTACATTTCCAGCCTTCAGGGCGGCATTGTCGGCAGAAGTGGGCTTCAACTGGATCGCGGTGATTTCAACAGGGCGCTGGAAGCGGAGTATCGTGCGCTGGAAACAGCGCCTGGCGGCCAGGCCGTGGTGTGGGGCAGCGGTGATACGCGCGGCGAGGTTGTTGCCAATGCGCCGTATCAGGTCGGAAACCAGAACTGTCGACAATACACCCATGATCTGACGGTTGATGGCAAACAGGCAAAAGTCCGCGGTGCCGCCTGTCGCAACACCGATGGCACCTGGACGCCGTTGATCTGACGGCTGGTCGACCCGTGCCAAGGCAGGGACAGGGCTGATCGTTAGAAGAGGCTGGTGCATGTCGACGGGTTTCGATCTTTTGTCAGAACGGTTCCGGCGGCATAGTGTCTCAAATTCACGTCATCCTGCTGTGGCTTGTTTCAAAGCAGCGCGCATTCGAGTAATTGAAACGGCATGTTCTGGATTATCATCGCCCTGTTGACGGCGGCTGTCGCCATCATTCTGACCTATCCGCTGATGCGCAGCAACGGCGCAGCCGACAATGCCCGTGAGGGCGAGGTGGCGGTTTACCGCGACCAACTTGCCGAATTGCAGCGCGAGCGTGACAGCGGGCTGATCGGCGAGACCGAAGCTGAATATGCCCGCGGCGAAATCGGGCGGCGCCTTCTTGCGGCTGCACCCGTTAAAACCGACGGGACATCATCGATCTCGCCACGCCGACACAATGCGCTGGCGAGCATTGTCACGGTGCTGTTGCCACTGATGGGGCTCTGTCTTTACTTGTTTATGGGCACGCCCAACATGCCGGACATGCCGCTTGCCGCGCGGCTGGAAAAACCTGGTAACGATATGAACCTGATGATTGCCAGGGCCGAACGGCATCTGGCGCAGAACCCTGCCGATGGCGCCGGGTGGGACGTGCTGGCTCCGATCTATTTCAAGACGATGCGTCTGGGCGATGCCGAAATGGCGTACCGCACTGCGATCCGTCTCCAGGGTGAAAATGCGTCACGCCTGACCGGGCTTGCCGAAACGCTGATCGCCGCCAACGAAGGGGTGGTCGTTGATGACGCACGCACCGCGCTGGAAGATGCGGAAAAGATGAGCCCCGGCAATCCGCGTGTACGCTTCTATCTGGCGCTTTCGCTGGAGCAGGCGGGCAAGACGGATGAGGCAAGGCAGGCCTTTGTCACGTTGTTGAAGGATTCGCCCGAAGGCGCGCCGTGGATACCGCTGGTGCAGGCGCATCTGCAAAACACCGGCGGTGCCGACATGGCGGCGGCGCCGACACGCCAGGCGCCGGGTGGTCCCAGTGGCCCAAGTGGTCCCAGTGCCGAGGATGTGGCTGCCGCCAGCAACATGTCGAGCGAAGGCCGGCAGGCGATGGTGGCGGGCATGGTGGAAAGCCTAGACGCGCGGCTGAAGGAAAACCCCGATAATTTCGAGGGCTGGATGCGGCTGGTGCGTTCCTACGCCATGTTGAAGAACGACGAGAAGGCGAAACAGGCTCTGGCCGAAGGCCTGAAAGTCTTTCCGCCCTCGGGGGATCAGGGCAGGCAGTTGCTGGCACTGGCGCAGCAGCTTGGCGTGGACGCGCAGGGAGTGACGCAATGACCCGCAAACAGAAAAGACTTGCCATTATCGGCGGCGGTGTCAGCTTCATCACGATTGCTGCGTTTCTGGTGATGTTCGCTTTCGGGCAATCCATTGCCTATTTCTATATGCCTGGCGATCTGGAGAAGACGACCATCGGGCCGGGAACGCGCATTCGACTTGGCGGGCTGGTGGCTGAAGGATCGGTCAAGCGTGGCAAGGGCCGCACGGTAAGCTTTGCAGTGACGGATGGTGGGGCGAGCGTGCCGGTGAGCTATACCGGCATTCTGCCGGACCTGTTTCGCGAGGGGCAGGGCGTGGTGACAGAGGGCACGTTCGACGCTGCCAGCCATGCGTTCGTAGCCGACAGCGTGCTGGCCAAGCATGACGAAAACTATATGCCCAAGGAAGTCGCCGACCGCCTGAAGGACAAGGGTCTCTGGCAGCAGGCACCGGACGGAACCGCCAAAACCGGAGCAACGCGATGATCACCGAAATCGGCCATTATGCTCTGGTGCTGGCGCTGGGTGTGGCGCTTGTCGTCTCCACGCTGCCGGTGTTTGGCGCGCGCCGCAACGACAAGGCGCTGATGGACATTGCCCCCATTGGTTCGGTTCTTTTGTTTCTGCTGGTGGGCATTGCGTTTGCGGCACTGACACACGCTTATGCGGTGTCGGATTTCTCCCTCAAAAACGTCTATGAGAATTCCCATTCGCTGATGCCGATGCTCTACAAGCTGACCGGTGTGTGGGGCAACCATGAGGGATCGATGCTGTTGTGGCTTTTGATCCTCGTATTGTTCAGCGCGATGGTGGCCGTCTATGGCCGCAATCTGCCCGATACCCTGCGGGCCAATGTGCTGGCGGTGCAGGCATGGGTGACGACAGCGTTTCTGCTGTTCATTCTGCTCACCTCCAATCCGTTCGCACGACTTTCGCCGGTGCCTGCGGAGGGCCAGGACCTCAATCCGGTCCTTCAGGATTTCGGTCTGGCGATCCACCCGCCCTTGCTCTATCTCGGCTATGTCGGCTTCTCCGTGTGTTTTTCCTTCGCGGTCGCGGCCCTGATGGAAGGGCGCATCGATGCCGCCTGGGCGCGATGGGTGCGGCCCTGGACGCTGGCGGCATGGACCTTCCTGACAGCGGGTATTTCGATGGGCTCCTACTGGGCCTATTACGAACTCGGTTGGGGTGGCTGGTGGTTCTGGGACCCGGTGGAAAATGCGTCCTTCATGCCGTGGCTGGCGGGAACGGCTCTGCTGCATTCCGCGCTGGTGATGGAAAAGCGCGAGGCGCTGAAAATCTGGACCGTGCTGCTGGCGATCATGACCTTTTCGCTGTCGCTGCTGGGCACGTTCCTCGTGCGATCCGGCGTGCTGACATCGGTGCATGCCTTCGCCACCGACCCCAGCCGTGGTATTTTCATTCTGTGCATTCTGATGATCTTCATTGGCGGCGCGTTTTCGCTGTTTGCCTGGCGCGCACCGGTGCTGAAAGCAGGCGGGCTATTCGCGCCGGTTTCGCGTGAGGGTGCGCTGGTTCTCAACAACCTGATCCTGACCGTATCGACTGCCACTGTGCTGATCGGCACGTTGTACCCGCTGGCTTTGGAAACGTTGACCGGGAGCAAGATTTCCGTCGGTGCGCCATTCTTCAACCTGACATTCGGCCTGTTGATGATCCCCATTCTGATCGTGACGCCGTTCGGGCCGATGATGGCATGGAAACGCGGTGATCTGCTGGGTGCATTCCAGCGGCTGTATGTGGCAGCGGCATTGGCCGGGGTTGCAGGCCTGACGATGTGGTACATCGAACATGGCGGGCCTATCATGGCCGTGCTCGGCATGGTCGCCGGTTTCTGGCTGATCTTTGGGGCGCTGGCCGATCTGTGGTACCGGGCCAATTTCGGCAAGCTCAATTTCGGCATCGCGTTGCGACGTCTGAAAGGATTGCCGCGTTCGACATTCGGCACGACGTTGGCGCATATGGGTCTGGGCGTGACGGTGCTCGGTATCGTGATCGTGACCACGTTCGAAACGGAAACCGTCGTCGAAATGAAACAGGGCATGGCGGTGGATGCGGGTGGCTACAGTCTGACCTTCGACGGCATTCGCAGCCATGTCGGCCCGAATTACACCGAGGATCGCGGCCATTTCACGGCCCGCAAGGGCGGCATCGAAGCGGCGGATGTCTGGTCTTCCAAACGGCTCTATACGGCGCGGCGTATGCCCACGACCGAAGCCGGCATCATGACCTTTGGCCTTTCGCAGCTTTACGTTTCGCTGGGAGACCCGATGGCCGATGGCGGCATGGTGGTGCGTATCTGGTGGAAGCCGTTCATTCTGTGCATCTGGGGCGGTACGATCTTCATGATGATCGGCGGGCTGGTTTCACTGTCGGACCGACGGTTGCGTGTCGGTGCGCCCCGGCGCAAGGCGAAGGCTGCTGTGAACGATGTCGTGCTGGGTGCGGCGGAATGAGAGTTTTTTCTGCAAAGTTCGTCGTTTTTCTCACACTTTTCCTGACGGCACTCCCGGCCTTCGCCTTCAATCCCGACGAAGTCCTGGCTGACCCTGCGCTTGAGGCGCGGGCGCGGGCATTGACCGTTCAACTGCGCTGCATGGTGTGCCAAAACCAGTCCATCGATGACAGCAATGCCGAGCTGGCGCGTGATCTGCGGGTGCTGGTGCGCGAGCGGTTGACGAAAGGTGATAGCGACGAGGCGGTGATCGATTATGTCGTGTCCCGATATGGCGAATTCGTGCTGCTGAAGCCGCGCGTCAGCGCCCGTACCATTGCCCTTTGGGGTGCGCCCATTGCACTGATCCTGGTCGGCGTAACCTCGATTTTCGTTTTTGCCCGGCGTCGTGCGGCTGTTTCCGAGGGGCAGAAGCTGACGGTGGATGAAGAGGCTCGGATCAGCGATTTGTTGGAGGGCAGAGGGGGATAAGCCGAGCGCACCGCCCTATATTGTGGGGCTGACGACAGAGATAAAAAACATGATATTTCAACGTTTTGTGATCCACTCATAGCCCTCTCTTCCGCAAACCTCCCAACATTACGAATTTTTCACGCGCCAGACACTTCGCTGTAAGGTGCGGGTACCTATATCTTTTGTCATCCACCGCTTCCCCGATCCACCGGGGCTCCAGTCAGAATGAAGAAAGAAGGTAAGTTCCATGTTGCAGTCTAAAAACGGACGTCCCTCATTGAAGACGATTCTCAAGTCTTCCGCTGTCGGCGGTCTGGCGGCTCTGATGCTGACGACCGGCGTCGCCGGGCCAATCGCTCATTCTTTCGCAGTACCCGTTGAAGTGACGGCGCCGCAGGTGCCAAGCTTTGCAAACGTCGTCGACGCGGTTTCTCCCGCAGTTGTCTCGGTGCGCGTTCAATCCAATGTGCAGCCTGCATCCGACGACAGCAATGGTTATTCGTTCAATTTCGGCGGCCGTGGCCTCGATCAGCTTCCCGACGATCATCCGCTGAAGCGTTTCTTCAAGGAGTTCGGCGGACCGGGTGCCGGTGAAGGTGACAAGCGCGCCGACCGTGGTCCAAAAGGCCAGCGCGACGGTAAGGGCCCCTTGCGCCCGACGGCACAGGGATCTGGCTTCTTCATTTCTGAAGATGGCTATATCGTTACCAACAACCACGTTGTCGATGATGGTTCTGCCTACACGATCGTTATGAATGACGGCACCGAACTCGACGCCAAACTGGTCGGTCGCGATAGCCGCACCGATCTGGCCGTGCTGAAAGTAGACGTGAACCGCAAGTTTACCTATGTGCAGTTTGCCGACGACAGCAAAATTCGCGTCGGTGACTGGGTGGTTGCCGTGGGCAATCCGTTCGGTCTCGGCGGCACGGTGACATCAGGTATCATCTCGGCACGTGGTCGCGATATCGGTTCTGGTCCCTATGACGATTACCTCCAGATCGACGCAGCTGTGAACCGCGGCAACTCCGGTGGACCTGCCTTCAACCTCAACGGTGAAGTCATCGGTATCAACACCGCGATCTTCTCTCCGTCGGGGGGCAACGTCGGTATTGCCTTCGCTATTCCGGCCTCCGTCGCCAGGGACGTCATTCAGGACCTGATCAAGGACGGTAAGGTCGCGCGCGGCTGGCTGGGTGTGCAAATTCAGCCCGTGAGCAAGGATATCGCTGAATCGCTGGGTCTTGCAGAGGCGAGCGGTGCGCTTGTGGTTGCGCCGCAGGCGGGTTCTCCGGGTGACAAGGCAGGGATCAAGCAGGGCGATATCATCACCGCGCTCAATGGCGATACGGTGAAGGACGCCCGCGATCTTTCACGCCGCATCGGTGCGATGGAGCCGAACACCAAGGTGGAGCTCTCTCTGTGGCGCAGCGGTAAATCGCAGCCCGTGACCGTGACGCTGGGCGATCTTGCCAGCGACGATGCCTCCAAGGCACCGACCAGCCAGAGTGACGACAAAGGCGGCCAGCCTTCCAGCGAAAAGGCGCTGTCCAGCCTTGGTCTGACGGTTGCACCGTCCGATGACGGAGCGGGTCTTGCCATCACCGATGTCGATCCTGACTCCGACGCGGCGGCCCGTGGCCTGAAGAGCGGCGAGAAGATCACCTCGGTCAACAATCAGCAGGTCGCTTCTGCTGGCGATGTCGAGAAGATTCTGTCGCAGGCCAAGAAGGACGGCCGTTCCAAGGCTCTCTTCCAGATACAAACCGATGAAGGCAGCCGCTTCATCGCGCTGGATATCGACCAGGGTTGATAAACACACGCGGCGGGAAGGGTTTTCCCTTTCCGCCTTTCATTTTACGGGCCGCACCATCGATCAGGAGCGCAGAATATGGAAAGTCATGCTCAAGACGACCGTAAGCCCTCTGTTTCCGGTTGTGCGGGGAAGGCGGAGGACGCTATTGTCCCCCACATGAAGATTCTCGTTATCGAAGATGATCTGGAAGCTGCGGCCTATATGACCAAGGCCTTTCGGGAAGCTGGTATTGTCGCCGATCACGCCAGCGATGGTGAGAGCGGCCTGTTTATGGGTGTCGAGAACGCCTACGACGTGATGGTTATCGACCGCATGCTGCCACGCCGGGACGGGCTCTCCGTCATCAGCGAGTTGCGTCGTCGCGGGATCGAAACGCCGGTGCTGATCCTGTCTGCTCTAGGGCAGGTGGATGACCGTGTGACGGGCCTTCGCGCCGGTGGCGACGACTACCTTCCGAAACCCTATGCGTTCAGTGAGCTTCTGGCGCGAATCGAGGTGTTGGGTCGTCGCAAGGGCAAACCGGAGCAGGATATGGTCTACCGGGTCGGTGATCTGGAGCTGGACCGTCTCTCTCATGACGTGCGCCGGGGCGGCAAGGAAATCTTGCTGCAGCCGCGCGAATTTCGTCTGCTGGAATATCTGATGAAAAACGCTGGCCAAGTGGTGACCCGCACGATGCTTCTGGAAAATGTCTGGGACTACCACTTCGATCCGCAGACGAACGTCATCGACGTGCATGTGTCGCGCCTTCGCTCGAAAATCGAGAAGGACTTCGACAAACCGCTGCTGAAAACCATTCGCGGCGCTGGCTATATGATGAAGGATGAGGGGTAACGCCCGTTCATGGCCCGTCTTCGTCTTCTGTTCAGCTCGACGGCGGTGCGCCTGTCTGCGCTTTATATCCTGCTTTTTGCCCTTTGTGCCGCCTTCCTTGTTTTCTATGTAACGGCGCTGTCCGAGGGGTTGCTGAACCAGCAGACGCGTGACGCCGTGCAGCAGGAAGTCAACGACGTCCAGCGTGTCTATAATCGCGGTGGCATCAACCCGCTCTTGCGGATGATGGAGCGGCGTGCGCGCCAGCCGGGTGCGAGCCTTTACGTGATTGCAGGGCCAAACGGTGAAATTCTGGCAGGCAACGTTGCGTCGGTACAGCCCGGTGTTTTCGACAAGGAAGGCTGGACGGAGTTTCCGTTCGGTTACGAGCGCTATTCCGAAAGCGGCGGTGCCGTGAAGCATCTGGCCACCGCCAATATCTTCCGCCTCGATAACGGCCTGCGCATTCTGGTGGGTCGCGATCTGGGTGAGCCGACGAAATTCCGATTGCTGGTGCGCAACGCTCTGATGGTGGCGCTGGCTATCATGGGTGGCGGCGCGGTTCTGATCTGGTTTGCGATCGGGCGCAATGCGCTGAAACGCATCAACCGCATGTCGGCTGCGACGAAGAAGATCATGGCGGGCGATCTCTCGCAGCGCCTGCCGCAGGGACGCTCCGGCGACGAATTCGACCGGCTCTCTGGTTCGCTCAACGCGATGCTGGGCCGCATTGAAAAGCTCAACGAAGGCCTGCGGCAGGTCTCCGACAACATCGCCCATGACCTTAAAACGCCGCTCACACGTTTGCGCAACAAGGCAACTGAGGCACTTGAGGACCGCGATGACGGAAAGCGCCGGGCGGCACTGGAAGGCATCATTGCCGAATCCGACCAGTTGATCCGCACCTTCAATGCGCTTCTGATGATTTCTCGTGTCGAAGCTGGCTCTATTGCCGCCGAAATGAGCGATGTCGACATATCAGCCATCGCCGAGGATAGCGCCGAGCTTTACGAACCGGTAGCCGACGAGGAAGGCTTGACGCTCACCGCTGACATCACGCCCGGACTGATCGTGCAGGGAAACCGCGAACTGATCGGTCAGGCGCTGACCAATCTCATCGACAACGCCATCAAATATGCTGGTGGACATGACGGCAAAAAGGGTCTTTCCGTGCGTCTGGTGAGGCAGGATGATGACATCGTGCTCTCTGTTGCCGATAACGGACCTGGTGTGCCCGCTGACAAGCGCGACGAAGTCATCAAGCGTTTCGTGCGGCTGGACGAAAGCCGCTCCAAGCCAGGCACTGGTCTTGGGCTTTCGCTGGTCGAGGCCGTGATGGAGCTGCATGGCGGTTCACTGCGGCTCTCAGACACCGATCCCGACAACGGCCAAGCCCCGGGCCTGACTGTTTCGATGGTTTTTCCTGTCTCTACACCTTAAGGTCGTCCCTAAAAACAAAGCGGCCGATTCCAAAAAGGATTGGTATTCAGCGGGTAGGGAGAGAGACCATGTCTCAGATGGCAATCAACGGAAAACGGCTGGACGATGTGCAGTCCGACGTCATTCGCGCGCATACGCAGGCCGAGCTGAAGTCCGTTCTCTCCACATTAAAGGATATCGGCAAGAGCGAACCCGACGTTGCAGCGCTTCTGGCAAGCGACAGGCCGCTCAAGGATTTCGTGGCTCAGGCGCTTTCCCTGTCGCCCTATCTACGCGATGCGGCGGTGTCGGACGAGGGATTGCTGACGCTGGCGATATCAGGACCGCTTGATACGACACTCGCGCGTCTGGTTGACGATGCCCGCGCTTGCTGGCGACCGGATGGTGACGGTGTCGTTCCCAGTGAGGCGGAGGTCATGACACGGCTGCGCGTTGCCAAACGACGGCTTTCCTTCATCGCTGCACTTGCCGACTTGGGGCGCATCTTCGTGGCACAAGACACCACGCGGTGGCTGAGCGACATGGCAGATGCGAGCCTAGCCGCAGCCATCGACCATTTGCTGCTTTCCAACCACCAAAGCGGAAAATTGGAACTTAAAAATGCCGACGCACCCAGCGAGGGGTCTGGCCTCATCGTGTTGGGCATGGGAAAGCTGGGCTCGCAGGAGCTGAACTATTCGTCCGATATCGATGCTGTCGTGTTCTTCGAACCGTCGGCTGGCATCGTGCCGGATCCGCTGGATGCGCTGGAAATTTTTGGACGGATGATGCGTCGGCTGATCCGCATCATGCAGGAGCGTACGGCAGACGGCTATGTGTTTCGCACGGATCTACGGCTGCGCCCGGACCCCGGATCGACACCGCTTGCCATACCGGTCGAGGCGGCGCTGACCTATTACGAGGGCAGGGGCCAGAACTGGGAGCGGGCGGCCTATATCAAGGCGCGGCCGGTGGCGGGAGACATCAAGGCTGGGGAGGGTTTCATGCGGGAACTGACGCCCTTCGTGTTTCGGAAATATCTCGACTATGCGGCGATTGCCGATATCCACTCCATCAAACGGCAAATTCATGCGCACAAGGGTCACGGCGCGATTGCGGTGAAGGGTCACAACGTCAAGCTCGGGCGTGGCGGTATTCGCGAGATCGAGTTCTTTGCGCAGACACAGCAACTGATCGCGGGCGGGCGGATGGCACCGCTGCGGGTGCGCTCGACGCAGGAGGCCCTTTCGGCGCTGACGGAGGCGAAGTGGATCGACGCGGGGACACGCGACAAGCTGACGGATGCCTATTGGTTTTTACGCGAGGTGGAGCACCGCATTCAGATGGTGCGCGACGAGCAGACCCATATCTTGCCGGACACCGAAGTGGAGTTGAAGCGTATCGCCTTCATGCTGGGCTTTGGCGATACAAAGGCTTTCTCCGACAAGCTGGAAGGTGTTTTGCGGCTCGTCGAGCGGAAATATTCGGCCCTGTTCGAGCAGGAAACCAGGCTGTCAGGGGAAAGCGGCAATCTGGTTTTTACCGGGCAAAGAGATGACCCCGATACGCTGAAGACGCTGGCACGGCTGGGTTTCGAACGGCCGCAGGATATGTCGCGCGTCATCCGTACCTGGCACAATGGGCGTTACCGGGCGACACAATCGGTCGAGGCACGCGAGCGACTGACGGAACTGACACCGGAATTGTTGCAGGCCTTCGGCAAAAGCAAGCGGGCCGACGAGGCGCTGTCGCGGTTCGACAATTTTCTCTCGGGCCTGCCTGCCGGCATTCAGCTCTTCTCGCTTCTGGGCAACAATCCGGCCCTTTTGTCGCTGCTGGTGACGATTATGGCATCTGCACCGCGTCTGGCGGAAATCATTGCGGCACGCCCGCACGTGTTCGATGGCATGCTGGACCCCGGGTTGATGACGGACATTCCGACCCGCGACTATCTCGGGCAGCGCATGCAGGGCTTTCTGGCGCCTGCGCGGCACTATGAGGATATTCTCGACCGGTTGCGCATCTTCGCCGCCGAACAGCGCTTTTTGATCGGTGTCAGACTGTTGACTGGCGCCATCAGGGGGGAGGTCGCGGGCCGTGCCTTTACCGATCTTGCCAACCTTGTTATCGAGGCGGCGTTGATGGCGGTGATGGTCGAAATAGAGGCCGCTCATGGGTCGTATCCTGGCGGCCGCGTGGCGGTTGTCGGCATGGGCAAGCTTGGCTCGTTCGAACTGACGGCGGGCTCCGATGTCGATCTGATCCTGCTTTACGATTACAACGGTGCCGCGTCCCAATCCGACGGAGCAAAGCCGCTCGATGCCGTCAGATATTTCACCCGTATAACGCAACGACTGATCGCGGCGCTGTCTGCACCGACTGCAGAAGGCGTGCTGTACGAGGTGGACATGCGACTGCGTCCCTCCGGTAACAAGGGGCCGGTGGCGACACGTATATCTACGTTCGAGAAATACCAGCGCGAAGAGGCCTGGACTTGGGAGCATATGGCCCTCTCACGAGCGCGGCTGATCTGCGGAGACAAGTCCTTGATTGCGGATGCCGAACGGATCATCGCGTCCATTCTTTCCCACAAGCGCGACATAGCGCAGATATCTGCCGACGTCACTGAAATGCGCAAGCTGATCGGCGCGGAAAAGCCGCCGGCCAATAACTGGGATTTCAAGCTTATTCCCGGTGGTCTGGTCGATCTGGAGTTCGTTGCGCAATACCTGACTTTGGTCGCGCCTCGAGAAGGTCTGCCAGCGCATGTGGCGGGCGAGAGCACGGCGGACGTCTGGAAACGGGTGGCGGAACGGGCGATGGAGCCTCACGTCTACGACGATTGCATGGTGGCGCTCGGCCTCTTTACGGAACTCTCCCAGATCATTCGCCTGTGCATCGACAGCGATTTCGAGCCGAAACAAGCGCCAGCCGGGTTGATCGACCTTGTCTGCCGGGCGGGTGACTGCCCCGACATTGGCACGCTGGAGGGCGAAGTGAAACGCCTCTCGAAAATTGTGCGGAAGGCATTTTCGGCAGTTGTGGTGGGCAAGGTCTAACTTATAGGATCTGCCAACTTCACTGGAGACTTGAAGATGATTGGATACACCATGGTCGGCACGACGGACCTCGACCGCGCCGTGCGGTTTCACGATCCGGTGTTTACCGAGATGGGCATGAAGCAGTGCTACAGGGATGACCAGACAGTATTCTGGGGCGACAAGACGGATGTGAACGCGCCACGTTTTGCGACGGGCTATCCATTCGATGGCGGCAAGGCAGGCATTGGCAATGGCGCCATGACGGCGTTTCTGACAACGGGATCGGACATGATCGACCGGTTGCACGCCCTCGCCATGGCGAATGGCGGAACGGACGAGGGCGCGCCGGGCTTGCGCCCCGATTATGGCGAAGGCTTCTATGCGGCCTATGCGCGTGACCCTGATGGCAACAAGATTGCTTTTGTTTGCTACGACGTGAGGAAGAACGGCTGAACGCGTTGCGTATCGCGTTTCACACCCCACCTTTGGTTCAGATTTCGGCGTGAGAGCACGGATCAATCCGTCCCTATCATGGATTGATCCGTTTGCGTCCGTCATGCGTAGACAAGACCAAACACAAAGGCATATTCATGTTTCATCTGATTTTCGGAATTCCGTGGCTGCTGGTTGTCGTCAGATTTCTCCAGCCGCTGCCATGGTTGTGGTCTGTCAAAGCCAGTCTTGCATTGATCCTTCTGATCGGCTCCCAATACCTCTTGTTCAATCGTCTGTCGTCGGGATCGGTCTTTTCTCCTGAATTTTTTCGGCCGCTTGTCATCGCATTCAACTTCCTCGTGGGCGTTCTGCTGTTGCTGGCCTTCATGCAGATTGCGCTCGATATCATCTCGATCATCCTGCTACCGTTTAAAGGCCACTTCCCGGCGATCCCGCCTGGCGTGCGCTATGCGATGGGACTGGTTGCGCTCGGGCTTTCCGCGTTTGCCGTGAGCCAAGCCATTCGCGTTCCACCGCTGAAGGATATCGAGGTTGCCATTCCCGGTTTGCCACCTGCCTTCGATGGCTACCAGATGGTGCAACTGACAGATCTCCACATCAGCCGACTGTTCTCGACCGAGTGGACAAAATCCGTGGTGGAGAAAACGAATGCGTTGAACCCCGATCTCATTGTCATCACCGGCGATCTGATCGATGGCAGCGTTCAATCCCGCAGTGCCGATATTGCGCCACTGGCAAATCTGAAAGCGCGCGACGGTGTTTTCACCATTCCGGGAAACCATGAATATTTCTTCGACTACAATGCGTGGATGAAATACTATTCGGGTCTCAACATGACGACGCTCGCCAACGGACATACGGTGATCGAGCGGAACGGCGAAAAAATCGTGATTGCAGGCGTGACTGATCTGTCATCCGCCAGAACGGCATTCCCGGTGCCCGATCTTGCCGCGGCGCTTTACGGAGCGCCGGAGAATGCGCCGATCATTCTCCTCGATCACCAGCCAAAAGAAGCGGCGCGTAACGCCAAAATGGGTGTGGCGTTGCAGCTTTCCGGCCATACGCATGGCGGCATGGTGTTTGGGCTCCACAGCATCGTTGCGCGGGCAAACAACGGGTTCGTGTCTGGTTTCTATCAGGTGGATGGCATGCAACTCTACGTCAACAATGGGACGGCGCTGTGGCCCGGCTTCGCGCTGCGTTTGGGTGTCCCATCGGAACTGACCCGTTTTACGCTTCGCCCCGCACCCTGATGCTCCTGTGATCCGTGATGGAAAAGGCGGGTCCTCCCTCTGTGGATAAGACCCGCCTTTTTTGTTGTCAGCCGGCGGCAGCGGGCGCGAGCGGCTGTACGGTTTCGGCATGCGGTATCATCAATGCGACGACGGTGCCCTTGCCCACACAGGAGCGGATTTTCATTGTGCCGCCATGTAGTTTGACCAGTGAGCGAGAAATGGCAAGACCCAGGCCCGAGCCGCCCTGGCTCTTTGCGTACTGGCTCTGAACCTGTTCGAAAGGCTGACCGATCTTGTTAATGGCCGTGCCGGGGATGCCGATGCCGGTATCTGCGATGGTCAGCATCAGGCCGTTCCGATGCACGTGGGTGCGAAGCTCCACCCGTCCGCCTTCGCCGGTAAATTTCACCGCGTTGGACAGAAGGTTGAGCATGATCTGCTTCATGGCGCGACGATCGACAGCCATGTGCATGTCCTCACAGACGCGCTGCTGGATGGAGATATTCTTCTGCGCCGCCTGAATGGCTGTGAGGCGAAGCGTCTCTTCGACCAAAGGTGCAAGATCGACCTTCTCGCAATTGATCTGCATATGACCCGCTTCGATCTTCGACATGTCGAGGATGTCGTTGATAACGTGGAGCAGATGCTTGCCGCTATCGTGAATATCACGAGCATATTCCGAATATTTCGGCGACCCTACGGGGCCGAACATTTCGTTGAGCAGAATCTCGGAGAAGCCGAGAATGGCGTTGAGCGGCGTGCGTAGCTCATGGCTCATATTGGCGAGGAATTCGGACTTGGCGATATTGGCCGCCTCGGCGCGTTCTTTTTCCGCCTGGTAGAGCGCATTGGCGTCGGAGAGTTCGGTTTTCTGTCGCTCAAGCTTGTGGCGCGAGGATGAGAGGTCCCCAATCGTTGCCATCAAGCGTTTTTCGGAATCGCGCAGGCGCTCTTCGTGGCGCTTGAGAAGGGTGATGTTGGTACCCACAGATACCAGGCCACCATCGCGGGTGCGGCGTTCGTTGATCTGCAGCCAGCGCGCATCGGCGAGCTGCACTTCCGTGGTGCGTGACAGGCCGGACTGATCCGGATCCGCGACGCGGCGCTCCACCACGGGGCGGCAGGCGGCCGCGTTGACCACGGAGCGTTCCGTGCCTGCAACCAAGACGCTGTCCGGCAGGCCGTAGGCTTGCTGGAAGTGGGCATTGCACATGACCAGTCGGTCATTTTTGTCCCACAGCACAAAAGCTTCCGATGTGCTTTCGATCGCGTCAGCCAAGCGCTGGTCGGCCTCGGCGTAACGCTGGGCCAGACGATGTTGCTCGGTGATGTCCATGGCGATGCCGATGACGCGAAGGCCTGCTGACGTATGAATGACCTGGGCACGAGCCCGCAGCCAGACATAGTGTCCATGAGCATGGCGCATGCGGAAAATCTGATCGATCTGGCGCAATTCCCCGCAGCCGACGGCACGGGCCAGTTCGTAAAGATTACCCTCTTCCGAGTGCATCATGCGCGCCGCATCGCTGAACGATAGCGGTTCTGTTCTGGCCGGAAGTCCGAGAATTTCATACAGAGACGTGGACCAGAACATGCGACGTGTCGAGAGATCGAAATCCCAAAGGCCGCAACGCCCGCGTGACAGCGCGGTTTCGACGCGCAGGTTGGACTCCAGAAAGATGTCGTCCGCTGTGCGTGCCCGTTTAACCTGCATGTAATAGGCATAGAGAATGACGAGCAGAATGGCAGAAATACCGGTGAACAGCGTCACGTTCATGGCCACTTCGCTACGCCAAAAGGAGCGGATTGGCTCCAGCGAACGCGCTGCGATGATCATGCCGCCATCGCCGCCGAGTGGCAGCATGGTCGCATAATGCGGCGTACCCTCGATATCGGTTTCGACGGTGCCGGGCGCATCTGAAAAGCGCCTCACGATGGCGATTTCCGGCAAAAGGCCGGTGAGCGATGTTCCAAGATAACCTTGGGTCTTGCCACCAGCGCCAGCGAAGATAATACCATTGTTGCCCGCGACCAGAATTAGGGTCTCCTGGCTCAGGCTGCCCGCCGGGAATGCCCTGTTCAGCCGCGCTTCCGTTGCAACCCGATTCTGCGTGGCAAAGAGTGTCGCGTCGCTGATGAGCGATGCCCGCGCAGCGAGGGCCGAAAGCGCCGTCGCTTGCCGCGCAGAGCCTTCCATACGCTCTGATTCCGCCATGATGCCCAGCATGCGCGAAGCTGCCACAACGATCAGAAACGCCAGAATGAGAACAGGTATCAGCCGCTTAAGCAGCATTTCCAGTTGGGGCAACTGAAGTCCGCTCTTTGGCCAGGTGGCAATTCCCACCATAAGACCAGAAAACTTTTCTCCCCATGCAGCTACATCGCTTATTCTGGCATACGAGCTATCATCGCCCGCAGTCGCCCGCCGCACGTTCGTCATTGTCCCGCCTTGATGTCCCTCGTGTCATTCGAAGCGCCGCCGCTCGAATCTGACACCAGTGAATCAAAGCTGATTCGGCTTGTCCAGAGCTTGTGGTTAAAAGAATTTTAACCCCTTGAACCGACTCCGTATTTTTTCGGGACGGATCTGGCGACTCGCTGCAAGTCGCCAGACTGACGCAATGTCAAGCCTTTAGCACGCGTTCCACGATATCGCGGACGTCCGTAGAGAGCGCCGGCGTGCGTTCGATCGTGGTGAGTGCCGCGCGTGCGTGGTCGGCTCTTACAGGCTCCAGAGACCGCCATGAGCGCATGGAGGTGAGGATGCGCGCGGCAAGCTGCGGGTTGCGCTTGTCGATGCTGACGATCTGTTGCGCAAGGAACCTGTACGCTTCGCCATCGGCCCGGTTGAAGCCGGTCGGGTTTCCGAAGGCAAACGTCCCGATGAGGGATCGGACGCGGTTCGGATTGGTCGCGATGAAGTGCCTCGAGCTCGTTAGCGACTGGATGCGGCCCAGCGCTCCTTCACCCGGCATGGCCGCCTGAATGGACAGCCACTTGTCGAGCACCAGCGCGTTGTCGGCAAAGCGGCTTTCGAATGTCGCAAGGGCCTGCGCGGTCTCTGTCGTGTCCGGGAAGCGTTGCGTCAAAACGCTGAGCGCATGGGCAAGATCCGTCATGTTGGTGGCTGCGGAGAATGCCGTCGAGGCGCGCTCGGGTGTCGGCTCGGCAAAAGACAGATAGCCCATGGCGATGTTGCGAAGGGACCGGCGACCGGCGCTTTCGGCATCGGGAGAATAGGCCCCCTTGTTCTCGAAAGCCGTGAACAACGACTTGAAGGTCTCGATGCCGGCCCTGGAAATCGCCGCCATCGCGGCGTTGCGCGCCGTGTGGATGGCGTCTGGGTCATTGTTGCGACCGATTTCACGGGCGACGTCCGCCTCGCTTGGCAGCCCGAGTGCCTGAGCGCGGAATGCCGGTTCAAGACTGTCATCGCCAGCAATGTCGATCAGGGCCGCGATGAAAGCGTCGTCGAACTGCGGCTCGGTGCCGTTCAAAACGGCCTGTGTCGCTTTGATGAGGTTTGGCATGGCGAGTGTTGCCAGGGCCTGCCAGCGCGAGAACATATCCGTATCGTGACGGGCAATCTGCACCATGTCGTCCGTGGACTGCTCGAGATGCAGGTTGATGGGTGCTGAGAATCCACGATTGATCGAAAGCACCGGGCGCGATGAAATGCCCGCGAACGTAAATGTCTGGCTCCGTTCGGTCAAATGCAGGACGCCATCCCGATACTCGCCGCCTTCGACCGTCGATGGTTCGGCAATCTGGCCATTGTCGAGGATAAGCGCGATGGACAATGGAATGTGGAGGGTTTGCTTGTTGGTCTGGCCGGGTGTTGCCGGAACGGTCTGCTCCAGCGACAGTGTGAAGGTCGAAGACGCCACGTCATAGGCCGTAGAAGCGCTGACAAGCGGTGTACCAGCCTGAATGTACCAACGGAAGAACTGGCTGAGATCGCGCCCGCTCGCCTCTTCGAAGCACGTGATGAAATCCTCGACAGTCGATGCATCGCCATCGTGACGTTCGAAGTAGAGGTCCATGCCCTTGCGAAAATCGTCGGCACCCAAGATGGTGGCGATCATGCCGGTGATCTCGGCGCCCTTCTCATAGACGGTCGTCGTGTAGAAGTTGTTGATTTCGCGGTACTTGTCGGGGCGCGGTGGATGCGCCAGCGGACCGCCGTCTTCCGGGAACTGTTCCGATTTCAGATGGCGCACATCGGCAATGCGCTTGACGGCGCGCGAACGCATGTCGGAGGAAAACTCCTGATCGCGATAAACCGTCAGGCCTTCCTTGAGGCATAGCTGGAACCAGTCGCGGCAGGTGATGCGATTGCCGGTCCAGTTGTGAAAATATTCATGTGCGATGATGCGCTCGATATTGGCATAATCGGCATCGGTGGCGGTGTCGGGATCGGCCAGAACATATTTGTCGTTGAAGACGTTGAGGCCTTTGTTCTCCATCGCGCCCATGTTGAAATCCGAGACGGCGACGATCATGAAGATATCCAGATCGTATTCGCGACCGAAGCGCTCTTCGTCCCATTTCATGGAGCGCTTGAGCGCATCCATTGCATAGGCTGCGCGCGGCTCCTTGCCGTGTTCGACATAGATTTTCAACGCGACGTCACGACCGGACATGGTGGTGAAGGTGTCTTCGATGAGACCCAGATCGCCCGCGACCAGCGCAAACAGATAGCTGGGTTTGGGGTGCGGATCGAACCAGGCAGCGAAATGGCGGCCTTCGTCGTAATTGCCGCCGCCGAGGAAATTGCCGTTCGACAGCAGGAACGTATTACCTTCCTTGGCCGCGATGATGGTGATCGTGTAGGGCGCCAGAACGTCGGGGCGATCAGGGAAATAGGTAATCCGGCGGAAGCCTTCGGCTTCGCACTGGGTGCAATAGACACCGTTTGTACGGTAAAGCCCCATCAACTTTGTGTTGGTTTCCGGGTTGATGTAGTTCGTTACGCAGATTTCGAAGGGAATTTCCTCCGGCAGATCGCGGATCGTCAGACTGTCCGGCGTCACGTCATATTGCGCAGCGGGAATATCGATCTGGTCCAGCAAAAGGCCAGAGAGTGTCAACTCATCGCCATCCAGGATGATCGGTGCTGATTTGTCGGCACCTTCGCGCCGATGGAAAATCAGTCGCGCTTCGACCTTGGTATTTTCAGGGTCGAGTTCGAAGGTGAGGTCAACTCGTTCGAGAACGAAATCTGTGGGGCGATAATCCGCCAGGTGAACGATCTGGCCCGTGTCTGTTCGCATGACTATTCCTGAATGAACCTTGTCTGCCACATCTCAGGTTTCATGCCGCATGCCACCTGAAAGTCGAATTGAAGTCGGTCACGTTCATGTGCAACTCGCAAAACATGATGTCCCGCGTATTTTTTACCAGACGGACGGTTCGATTGTCACCGATGACTGTGTCTCGCATTGGCACATCATTCCATTAAATGTTGAACGATTACTGAAATTATGGCCGCTTCAGAATTATATTACGATAAAATCGTCGATTGGTTAGCAATTCCGTTACGCCGTCGACGTTCTGATCCTGCGACCAAACGCTTTTACGTCTTTAGTCCAAGGCTCGCGCGAATTGCCTCTTCGCTTTCCGTTTGCTGGATGACGACACCGTACCAGCCCAGACCGTCGTAGTCCTCGTAGCCGAAGGTCTTGGCAAAGGCGACGATTGCACCCCCCGCATAGTAGCTTCCACGCATGGCATTTCCGATGTTTTTAAGGGGATAGCTGGTAAAGCGCAGAGCGGGATCGCTGCTGGCAATGACGCGCATATCACCATCCAGCAAAAGGACCACGGTGCGCGCGGCCACCGGCGGTGGCAGATTTGCCTCCTTTTCGACAATGGCGCGACCTTGTTCCTGCCAGTCGAAGTAGACGCCGAGTGTTCCAAGCAAGGCGCCATCATTCTTTCCGCCTTCTCGAATGCCGGTGGCATAGACGAGAACATCCCGGTCATCATGCAAAGGGCTGCTTTTGACCTGATCAACGATGTATTCGTCACCGCTGCGGCACTGCGACGCGGCGATGAACCAGGGTTCCAGCGTCATGTTGCGGCCGATCAGGCCGGATTTGTAGCGAGGATTGGCAGACGCGATCACCATGCCGCGACGGTCGGTCATCACCAGATCGATGTAAACCGTATAGAAGCGCGAAATAACGCCGAGGCGCTCTGATGCGAAGGCGGCATCTGCCTTTTCGGTGCTCTGCAGTGCCTGCCAGAGAGCCGTATCGGTTGCCCACCATCGCACGTCGGCGGTGCGTTCAAACAGGTTGCGCACGATGAGCTGGACCAGTGTCTGGGCCATGTCCATCAGGCGCACGCCCTCCATTTCCTCCACCAGCGCCTCAGCCATATCGCGGCTGAGGCCGATGCGGCTCAAGACATTCTGTTCGAAGGTCGAGGAAATGTCCGATGCGATCTGTGCCAGACGCTGCACCTCATTTGCGACCACGGAGAAACCTTTGCCCGCTTCACCCGCCCGTGCCGCTTCGATAAGAGCGTTGATGGCCAGTAGCCGGATCTGCTTGACGATATGGGTGTTATCCGTACTGAACTGCCGCAGATCGTTCGACATTCCATCTGTCACGATACGCATGCTGCGGGGCGTTGCTGGTGGCAACGCGTCTTTTCCCAGTGTCTTCAAGGCTGGTTTCATGAGCGTATCGTCTGTTCTACATGAAGGTTGACAGGGTGTCGTTCTCTCACCGTCCGGATCGAAAACTGCGGGCTCGATTGTGCTCATTTAGAATATAGTCTGGTTAATATTCGGTTTCTTCAAGTTGTCATAAGTAGAGGGGTGGCCGTTTATTATCTGCTGCTCAATACATCATTTGCATATATTTAAAGCATTTTTCATGTCGCCTGTTGGCTTTTGGGCAACCGGTCGGATGAAAAGCGAAGGAATAAATGCTCAATCTTGAGTTTCTGTCAGAATCGGCGGAAATATCTGATAGCCATGTTCTTGCAGTGCAGAGTCAGTTCGTGGCCCTGTGAGATGAAACCGGCTCACGCCCGCGTGGGCCCACGAGTGTCAGTTTCCAATGAGTGCCGCCGCCTATAACCCCATCCGGGGCATAAGCTTCAAATTGATTTCCGTTGCGTTCTTTCTGGTCATGCAGACATGCATCAAGGCGGCCGGGCCGGATATCCCTGCGGGACAGATCAGCTTTTTCCGCTCCGCCTTCGCCATCGTTCCCATCGTCATCTATCTCGCCTGGCTGCGCAGTCTTTCAAGCGCACTTTACACGAAGAATATATCCGGCCATTTCAAACGCGGATGCCTTGGCGTTCTCTCCATGGCATGCGGCTTTTACGGGCTGACCTTGCTACCTTTGCCCGAGTTCATCGCCATCGGCTATGCCTCGCCCCTTATGGCGGTTGTCTTTGCGTCCCTGCTGTTGGGAGAACAGGTGCGTGTCTATCGCTGGTCTGCGGTCGTGATCGGGATGACGGGCGTGGTCATCATTTTGTGGCCGAAGCTGACGCTGTTGCAACAGGGCGGTTTTGCGGCAGGTGAGGGGATCGGTGCCTTGGCGGTGTTGGCGGGTGCGGTCCTCGGCGGACTGGCCATGGTGCAGGTGCGCCAACTGGTCGTGACCGAAAAGACAGCAACCATCGTGCTCTATTTCTCGCTCACTGGCGCGTTTCTGTCGGCTCTCAGCCTGCCGTTCGATTGGGAAGGGCTCGATCTGAAGCAGGCGATATTGTTGATCTCCTGCGGCATCGCAGGCGGTATTGCCCAGATTTTGCTTACCGAAAGCTATCGCCACGCGGAGGTGTCTACCATAGCGCCGTTCGAATACAGTTCGATCCTGTTCGGTATCGCTGTGTCATATATCCTGTTCGGCGACATTCCCACTGCCAGCATGTTGGTCGGCACCGCAATTGTGGTATGCGCAGGGATCTTCATCATTTTCCGTGAGCACCAATTGGGTCTGGCCCGCAAGGCCGCGAAAAAGGCATCCACACCGCAGGGTTGAGCGCCGTGAGCATTAATGTGTTTCCTATTATGACAACATGCTGAAATGCTAGTTTTTTACTAAACCTTTGTTCAATTTGGGCGCGAATGTGATATCCAGCGTTTCGGTAAGGGTCAATTTGGGGTGGCGTATCGTGTTTGGGGTAAAACGCGGAAGGCCTGTTTGCGCGTTTCAGACCGCCAGAAATGGCGTATACGCGGATCAGGAAGACAACAGAGTGGTGATTGTTTGCCAGTCTGATGAGGTAACACCAGCTTTGTCGCAGGGGGAGCCATGAGGTATTCCCACGCCGAACTTGTCGCGCATCCGAAATTGCTCGGGGCGATACGAGGGCTCGCGCGCAACCTTCGCGCTGCCTACAACGACAATCCGAGGATCGCCCGGCTTTTGTCTGCGCACCAGAAATGGTTGATGACCCAAGCTGGCATGGCACTCAGTCTGGAGACGACGCCGCGCGGTTTCACGGTGGCGCAACTGCGCGAACTGGTGACGGAGAACGGGATTGCCAGCCGCAACACCGTCCAGAACTATCTCGATCAGCTTGAAATATATCGCTATGTCGAAAAGGTCGGCCCCGCAACGGTGCGTCCTCGCCGCTACAGGGCGTCGCAGATTAGCGAGCAGACCATGCTGATGTGGTATGTCGCAAACCTCGCGGCACTGGATGGGATGGATGGCGGAACCCGAGCCGCGACGATGATGGCCCAGCCTGAACTTCTGGCGCTGGCGCAGCCGCAGGCCGCGCGCAATTGCATACTCCACAAGGATTGGGTAGAGCCACCAGCGCGTGTTGGCCTGTTCCTCTGGACCGAAGCAGGCGCACTGGTGATGGACGAATTCATCAGCCGTATCGAAGACGCCGACCGCGAAACCGACCGCATTGACATCGGCTTTGTCGACGCGCGCGCCATGGCGGGCGAGTTCATGATGTCGCGCACCCATCTCCAGCGCCTGCTCAACAAGGCTGCCGAGCAGGGCACGATGGGCTGGCATGATGACAGCCTGCGCAGCGGCATGTGGTTTTCACGCGAATTCCTCGATGAATATTGTAACTGGCAGGCCATCAAGTTCGTCTACGTGAACGACGCGTTTCTGGCCGCACGCGACGCGTCGCCGGTGATGTTGCCCGAATAGTTTGGTTCTGTCATTCTGGTTGAGGCCTCAGGTGACGTCAGACGAAAAGGCTGCGTCCACTTTGCTCTTCTCATGCAGAAATTTGGATGAGGACTTGTCCGATCCCTTCGCTGTCCAAAGACTGGCCTTAGGATTGTAATCGAGGCTTATGAGGTCAGCCGGAATATCGCCAAAAACCTGTCCGAACTGGCGAGCCCCGATCTTCAAAAGGTAATGCGGTATGATCTGATCGATGTGGTAGGAGGGATTTTTCGCGAGGACCGCAAGAAGCGTTGTTGAAAAGCGTCTGGAAAACCGGCGTACAGCGTCGGAATTTCCATAATAGACCGCGTTCGCGAGGATTTTGTGCCACGGCTTGCGTGTATGCGGCCGGAAGCTGAAGGCACCTTCGCTTTTCAGGTTTCCGATTTTCCGCCAGGGCGATGTCTTTGCAATCGTATCGACATCCAGGATCAGCAATCGCGCCACGCCTTGATCGAGCAGTTGGTCTGCAACAACAAAGCGTGCACTATTATAGTAGATGTTCACCCGTCTCGGTAAAGTCAGCCCCGTCAGCGGATCTGCACTGACGCTCAAGATAACGGTCGGCAACTCATTGCGCAGGCGTTCGATCTGGTCAAGCACATCGCGGTTGGGTCGGATGAGATGAAGATGGACGTAAAACCTGTCCTTTATCATCGACAGAGATTGAATAAAGGAGACGGCATATCGCCAGAAATAAGCCTCGTCACAGGCCACGAGAATGACATCCTGACCACTGATGTCCTGTTGAAAATCGAGATCGATAGATGCTTTGTATCGTTCAAGAGCATCGTTGTTGAACGTTTTTGAAATGGACGAAAGAAGGGCGGAGTGGAAGATCACGCCTCTCCAGTACCAAGAATGTCTTTTCTTCTTGATCGGACCGCTTTCATGCAGGCTCATGTCGAATGTCATGCGCGCCATCTTTCAACAAGGAACACTGTTTTAAAACTCGTATCAGCGGAGCTGAGTACAAGCCGGGTGTTGAAAAATCAAGGCGAGTGCTGCGGCACGGGACAAGGTCAGCCAAAAACGCAAAAGCGCCTCTCCGTCGGAAAGGCGCTGCGAAGCGTCGGATCATAAAGTCTACGAGGTCCAGCCCTGAGACTGTCGTCTCAGCGCTCGCGGAAATCCGCGAAGACAGCCGATGGACGGGTTGTACGAACCTGCTGGGCCGATGCGCGAGCGGTCAGCTGTTCGTTGGTTCCACCAAAGCGGTGGTAGCCATTGCTGGAGCGCGGGCCAAGGCCTGCGAGCCTGAGTGTTTCAAAGCCGGAGTGAACCGGACGGAAGCGAGTGGTCATTGCCTTGGTTCCTTAAACCTTTTCCTCCCAAGACAAGATGACTTATTGCAGTGCGGTAGAGATTCGGCAAGAAACGGAACTGCGCCGCTGTTATGCGCCATTTGCATGGCTTTCTTCATAATTGATTCACACTGCTCAAAAAGGAAGCGTTCACATCTCGCGAATACGCGCCTGAAATGCCAATAAATCCTGCCAGGCCAATGGCTTACTGGCGGGTGCATTCAAAAGTTCCTGAGGGTGGAGAGTTGCGATGGCAGGCACGATACCGTGGCCGGATGCGACATCACGCCACTGTCCGCGCAAGGTATGGATCGTTCCCGCGCCGCCAAAGAAAAAACGGGCGGTGAAGTTGCCCAAAAGCAACAGTACTTTGGGCTCCGCCAATGCCACCTGTCTCTCGATGAAGGGGCGGCAGATCTCCATTTCGGCATGGGAGGGAGAGCGGTTGCCCGGCGGGCGCCATGGAACAACGTTGGTCAGCAGAAGCTGGGCGCGATGAAGCCCGATGGCCGCAAGCATTCGGTCGAGAAGCAAGCCGGTCTTGCCGACATACAACAGGCCCTCGCGGTCGTCATCCGCATCCGGCATGGGACCGATGACCATGATGCCGGAAGACGGGTCGCCCTCGGCGAAAATCGTGTTGCGGGCGCTGTTTTTCAGATTGCAGCCGTTGAAGCTTTCCAGCGCTGTCTTGAGCTCCGGTAACGAGCGGGCTGCCTCAGCCGCGAAACGAGCGGCGGCAATGGCCTGATCGTCCGGCATGGCGACATTGGTTTGAATGGCGGGCGCAGGTGGCGGTGCAGCGGCACGCGATGACGGTTTGGATGGTGCGGTGCGCGGCGGTGCTTCATTCTGCTGTGGCTGAGACTGCGTCTCACGGTGAGCGGGGCGGTTCTGGCGGCTGGCCGCAAACTCCGCGAAACGATCCAGCGGGCCGTCTTCCAACAGCCACTCCACGCCCGCATCCGCATGAAAATGCAAAAGCGCCGCCAGTTCTGCCGTGGAAAGGTCCTGCACCGAGATCATGGCTTGACGCTACCCTATCTGTCCGACTGGCGAAACCCCGTCATCACGCTGTCCAGCGCTCAATGTCGCCGCTTTCGCCAATCATCGCCAGACCATGGGCAATCGACAGCAACTCGCCGCCTGTTTCGATCTTGTCGGCATCGAAACGGCGCGTGAAGAGCTGGCGCACGGCAGGCACAAACGAGGTACCGCCGGTCAAAAACACCTTGTCGATGGCGTCAGGTGCGGTTTGTGTTTTCTCCAGCACCTCATCCAGCGCGCCTTCGATCTTGGCCAGATCGTCGCTGATCCAGTGGTCGAAATCCGAGCGCTTGACGGTCTTGCGACCCGCCTTGCCCAGCGGCGAGAAATTGAACTCCGCTTCTTCCTGCGACGACAGCGCCATCTTGGTGGCGGAAATGGCCTGATAGAGTGGATAGCCTTCGTCATGTTCGACAAGCTCCACGAACATTTCCAGCTTCTCCGGCTCCAGCGCGGAGCGGACCAGAGATTTCAGGTCGGCAAACTCCTTGGTGGTCTTGAAGATGGAGAGCTGGTTCCAGCGCCCGAAGTTGACATAGTAGCCGCCCGGAACGTCCAGCACCTTGTCGAAACTCTTGAACTTGCTGCCCTTGCCGATTTCCGGCGAGACCAGATTGTCGATCATGCGGAAGTCGAAGTGGTCTCCGGCGACGCCGACGCCCGAGTGGCCGATAGGGGTGGCGGAGAGCTTGCCGCCATGGGTTTCGAACCGGATAAGCGAATAGTCGGTGGTGCCGCCGCCGAAATCGGCAACGAGAACATTGGCGTCCTTCTTCAGGCTCTGAGCGAAATAATAGGCCGCAGCAACGGGCTCATAGACATAGTGGATTTCCGGAAAACCGGCGCGGGTCAGCGCGTCGTTGTAGCGGGCCAGCGCCAGCGCTTCATCGGGATTGGCACCTGCAAAACGCACAGGCCGACCGGCAATGACGCTCGATATGTCGCTGGGCCACTCATCGCCCGCATAGGACTTCAGCTTGCGCAGAAAGACTTCCATCAAATCCTCGAAGCTCTGGCGCTTGGCAAAGACCAGCGTGCCCTGAAACAGCGAGGATGCAGCAAAGGTCTTGATGGATTGCAGAAAGCGACAGTCGCCCGGATTGTCGATGAACTGCTGAATGGCGGCATGACCCGCCTCGACGTGAAGCGCAGCCGCCCCCATGGTCCGGTCCTTCATGAAGGACAGGGCCGTTCGCATGCTGTCTGCGGTTCCGGCGCTGCTGGTAAAGCGCATCGAATGGCTGTCTTTACCGCTGTCGGAAAGTGCCATGACCGTGTTGGTCGTGCCGAAATCGAGGCCGAGTGTCCGTGTCATGGCGAAATTCCTTGGTTCTTTAGACAGGTCGAAATGGGCCGAGGCATGCTCATGCCCGTCAGTCAGGATGCCCATGGCATCGGTGATGTTTGAGAAGGGCGGGTCATTGCATGCTGGCTGGCGCATGGCAACCCGAACAGGTCAATTTTTTGACGCTTGGGCTGCCCGGGTAAGCTTGGATTCTTCCATCAGCCATGCCGAGAACGTGGCCATAGCAGGTGTCACCGGCCGCGATTTCAGCCGCGTCAGCCAGTAGCAGCCTTTAGAGACATAGACCGGAAACGGCTGCTCCAGCGCGCCTGACGACAGGTGTCGACCGAACATCAATGGCGGGGCAAGCGCAACGCCCGCACCCTGCAAGGCCGCTTCGATCATCGACACGGACGAATCGAACACGATGCCACGAATTTTCGGAGCGGAGACACCGGCCGCCTCAAACCAGTCCGGCCATTCGTCCACACGGTAGGAACGCAGGAGTGGTTGGGTTGCGACATCATGCGGCGAGGCGAGCTGCTGCGCGATTGCGGGGATGCACAGCATCGAATGCGGCGCTTCGAACAGCTCGTCGGCATCGGTGTCATGCCATGCGCCGTTGCCGAAACGAATGGCGTAGTCCAGGCCCTCCGCGGCGATATCGACGCGATTGTTGTTGGTGGAAAGCCTGATTTCGATGAAGGGATAGCGCGTCTGAAACCCACCCAGGCGCGGCAAAAGCCAGCCGACAGCGAAGGTCCCGACCGCACCCAGCGTCAGCACATCGCGCAGATGGCCTTCCTCGAAGCGTTGCAGCATATCGGCCATGCTGTCGAACGAAGCGCGCAGCGTCGGCAAAAGCGCAAGCCCGTCTTCGGTAATCATCAAACCGCGCGGCAAACGCCGGAACAGTTCGACGCCGAGTTTCTGTTCCAGAAGCTTGACCTGGTGGCTGATTGCAGTTTGCGTGACGCACAGTTCAATCGCCGCGCGCGTGAAGCTGAGATGTCGTGCTGCGGCTTCGAAAGCGCGCAGTGCGTTGAGGGGAAGATGCGGGCGGACCATCGATAAGACCAATTAAAATTCATGCCTGAAACCAGATATCATCATTTGTCGCGCCATGACAGGCTGGACTAAAACAGCGGCACCACAAGCAAATGGAGAGTATCCATGACGACAAAGCCGCACATCGGCCTCATTTTTTATTCCGTATTTACAATCGGTTGTTTGGGTTCCTTCAGTGCCCGAGCCGCCGAGACGGTGCAATGCACGGTCATTCTGGACGTCACGACGGGTGAGGCGCTACACCGGCAAGGCACGTGCGACAGGGCTTTCGCGCCCCAATCCACCTTCAAGCTGCCTTTGGCCATCATGGGCTACGATGCGGGTATTTTGAAGGACGAGACGACACCACGTTGGGATTACAAGGCCGAGTGGAAAAAGCCCAAGCGGCAGCAGAAGTCCGTCGATCCAACCATTTGGGAACGTGATTCCATCGTCTGGTACTCGCAGGAAATCACCCGGCGTTTGGGCGAGCAGAAATTCGCCGATTATGCCCGCCGCTTCGATTATGGCAATGCGGATGTGCGCGGCGTGAAGGGGCGCTCGGATGGGTTGACCGAGGCGTGGTTGATGTCATCTCTGGCGATATCCGGCGACCAGCAGGTGAATTTCCTGCGCCGTTTCCGCTTGGGCAAGCTGCCCGTTTCCAGGGCTGCGTCCGAAAAGACCATGGCGATCATCCCTGCATTCACCGCCGCCGATGGCTGGAAGGTGCAGGGCAAGACGGGTTCCGGCCGTATGCGCACCAAGGCAGGCCGGTATGATGGCGATTCCTGGCTCGGTTGGTTCGTCGGTTGGGCACAGAAGGGCGACAGGCAAGTGGTCTTTGCCAAGCTGAACATACAGGACTGGAAAAGCGCGGAGCCGATCAGCTTTGCCACGCGTGACGCGCTGATCGCTGACCTGCCGAAACTGGTAAAGTAAGCGTCAGCGAATAAAGCGTCGCGATGCCCAGATCACCACGATGCCCGCGACGAGAACCAGCGCGCCGCGCAACAGCCATGGACTTTGATTGATCATGAAGCTGGAGGCGGGGTAGGGGAAGTAGCCGCTGCCCTGCCCAATCCAGATGAGGCCGATCAGGGCCACCAACGCGCCGATTATGGTCAGGGAAATCCGGAGTATCTGCATGATGTGCCTCGATAGGAAAAAACCTCCCCGGAGTTTATCCCGAAGAGGTTTCGATTGCCATTCGAATCGGATGCTTCGATCAGGCCTGCGCGTAATACGTCTCGACCAGGCTTGGCTTGGGCTCTTGTGTGTCGGTGTCGGCGAGTAGCGTGCTCTTGGTAACAGCCGGGTCCGTGTTGGCGATGGCATCGAGCAGTCCGCGCAGAATGCGGTTCTTTTGTACCTCGGCAGCATGGTTACGGGCAGCGTCTGCTGCGGCCTGTTCTTCATCGGCGAGGCGGCGCAGCGAGGATCGGGTCTCTACAGCGTCGAATTGAAAGGGTCTCTCGGTGCGAACCGGACCATCTGACGATACCGGCCGCCGTACCGCCACGGGTGCGGATGCAACAGGTGTCGACGGAGAGGCGGTCTGAGGCACAGAACCATTGGTGCCCTGAATGGGCGCGGACGAACCGGCGGTGCCGTTCTCAACCGGCATGGATTTGCCAGCTTCAGCATCATTGTCATTGCTTGCTGTCGGCTCGTCTGCAACAGGCTCGGAATCAGTGGGTTGCGACTTCTCGGGTGCGTTGGTCGGTTCAGGCCCGGTGTCTTCAATCGGTGCTGATGCTACGGGTTGGTCGTCTGCGTCCCCGGCGGAAGCTGATGGAGATTGCGCAGACGCGGTTTCGTCCGTTGTCGGCTGACCATCGACAGGCTGACTCTCGCTTGTCGCTGGCTGCGTCGGCGCCGGCGAATAGGTGCCGTCGTCGGTATCCTTGTCTTCAGCCGTGGTGGGCGTGCTGGCAGCAGGCTGGGTCGTGGTCTGGCTCGCCGGGCCGGAGGACGCCGAACCGCTGCTCGTTGTCGTGCCTGACGATTGCCCGCCGGTGCTGCCCGTTGCCGGCGTCGTTCTGGGTGGGAAGAGTGCTTCTAACATGGGAGTGCGCCAAAATTGATATTGGCCACTCAGCTAAATCACCGCCCCCCAAAAATCAGTGCACTCACGTCATCAAATTTTAATCAAACGCTGATGCATGAACCTGCAACAGCAATTATGGTGAATAATCATTGACCGTGATGATCGCGACTTAGTCTACGCTCTGGTCATGACCTGATTTCAGCGTCTCCAGCCGCTCGCGCATGGCGTCCTGCACGAAGTGTGCAACGTCGCCCATGGACATGCCGTGGTCCACAAGGTTCAGCACGAGATTGGCGATCCCGGCGCGGGATTCGTCATCGGCTCCGGGCAAATTCAGCGCGCTGGCATGCTGGTCCATGAACGGGACGCGGCGGTAAAAGCCGGTACCGAAAATGTGCAGCCACATGCGCTCGAGAATATAGCCGTTGCATGCGGCTGTTCCCACCGAAAAGTCGTACATCGCATCCTTGGACACCTCTGGCAGTCCCGCAACATGCGCGTTGCGGACGGCAAAGATGGCGCCGTAGGAAAAGACACCGGCGCTGTGACGGTCGGCTTCATCCGCCAGCGCATCCAGCTTCCAGGCGCGCAAGGCATGCGCGGCGATATTGCTGGTGTTGGGTGAGATACCCTGGATCGTTTTGTAGACGAGGCCCATGTTCCAGGCGCCGACATCGGTGAATTCGAGTGCGACCCAATCGAAAAGGGAAAATGTCTCAGGCCGAACGCGAAGATGCAGCGGGAAATATTCATTGTAACGGTCGAGTTGTGCCGATGGTGGGATATTCCGGTCTGCCAGCCACTGCCACGACAGTGGCTGCACATCATCCCATCTGCGCCAGTTTCTCAAGATGTCAATGAAATCTGGGCTATGGGTAATCGGGTCGCCTTGCGAAAACACGGTGAAATAGCGATCGTCCGTCGCACGCGTTCTCATGTGGTGAAGGTAAGTCTCGGACTCGCGTCCGACATTCGGTCTGGCCACGATTTCGTCCGCACGGGCAAGCACCGTTGGCGAGGTAATCTCCTGACCCTTGTTGTAAATGATGACCCGAAAATCCGCAGGGATATCCACGATCCATTCAAGAGCTTCGTTGTATCTCGCCAAAATGATGGTGTGCATGGATCCCCTCGCGACTATAGGGGCCAAGGCATTGGTTGGCTCCATGATGCTTGAAGTATGCGGTCAAGCTTGTGTGGACGTTGTGCAGCCAGTTCACGCCATGACCTTGGTAACTGTCGAGCAAGCAAAGGCGGCCTGCCCGACGTTGCTTGCCGGACAGGCGTTGTATTATGCCCGTTTTCAGATGGACTTCGACGCTCCGCCATCCACGCGCAACATGGTGCCGGTGATGTAGCTGGCGGGCTGCGAGCACAGGAAGGCACCGGCTGCTGCAAACTCCTCGACCTTGCCCAGGCGACCGGCCGGAATGGTTTTCAGCGATGCCTCGCGCACCTCTTCGACGCTCTTGCCCAGCCGCTTTGCATTGGCGCCATCCAGTTCATCGATGCGATCCGTGTGGATGCGACCCGGAAGCAGCATGTTGGCGGTGATACCGGAACCGGCGATCTCCGATGCCAGTGTCTTGTTCCAGCCCACCAGCGCACCGCGCAGAGTGTTTGAAAGCGCCAGATTGGGGATGGGCTCGAACACGCCTGACGAGGCAACGGTCAGGATACGACCCCAGCCTTGCTCCTTCATGTGCGGCAGGAAGGCGCCGGTCAGCGCAATGACGCGAAGAACCATGGACTGGAAGAAAGTCTCAAGCTTCTCCACGGTGATATCCTGCGCCATGCCGGGCGTGGGGCCACCGGTGTTGTTGACAAGAATGTCGATACCCCCGAGCTTTTCCGTCACCGCTTGGATCATCGTCTCGACGAAATCGTCTCGCGAAAGATCACCTTGCACCCAATCTGCCTTGCCTTTGCCCAGCGCATTGATGGCCTCGACGTTCGCGGCCAGCTTTTCAGCCGTGCGGCCAACGAGCAGCACATGTGCGCCCTCTTTGGCCAAGGCCGTTGCAATGCCGAGGCCAAGGCCGCGCGACGATGCCAGAACAAGTGCGCGTTTGCCGGAAATGCCGAAATCCATGGAGTTCCTCCTGATGATGTTGTCTGGTTATAGGGGGCACTGGCAGGGTTTTGAAGGCGGCGACCGTGATTATTTCTACGGCGGACGATCCCTTCCGGGAGCCTTGACGTTCTACGAAATCCCGATAACTTACGTGAACGTAAAGGTAAGGTATTACCAGTGCGGGCAGTAATGTCATAGGCGCGCAAAGGATTTGCCGCAGTTCGACCTCGACAATGGCTTTGCGCTTTGCGAGAAGATTGAGACGATTGCTTGAAAGAAACGGGCACCAGCGTGCGTGGAGTTGAACCCCGCTGCTGCTGGCACGTTAGAAAAATATTGCCGGACGGGACCGGCGGGCTGAGAGGATGAAGATGACGGACGCGATGGAACTGCCGGAACGCGAATCGATGGAATTCGACGTTGTGATCGTCGGCGCTGGCCCTGCTGGCCTTTCGGCGGCGATACGGCTGAAGCAGGTCAATCCCGATCTCTCCGTGGTCGTTCTGGAAAAAGGGTCCGAGGTTGGAGCGCATATCGTCTCTGGTGCCGTCGTCGATCCCATTGGCATAGACCGCCTGTTGCCTGGTTGGCGCGAAGAGGAGGGGCACCCTTTCAAGACGGAAGTCAAGGACGACCAGTTCCTGCTGCTCGGCCCGGCGGGTTCCATCCGCCTTCCCAACTTCGCCATGCCGCCTTTGATGAACAACCACGGCAACTACATCGTTTCGCTGGGTCTCGTCTGTCGCTGGCTGGCGGAAAAGGCAGAGGCGCTGGGTGTTGAAATCTATCCCGGCTTTGCTGCCACCGAAGTGCTTTATAACGACGAAGGCGCTGTTATCGGGGTCGCGACTGGCGATATGGGTGTGGAGCGCAACGGCGAGCCCGGGCCGGCCTTTACACGCGGCATGGCGCTGATGGGCAAATATGTGCTGATCGGCGAGGGCGTGCGCGGCTCGCTGGCCAAGCAGTTGATCGACAGATTTGCGTTGTCAAAAGAGAGCGATGTCCAGAAATTTGGTATCGGCATCAAGGAACTGTGGCAGGTCAAGCCGGAAAACCACAGGCCCGGCCTCGTGCAGCACTCCTTCGGCTGGCCGCTCGGCATGAAGACGGGTGGCGGTTCCTTCCTCTACCATCTCGAAGACAACCTCGTGGCTGTCGGCTTCGTGGTGCATCTGAACTACAAGAATCCGTATCTTTACCCCTTCGAGGAGTTCCAGCGTTACAAGACGCATCCGGCGATCGCGCCGACCTTCGAAGGCGGCAAGCGTCTGTCCTATGGCGCGCGTGCCATTACGGAAGGCGGTTACCAGTCGGTGCCGAAACTCACCTTCCCCGGCGGCGCGCTGATTGGCTGTTCCGCCGGTTTCGTCAATGTGCCGCGCATCAAGGGCAGTCATAATGCCGTCTTGTCCGGCATGATGGCGGCAGACCGGCTGGCGGACGCCATTGCGGCGGGCCGCGCCAACGACGAGGTCATCGAGATCGAAAACGAATGGCGCGACAGCGACATCGGCAAGGATCTGAAACGCGTACGCAACGTCAAGCCTCTATGGTCGAAATTCGGCACCGCAATCGGCGTGGCGCTCGGCGGGCTGGATATGTGGACGAACCAGTTGCTCGGCCTTTCCCTGTTTGGCACGCTGAAACACGGCAAGACGGATGCGCAGAGCCTGGAGCCGGCGAAATTCCACAAGCCGATTGCTTACCCCAAGCCCGACGGTGTCCTGACCTTCGACCGCCTGTCATCGGTGTTCATTTCCTCCACCAACCACGAGGAGGACCAGCCGGTGCATCTTCAGGTGAAGGACATGGATTTGCAGAAGCGGTCCGAGCACGACGTCTATGCCGGTCCATCGACACGATACTGTCCCGCCGGCGTTTATGAATGGGTGGAGAAGGACGGAGAGCCGACCTATGTCATCAACGCGCAAAACTGCGTCCATTGCAAAACCTGTGACATCAAGGACCCCAACCAGAACATCAACTGGGTGCCGCCACAGGGCGGTGAAGGGCCTGTATACGCCAACATGTGAGGTCGATCTGGGCCCTTGTGCGCTTTGTCGTCTTTCTGAGGGAAGGTGACATGTTGTTAGAGCTGGAGGCGTGTGGTGCGATCATGAGCGCTGGGCGCTTCTGGCGAGCGATCTGAACGATGTTTGATGCGGTCTTTGCGAAAAAGAGCGGTGTCGATCTTGACCGCAGCCATAGGCTTCCAGTTTGGTAATTGCAGCATGAGCGCTGATGTTCTACTTGTAAGAGAGGATATCGACAGGTGTGGATGGATACGCTTGCAAGGTCGGTATGGGAGCAGATTTATGAATATGTTAGCAGATAGACCTCATGCTCTGCGAAAGCCGGGCCTTGTTTGCGGCGCGTTTCTGACAATGCTTGCCGTTGTGACGCTATTCGCAGCGGAGAGCCAGGCGGCCAGTTGCCGTGCGGATGCGTCCGCCCAGATCGACTGGAGCGGCTGCAACAAGCGTCTGCTGATGCTCGGGGGCAGTGTGTTCGACGGCGCGGATCTGCAAGGAACCGATTTCACCTTCACCGATCTTCGCGGATCGTCCTTCAACAAGGCCAATTTGAGGAAGGCGAAACTCATCCGCTCTTCATTGGCCTCCTCGCAGTTGCAGGAGAGCAATCTCGCAAAGGTCGAGGCCTATCGCGGCGATTTCAGCGACGCGAATGCGGAAAATGCCAAGTTCAACAATGCCGAAATGCAGCGCGCGACGTTCGAGAACGCCAAGCTTGTCGGAGCGGATTTTACCAAGGCTGAGCTGGGCCGTGCCGACTTCGAGGGTGCCACGCTCACCGGAACGAAATTCACTATGGCCAACCTCTCTCGTGCGCGCTTTACCGGTGCCAGCTTCACGGGGCCGATCGATTTCGAGGACGCATTTCTTCTGCTGACCCGCATTGAAGGGCTGGACCTTTCCAAGGCGACGGGCCTTGATCAGAGGCAGATCGACATTGCCTGTGGTGACGCCAAGACAAAATTGCCCGAAGGTCTGACCACACCTGCCGAATGGCCTTGCCCGGAAGATCCTGAGGAGGATTGATGGTCGGCGGATGTCAGGCTCTAGCCCTCGTTTTCTGCAGGAGATCCCCTCGCACACAGGCGAGGGGATAGATGGCAAGACAGACCGGGTAGCGGCAACTCTTCGGTAGCCTGCGGCTATCGCTCCATCAAAACCCCGACAAAACAATCTTGCCCTTCGCGGTCCCACTCTCGATCAGCGCATGCGCCCTGATGAGATTGGCCGCATTGATGGTGCCGAAGACCTCGGTCATCGTCGTCCTGATCTTGCCTTCATCCACCAGCTCCGAGACGTGGTTGAGCAAATTGTGCTGCTCCAGAATATCGGCGGTTCCGAAGACGGGGCGGGTGAACATCATTTCCCAGTGGATAGAGATGGCTTTGCGCTTGAAGGGCATGGCATCGAAACCGCCTTCGGGATCATCGATCAGCGCGAACCGTCCCTGCGGCGCGATGAGCGCGATGCTATCGGCGGCGTGGAGATCGCTCTGCGTTGTGGAAAAGACGAATCCGGGAGCGCCGAGGCCGAGTGCCTCGACCTGTGGGGCGAGCGGCTGGCTGTGATCGATGACGTGGTGCGCGCCGAGTGCCTGGACCCATTGCTTTGTTTCCGGGCGTGACGCTGTGGCGATGACGGTCAGCTCGGTCAATTGCCGGGCTAGCTGGATGGCGATGGAGCCGACGCCGCCTGCGCCGCCGATGATGACAATGGCGTTGGCCGCACCGGGAACAGGGTTCTTGACCTTGAGCCGGTCGAACAGTGCCTCGTAAGCGGTTATCGCCGTCAAGGGCAGCGCCGCCGCCTCTTCGAAGCTGAGGCTCTCTGGCTTTTTGCCGACGATGCGTTCATCGACCAGGTGGAACTCGCTGTTGGAGCCGGGACGATTGATGGCGCCGGCGTAAAATACCGCATCGCCGGGCTTGAACAGGGTGACATTTTCGCCCACGGCCTTGACGATCCCTGCCGCATCGAAGCCGAGAATGCGTGTCTCGCCGGTTTCCGGCGCCTGGTTACGGCGCACTTTCGTATCGACCGGATTGACCGAAACGGCCTTCACCTCGACCAGCAGATCATGACCTTTGGCATCCGGTACGGCCACATCGAGGTCGATGAGCGCATCCGCTTCCGTGATGGGCCTTGCGCTTTTGTAACCGATAGCTCGCATGGCGTTTTCTCCTTTGCTTGTTGCGTTGATCTCTATTTGATAGAGATGAGCACAGACCGCAAGAATGCACATATTGTGTATATACGCACAAAAAGGATACCGAGATGTCCCGTCCCCGTGCCAAGTTGACCGATCATTTCCCGGGTTGTCCGGTGGAATCGACGCTGAGTTTTCTGGATGGGAAATGGAAAGGCGTCATCCTTTACCACCTGATGAATGAGGGGACGTTGCGCTTCAACGGGCTGCGTCGCCACATTCCGAGCGTCACCCAGCGGATGTTGACCAAGCAGTTGCGCGAACTGGAAGACGCAGGCCTGATTTCCCGCAAGGTCTTCGCCGTGGTGCCGCCGCGGGTGGATTATGATCTGACGCCGCTTGGCCACAGCATGCAACCCGTCATCGCTGCACTGAAAGCATGGGGAGATGCCCATGTGGTCTGCAGTGGAGGTGAAAAGCGCGTGCTGTCTGGTGTCGAGATGATCGAGCCGCTGGCCGCTGCCGAGTAGCAAGGCCTGTTGCGCACATCTTCGTGTCCCGTTACGGATGTCGTGGACGACATTGCGCCTGAAAAAATATTCCGCATTGCAACATTGATCTGCCCGGATTGCTTCATAACAGTGCGGCAGTGATTCTCAGTGAGGGACGACAAGCATGGGTATTGGTTGGATCGAAGCCGCAATTCTTGGCTTTATTCAAGGTCTTACAGAATTTTTGCCGATTTCCTCCAGTGCGCATCTGCGCATCGCCGGGGAATTTCTGGGAACGGGGGAGGACCCGGGCGCTGCCTTTACGGCCATTATTCAGATCGGTACCGAACTGGCGGTTCTGGTGTACTTCTGGTCCGACATCATGCGTATTGCCATGGCATGGCTTCGCCAGAACCTGCGCCTTAGCGGCGCGTACGATCCGGCAGATGCGCGCATGGGTTGGCTCATTATCGTCGGCTCTGTGCCGATCGTGCTCTTGGGCCTTCTGTTCAAGGATGCCATCGAGACCTCGTTGCGCAATCTCTACATCACCGCCGTGATGCTGATCGTCTTCGGTATCATTCTCGGTTACGCGGATAAAATCGGCAAGAAGAAGTATCCGCTGAACAAGCTCATCTGGCGCGATGGTATTCTGTTCGGTTTCGCCCAGGCCATGGCGCTGATCCCCGGCGTTTCCCGTTCCGGCGGCACCATCACGGCAGGTCTGCTGTTGGGCTATACGCGAGAAGCGGCTGCTCGCTACTCGTTTCTTCTCGCCGTCCCCGCCGTTTTCGGTTCCGGCTTCTACCAGCTCTACAAGAGTATTGGCCAGGTAAACCCGGTCGGCTGGGGCGAAACGGCGCTTGCCACCGTGATTTCCTTCATCGTCGGATATGCTGTTATCGTCGGCTTTTTGAAGATGGTTTCCAGCAAAAGCTATATGCCCTTTGTCTGGTACCGCGTGGGTCTTGGCGTGCTGCTTCTGCTTCTGCTTTCCACGGGCGTGATCAGCGCAGCATAAAAAGCGTATACGCAGCCATAGGATGGTCTCCCCGGCTTCACGGCCGGGGATCGCTTGACGATTTTCCTTGAAATCTTTCCCGTGGAATGATTTTTCATCCAGGATATGCAATAGAGCCGTTTATTGCGCGGCATTTTTCGCTTGTGTCTATAAGTATCCATCCGCAACAAGGACAGTCGGGACCAGTTGATGAGTATTGAAGGCGGTTACGCTTTGGCGGTGGAGGATATCCACAAGAGCTTCGGTACGCATGAGGTCCTCAAAGGCATTTCGCTCAACGCCCGCAAGGGTGACGTCATCTCGATCATCGGCTCCTCAGGCTCCGGCAAGAGCACGTTTCTGCGCTGCATCAATTTTCTGGAAATGCCCGACCGTGGTCGTGTGACCGTCAGCGGCGAGGAAATCGTTGTCAAGATGGGTCGCGACGGCAAGGCGGTACCGAAAAACTGGCGGCAGGTGGAGCGTCTGCGCACCGGGCTTGGCATGGTGTTTCAGACCTTCAATCTCTGGTCCCACCGCACGGTGCTGGAAAACATCATAGAAGCGCCTGTGCATGTAATGGGTGTCAAGCGGCAGGATGCGATCGAGAAAGCCGAAGCACTGCTCAACAAGGTCGGCCTTTACGACAAGAAGGATGCCTATCCGGCCTTCCTTTCCGGCGGCCAGCAGCAGCGTGCGGCGATTGCGCGGGCGCTGTGCGTCGAGCCCGCCGTGATGCTGTTCGATGAGCCGACCTCTGCGCTTGATCCGGAACTGGTCGGCGAGGTGCTGAAAGTCATCCGCGATCTGGCAGACGAAGGGCGCACCATGTTGTTGGTCACGCATGAAATGCGCTTTGCGCGTGATGTGTCCAACCACGTCATGTTTCTGCATCAGGGCCGCGTGGAAGAAGAGGGGCCGCCGGACCAGGTGTTCGGCAACCCGACCAGCGCCCGCACCCGCGATTTTACCGGCGCCATCGCCAACTGATATTTTCGATATTCCAACAGGAGATTTCCATGAAACTGTTCGCCACGCTGCTTGCCGGATCGGCATTTGCGCTCTCTGCCTTCACCGCCAGCGCCGATGTCCGCTTCGGCATCATGAACGAATCCTACCCGCCGTTTTTCGCCAAGGATGCGTCCGGGAAATGGCAGGGCTGGGAAATCGACCTGATGGACGCCGTCTGCGCGGAAATGAAGGAAAAATGCTCCATCGTTGAACTGTCCTGGGATGGGCTTATTCCAGCGCTTGAAGCCAAGAAGTTCGACGTGATCTGGTCATCCATGTCCAATACGGAAGAACGCCAGAAGGTCATCACCTTCACCGACAAATACTACAACACGCCCAGCAAGCTGATCGGTGCCAAGGGCGACAAGCCGGGCGCAACGGCAGAGGACGTCAAGGGCAAGACCATCGGCATTCAGGTCTCGACCATCCAGTCCGCTTACTACGCCAAGTATTTCAAGGACGTGGCGGACGAAAAGACCTATCAGACACTTGACGAAGCGTTTCAGGATCTGGCTGCCGGTCGTATCGATTATGTCTTCGGCGACTCGCTCGTTCTCGACGCCTTCCTGAAAAGTGATGCGGGCAAGGATTGCTGCGCGGACGCTGGTAATGTGGCCGACGACAAGGAAATTCTGGGTCTCGGCGTTTCCGGCGGTCTTCGCAAGGACGATACGGAGCTGAAGCAGAAGCTGAATGCAGCTTTGGCCGCTGTACGCGCCAGCGGCAAATATGACGAGATCACCAAGAAATACTTCGACTTCGATATCTACGGCGCGAAGTAAGTCCTGGTCGAGTTGATGGCAAGCATTGAAACCATGCTTCAACTTTTGTCGCCCTATCCTCCGGGATGGGGCGGCACGCTGTTGACCGGTGCCGTTTCCACGCTTGCCATTTCCGCCGGTGCCTATCTCATTGGCATCGTAATCGGCATGGCCGGTGCGCTGGGCAAGCTGTCCGGCAATAGGCCGCTCGGTGTCGTGCTGGGCTTCTACACGACCATGATCCGCGCCGTGCCGGAGCTGATCCTCATCGTTGGGCTCTATTATGCGGGTACCGATGGCCTGAACCGGCTGCTGCAATGGGCCGGAATGCCGCCGTTGGAGATCAACGGTTTCGTCGCGGCTATCGCCGTGCTTGGCTTCGTGCAGGGTGCCTACATGACCGAGGTTCTGCGGGGTGCGATCCTTGCCATTCCGGGTGGGCAGATCGAAGCGGCGCGCGCCTTTGGCATGTCGCCGTTTCTGCGCTTTCGCCGCGTCGTTTTGCCTGCATTGGTGCCAAATGCGCTGCCGGGCCTCGCAAACCTCTGGCTTGCCGTGACTAAGGACAGCGCGCTGGTGGCGGTCGTCGGATATCAGGAGCTGGCGCTGGCAACGCGGCTGGCAGGCGCCAGCACCAAGCAGTATTTCCTGTTCTTCATGGCGGCAGCACTCTTGTATCTGGCGATTACACTCGTTTCCAACGCCGTCTTTTCATTGATCGAACGCCGCGTGCGGCGCGGTCAACCGGCGCTGGTTTAGGAGAGAGCATGGAATTCTCCTGGATCGAAAAATACTGGCCGCTGCTGCTTTCCGGCGCTTATCAGACGGTGGCGCTGCTGATCATTTCCGTCGTCCTCGGCTTTGTCATCGCCATTGGCCTTGCCTTTGCGCAGGTCAGCGGCGGTAAAGTCACGCGGCTTTTGGCACGCGGCTACTGTACGTTCTTCCGTGGTACGCCGCTGCTCATCCAACTGTGGCTGCTGTATTACGGCGTCGGTTCATTCCTGCCGATGATCCCTGGCTTGCGCCAAAGCTTTATGTGGCCGGTGCTGCGTGAGGGCTTCTTTTTTGCAGCCGTCAGCTTCACGCTCAATTATGCGGCCTATGAGGCGGAAGTCCTGCGCGGTGCGCTTCTGGCGGTGCCGAAGGGGGAGCTTGAGGCGGGCAGGGCGTTCGGCATGAGCCGTTTCACGCTGATCCGCCGCATCTGGTTGCCGCGCGCCATTCGCATTGCCCTGCCGACCATTGCCGGCGAAGTGGTCATGCAGTTGAAGGCAACGCCGCTTGCCTTTACCGTGACCGTCATGGATCTCTACGCCGTTGCCTACAAGGTGCGACAGGATACGCTGCTGGTCTATGAACCACTCTTCGTCGTCACCATTTTCTATCTCATCCTCACTGCCATCATCGTGCGCTGTTTCGGCTTCGTCGAAGCGCAGGTGCCGCAGCGGCGGTAATACTCCAGGGAGTTCCATATGGGCGATATCAAGATTCTCGACGGCGGCATGAGCCGTGAATTGCAACGGCTCGGTGCACAGTTGAAGCAGCCGGAATGGTCTGCGCTTTCTCTCATCGACGCGCCTGACATCGTGCGGCAGGTGCATGCGGAATTCATTGAAGCCGGTGCCGATGTCGTCACCACCAATTCCTATGCGCTCGTGCCTTTCCACATTGGCGAAGAGCGGTTTCAAAAAGACGGCGCCGCGCTGATTTCACTCTCCGGCAAGCTGGCACGGGAAGCGGCGGATGCTTCGGGCCGTAAGGTGACCGTTGCCGGTGGCCTGCCGCCGATCTTCGGCTCCTACGAACCGCAGAATTTCGATGCTTCACGGGTGCAGGATTATCTCAAGGTGCTGGTCGACAACCTCGCTCCCCATGTCGATGTCTGGCTGGGCGAAACATTGAGCCTGATTGCCGAAGGGGAGGCGGTGCGTGAAGCGGTGGCCAACACGGGCAAACCATTCTGGGTTTCCTTCACGCTGAACGACGACACCGCGCAGGTCAACGGCGGCGCGCCACAGCTTCGCTCCGGCGAAACCGTGCGCGCTGCTGCCGAATGGGCCGCAGGTTCAGGTGCCACCGCGCTGCTGTTCAATTGCAGCAAGCCGGAAGTCATGAAAGCCGCTGTTGAGACAGCCTCCGCTGTGTTCAAGGATAGAGGCGTCTCCATCGAAATCGGCGTCTACGCCAACGCATTCGAAGGTGAGCAAGGCGATTCCGCCGCCAATGAAGGCCTTCACGGCACCCGCGCCGACCTGACCGACGACGCCTATTCCCGTTTCGCCTGCGATTGGGCCGAAGCCGGTGCGACCATGATCGGCGGCTGCTGCGGCATTGGTGCGGCCCATATTCACACGGTTGCGGGCGCGCTCAGGGCGCGGTAATGAGCTGAGAACGCTGCGTGTGCATTTTTCGTTCACGCAGCATCCAACACCTGCATTTCAACATGCAGTCCTGCCGCAGTCACCATATTGACCAACGTATCCAAGCCGAACAGATTGATCTTGCCACGCAAAAGATCTGACACGCGCGGCTGCGAGACCCCAAGTTCTCGGGCGGCGTCTGCCTGCGTCCAGCCCTTTTCCTTTATTTGCCGCTCGAGTGCTCTCATCAGCGTGGAGCGCAGCTTCATGTTCTCCGCTTTGGCCACCGTGTCTTCGATGGCATCCCAGACGCTTTCGAATTGTTCACTGCTCATTGGCCTAACTCCTTCATCAGATCGCTGTAGCGTTTTGCTGCGAGGTCGATATCTGCCTTGCTGGTCTTCTGGGTCTTCTTCTGGAAGCAATGCAGGACGTAAATTGCATTGCTGAATTTCGCGATATAGATCACGCGGAACGCGCCGCTTTCATCCCTGATTCTTATTTCTTGAACACCCTTTCCGATTGTTCCCATTGGCTTCCAATCGGTCGGCATCTGCTCATGTTGCACCTTGTCCAGCTGATAACCGGCTTCCCGCCGCGCCGTTTCGGGAAACGCACGTAAATCACTGAGGGCGCTGCCACGAAATCTGATCACTTTCATATCGCTAATTATACAAAAAATTGTATAAAGATCGCAAGCCCGTTTAACGACGGGTGTTGCCAGCCTCGCCAAGGCGCGACCGGCAACATCATGTTTGCCACTAAAGCAGCGTCCCGCTCAAGATCAGCAGTGCGACCGAGAAGTAGATCACCAGACCGGTGACATCCACCAGTGTCGCGACGAACGGGGCCGATGCGCTGGCGGGGTCGAGGCGCATGCGTTGCAGCAGGAAGGGCAGCATCGAGCCTGTGATGGAGCCGAAGGTGACGATGCCGATGAGGGCACAGAAAACGGTGAAACCGACCAGAAGCCAGTGTTCGCCGTAATCATAGAACCCGGCCTGCTGCCAGACGGTAAGCCGCAGGAAGCCGATGGCGCCTAAAATGGCGCCGAGTGTGAGGCCTGTGGGCAGTTCGCGCAGCAACACGCGCCACCAGTCGGACAGTTTCAACTCGCCCAGCGCCAGCGCCCGGATGATGAGCGACGTAGCCTGCGAACCGGAATTGCCGCCCGATGACATGATGAGTGGAATGAACAGCGTCAGCACGACCGCCTTTTCCAGCTCTCCTTCGAAATGCTGCATGGCGCTGGCCGTCAGCATTTCACCCAGGAACAAAGCCGCCAGCCAGCCACCACGTTTGCGGATCATATCGAGGAAACCCATCGCCATATAGGGCTTTCCGAGAGCCTCCATACCACCGAATTTGTGGGCGTCTTCCGTCGTGTCGGCAATCATGGTGTCGATGACATCATCGACGGTGACGATGCCGAGAATGTGGGCGTGCTCGTCGACGACAGGCATGGCCAGAAGGTCGTGCTTGCGAATAAGGCGGGCGACATCTTCCTGAGGCATCAACGGATCGGCATAGGTGATGCCTTCTTTGGATGCGACGGTCAGAATGGAGGCCGATGGCTCGCCCGTCACCAGGCGGCGCAGGGTGACGACCTTGGCCAAGGTGCCGTCTTGCGCCAGCACATAGATGGCATAGACGGTTTCGCGGGAGCGTTCGACGATGCGGATATGCGCAAGCGTCTGCTCCACCGTCCAGCGGTCGGGCACGCTGACGAATTCTGTCGTCATCATCGAACCCGCCGTGCGGGGCGGATAGGTCATCAGGTGGCGGATGGCGGTTGCCGTTGCGCGGTCCAGCCGGGAAAACAGCTTGGCCCGTGGCTCGTCATCCATTTCCGCCATGACGTCTGCCACGCGGTCATCCGACATGAGATTGACGAAACGGGCTGCCTGTTCCAGCGGAATATGGGCGATGATCTCTGCCGCGCGGTGCAGTTCTGGCCGGTCGAGGACCGCCACCGCACGGGCCTGCGTCATTTTCAGCAGCGCGTCGACGGCTTCGCGCACGTCAAGTGCGTTCAACTGATCGACGCGTTCTGCGGTGGTGGTGGGGCCAATGCTGCTGCTACGAAAAAGACGTGCAGCCTTGCTGGCTCTTTCAGAGAGGTTATGAAAGTTCATGATTGCTCACCTTCCCGTCGATCCGCCGATCACGGCGGAACGTGGTGAGCCGACAGGTGTCAGATCAGCGCGCGTTTCGCCGTTTTCGGCAAAGGCAATCGACTACGACTGTCGCTAGACATCTAATGATGCTCCGTGGATATCTGCGCCAGATCAATGCTTCAATCTGCGCATGAGATATCTGTTGCGCCCGAAAAAAGGCCAAGTCAAGCGGGGCGATTATGAAATTTTGGCAAGGTCGACTGCTGCGTGCGTCCAGGCGCTTTAGGGTCGTCTAAAGCACTCTGAAATCAAGCCGTTAGGTTGGCTTTCTCGCGTCGCTCCAGCGCCACGGCAAAGCCGAATACGATGAGGCCTGCGAGCGAGAGGATCGCGCCGATATATCCTGTCGATGCATAGCCATAGCCCATGGCAATGACGAGGCCGCCAAGCCAGGCACCAAGCGCGTTGGCGATGTTGAAGGCGGAATGGTTGGAGGCGGCAGCCAGCGTCTGCGCGTCGGCCGCCACATCCATGAGGCGGGTTTGCACCGCCGGGCAGGCGGCAAAGCCGCAGCCGATGAGGAAGACGCAAAGGCACAGCATGTAAGGGTTGTCAGCGGTCAATCCGAACAACGCCATCAGCACCACATTGACCGCGAGCATGCCGCCGATCGTGCCGTTCAGCGAGATATCAGCCATGCGCGAACCAACGACATTACCGACATTCATGCCGATGCCGAAGAGCGCCAGAACCATCGGAACGGTAGCGGCTGGCATCATGGCGACATCGGTGGTCGTCTTGGCGATGTAGCTGAAGACCGCGAACATGCCGCCGAACCCGACCGAAGCCACAGCGAGCGACAACCACACCTGACCACGCCTGAAGGCACCAAGCTCGCGCCAGATGCTGGCACCTTCCTGTACCTTGTCGCGTGGCTGGAAGAGCCACAGCAACGCAACAGTCAAAAGCGCGATGCCGCCCACCATCAGGAATGCGGCGTGCCAGGAAAACATCTGTCCAAAAAAGGTAGCGAGCGGGGTGCCGAGCAGCGTGGCAATAGTCAGCCCCAGCATGACACGACCCACGGCGCGGGCACGTTTGTGGATGGGCGCCATGGAGGCGGCCACCAGCGCAGCCACGCCGAAATAGGCACCATGGGGCAGGCCGGTGATGAACCGCAGCGCCGTGAAGGTTGCGAAATCGGGCGCGATGGCGCTCAAGATATTGCCCGCCGCAAAAACGCTCATCAAGGCCAGCAGAAGCACACGCCGTGTCATCCGCGCCGCCAGCACCGCGATGATGGGTGCGCCGATGACGACACCGAGCGCGTAGGCGGCAATGACGTAGCCGGCCTGGGGAACAGAGACGCCGTAACTTGTCGCGACATCGGGCAAAAGGCCCATAATGGCGAATTCGCCCGTACCGATGCCGAAGCCTCCGGCGGCAAGCGCCAGTTCGATAAGGGCGATGGAAAAGGGAGTGAGGGCTGCTGCGGGCAATGGTTCGACAGCTTGCCCATCCGCTACGGAGCGGTCTTTAGTCGGGGAAATATGGGTCATGGATTTCTGCGATGGGAACGAAGAAAAAAAGGGCAAAACCGAGGTCTCGGTCTTGCCCTGACTGGAGGTATATGGTCACCAAAATGACCTTATCTCATTCGTAACATGAAGTTGTGCGTTGCGGTAGCCTCTGATTCGGTAAAATTTACCTCTCACGCAGAGGTGTACGGAACGGAACCCGCGCTATACCATTTAGGTCGCGCGCTTGAGCGTAACGGGGGCTGGGTAAGCATATGAGACTGGTGGCGATTTTCAACCGTGACGGCGGCACCTTCAAGACCACCGATATGGACGCCTACTGCGCGCATGCGCAAAAGGTTTTCAACGATGCTGGCCACGATATCGAATGCCGCCTCGTTTCCGGCAAGGATATCGTCTCCGAAATGGAACGCACCGCCGATGACAAGGGCCTCGACGGGCTGATTGCAGGCGGTGGCGATGGAACGATTTCTGCCGCCGCCGGTATCGCCTGGAAACACGGCATCGCGTTGGGTGTCGTCCCTGCCGGCACCATGAACCTGTTTGCCCGCTCGTTGAAGCTGCCGCTCGACATCTGGCAGGCGGTGGACACATTGGCTGAGGGCCATGTCCATAATGTCGATATTGCCAGTGCCAATGGCCGCCCCTTCGTCCACCAGTTCTCCGCCGGTCTGCATGCACGCATGGTGCGTGTCCGCGACAAGATGGAATATGCGTCAAGACTGGGCAAAATCCTCGCCAATATTCGCGCCGCGATCGGTGTCGTCCTCAATCCGCCGAAATTCGACATGGAGTTTACCGTGGCGGGCGTGACGCAGCATCGCCGCGCCTGTGCCATCTCCGCATCCAACAACGAGTTCGGGCAGAGCCCGTTGCTGGTCGCGGACGATATCACCCAGGGAAAGCTTGGCCTTTACATTGCAGACGCCTTGACCCCGTCCGGCGTCACGCGGCTCGCTTTCGATATCATGCGTGGCAAGCTGAAGGAAAACGCGGCTGTCACGGCTATGGCGGTAACCGAAGCGGAACTGCATTTCCCCAAACGCCACAAGAACGTGCGGTGCGTTATGGATGGGGAGTTGCTGTCGATGGAAAAAGATGTGCGGCTGAAAATCCATGCGGGCGAATTGAAGGTTATTGTTGCGAAGGATTTTGCAAGCACCTGATATCATTGCTCCAGGGCCCGTTTTGCAAGACGTGATCGTGGCCTTGCAAAACGCTGCCGCCCCGGCCATTCTGTTTCCATGACGTCAATGGAGTGCATGCCGCGATGAACGATAACCCCTTGAAGATATCGAACCTCGCCGCCATAGACGCCGCCCACCACCTCCATCCCTTTTCCGATATGGGTAAACTGAACGCCACGGGCACACGCATTATAGAGCGTGCCGAGGGCGTGTTCATCTATGACAGCACCGGCAAGAAATATCTCGATGCCTTTGCCGGTCTATGGTGCGTCAATATCGGGTATGGCAGGCGCGAAATGACCGATGCTGTCTCCCGGCAGATGAACGAACTGCCCTATTACAACGCCTTCTTCGGCACCACGACACCACCGGCCACGCTTCTGGCGCAGAAGATCGTGTCCCATGCCGGGCCGAATATGAACCATGTTTTCTTTACGAATTCCGGCTCCGAAGCGACCGACACGTGGTTTCGAATGGCGCGGGTCTATTGGAAGGCACTGGGTTATCCGACCAAAACCCATGTCATTGCGCGGCGCAACGGTTACCACGGTTCTACCGTCGCGGGCGCGTCGTTGGGCGGCATGACCTGGATGCATGAGCAGGGCAACCTGCCGATCGATGGCGTCTCGCATATCGGTCAGCCCTATTGGTATGTCGAGGGCGGCGATCTGACGCCTGCCGAATTCGGCCTTAAGGTTGCGCGCGAACTGGACGCGAAAATAGATGAACTGGGCGAAGACAACGTAGCCGCCTTCGTGGCCGAACCCATTCAGGGCGCAGGCGGTGTCATCGTCCCGCCGGAGACCTATTGGCCGGAGATCGCCCGCATCTGCAAGGCGCGCAATATTCTATTGGTGTCGGACGAGGTGATCTGCGGCTTCGGACGGCTGGGGTCGTGGTTCGGCTATCAGCATTTCGGCTACGAGCCGGATCTGGCGCCCGTCGCGAAGGGGTTGTCATCCGGTTATCTGCCGATCGGTGGCGTGCTGGTGTCCGACCGCGTGGCCGAGGTGATGTTGACCAAGGTGGGTGATTTCAACCACGGTTTCACCTATTCCGGTCACCCGGTCTGTGCGGCAGCTGCGCTGGAAAACCTGCGCATCATTGAAGACGAGGGACTGGTGGAGCGCGTCCGCGACGATATCGGTCCCTATTTCCAACAGGGCTGGCAAAGTCTGCTCGACCACGAAACGGTGGGCGAGGCGGTCAATGTCGGCCTGATCGGCGGACTGCAACTGACCGCCGACAAAGCAACGCGCAAGCGTTTCGACAAACCGGATGATGTCGGCACGCTGGTGCGCAATCATTGCCTCGAAAACGGGCTGGTCATGCGCGCCACCGGTGACCGGATGCTGGCGTCGCCAGCCTTCACCATCAGCCGCTCCGAAATCGATCAGATCATCGAGATCGTGCGCAAGGGACTGGACCATCTGGCGCATACCGCGAGGATATGAAAACCGTCATAGGACATGAGCGCCAGGTGCCGTCCAAAGAGGAGGCAGGGCAGTTCACGCAGGTTGTGCCGAAACTGCCGTCACCATGTCCACAATCTTCGTAACTGAGGTCAGTTCCGACCGATGACCGACCAGGCGTAATAGAATGCATGTTTCTTCATTTCGCCGCCGCCGGGATAGGCGGCGCTGACATCCCTGATATCGGTCGGAGCCGGCAGCGATGCGCGTGCGGCGAGAGCATCGAGGGCAGCGGCGGGATTATCCGGCAGCTTGCCGTCATCGGTCGTTCCAGCAAGCAGGACGGTCGCTCCCTGTGGCCAGCTCTGTGGTGCTCTTTCAATTGCCGGATCACCTGTCAGGATGGTTGCGTTGGGAAACTGAATCCTGAGATTGCCGCCGACCATAACGTTGGGTGCAATCACATAGCGTGGCTGCGCGAAGCCATCACGCATCACCGCTTTGGCAAAGGTGTCATAGGGAATGTGAACAATCGAGTAGCGCCCGAAATAGGGGGCCACAAGTCCGCGTGTGAGCAAAATCAGCAGAACACCGATCGTCAAAACGCTCGCTACGGTCAGCATGGCTGGCAGTTTCGGTTTGGCGTCAACGCCCGCGGCGCGTATTTTCAGGCTGAGATAAAGCGGCAGCAGGACGAGATAGACGATGAGCCATTTCTGCCGGATATTTGTGGCGCCGAGCACAAAGATGATGACCAGCAACAGGAAGAACACGATCAGCAGCATGCGTCCTATGATGCGTGTCCACTGATCGCTTGCCGAGGCAATGCGCTTGATGTCTCTGTAAAAAAGGAGGGCAAAAATGGCGACCGTCAGCGCCGCACCTTTTAATGCTGCCAGCACCAAACTCAGTGCGCCATCAAAGCCATGAAAGGAGATGTGCTCGCGCCCTTCCGTCATTTCGCCCATGGTTTGGCCGGTGACGAGGTCGGGATTGTGCAGCATCCATATGGCATGCGGAAGGACGATGAGGATCGATAGAATGACCGCGAGTCCCATGCGCCAGTCCATCAAGCGGACACGCAAATCTTTTTCCGGTATCAGCGCCAGCGCAGCGGCAAGCGGAACGAGGATGAAATTGTATTTTGACAGAGCACCAAGGCCAACGGCCGCACCCGCCAGAAGATAACCCGCCAAACTTGGCCGTTTCAGCGTCGAGAAAAATGCGTAGAGAAAAAGGCACACGATTAAAAGCGCCATCACCGTGTGGGACAGGTCGCGCTGAGACATGAGGAAGATCGGCGGCAGTGTCAGCATGCCAAGGGTTGCAAGGCCAGACAGCGCGCGATCTTGTGTCAGAAGCCGCGCCGTCAGCCAGAAGAACAGGCAGGAGAAAAACAGAGTTGCGTTTTTCAAAAGGCTCAGGGTCGCGATCGACATACCGAACAGCTCAGACAGACCATATTGAAGCCAATGATAGAGCGGGGGCTGCGATCCATATCCCCAAAGCAGAAACTGCGTCAGAGCCGCCTGTGTCTCGTCTATTTCCAATGCCGGCGAACGGATGATGCGCACAATGATGGCAAGCAGAAAATAGCCACCGATCCAGAATAAAATCAGATCGGGATTGCGCGATAGAGACTTGCGCATCTGAGATCACTCCGCCTGATAGACCTTACCAACGATGTAGTTCGGCGTCAGATCGTCCCGGTAATACAGTCGTGCGATCATTTCGGCCAGGATGCCGGTGGTGATCAACTGAACGGAAGATAACAACAGCACGACCCCGACCATCAGCATCGGCCGCGTGCCGATATCGTTGCCGAGAATGAACTTGTCGACGAAGAGATAGGTCATGATCACACCGGCCATTGCGCCAAGGCCCAGGCCCAGCGAACCGAAGAAATGGCCCGGTCGCGCCTTGTAGCGCATGAAGAACATCACCGAGAGCAGGTCGAGGATAACCCGGAATGTGCGGGAAATGCCGTATTTGGACGAACCGAATTGCCGTGCATGATGGGTGACAGGCATTTCGCCGATACGGGTGCTAGGCACGACGCCTGCCACCCATGCCGGAATGAAACGGTGCATTTCACCCATCAGCTTGACCTGCTTGATGATGGACGAACGGTAGATCTTAAGGCTGCAACCATAGTCATGCAGGCGCACGCCGGTGATCTTGCCGATCAGGCGATTGGCGATCCAGGAGGGGATCTTGCGCAGGACCAATCCATCCTGACGGTTTTGACGCCAGCCGACGAGAAGGTCGAGTTCCCGCCGTTCCAGCTCTGCGACCAGCATGGGGATGTCCTTGGGATCGTTTTGGAGATCGCCATCGAGCGTGGCGATCAAACGACCGCGCGCCGTATCGATACCGGCCTGCATGGCCGCCGTCTGGCCGAAATTGCGTTGCAGAGCGACGATCTTGAGGTTGAGGCCGCGCCGTTCGACAAATTCCCGTGCATTTGCAATCGTCGCATCGGTACTGCCATCGTCCACCAGAATGAGTTCCCACGGCAGCGCATAGCCCGCCATTGCCTCGATGATCCGTTCGATCAGAGGTCTGACGCTTTCCTGCTCGTTGAAGATCGGCACGACCAGCGAAAGCTCCAGTGCATCTGCCGCGGGAACGTCTGTGATAATGGCGGCAGGTGTTTGCACGGTAACGGTTCCGTCTGTGTCGTGATCTGGAATATGTGCTTTCTCTAACGACGTTTCGCGGCCTTTTCAACAAAGACCACAAACTTTCAAGGAAGCCCTTGTCTGCAAGCGCCAGTGGAGAGAATAGTGCGCACGATGCCGCAATGGAATGTGATTGGAAATTGAATTGAAGCCCGCCCGGTTTGCACGGCACTCTATGACCATCGTCACGGCTTTGGTGGTTGCCGCCTACGCAGCCTTCATCAGCTGGATGTGGGGGTGGGGGACGATTTTTGCGCTGTGGCAGGAAGCGGGGCTATGGGTCATCGGGATCGCCCTTGCACTTCTTCTGTCCACCTACGTTCTGCGGACCTGGCGCATCTACGATTATTTCCCTGGTGAAACGCAAGGCCAGTTCGCGCGCCTGTTTCGCGTGGTCCAGATCCATAATCTTCTCAACATCATGCTGCCATTCCGGTCCGGCGAGACCAGTTTCCCCTTGTTGATGCGGCAGGAATTTGATGTCCGGCTGGCGCGTGGAACATCTGCCCTTCTGATCATGCGGTTTTTTGATCTGCACGCGCTCATGGCAGCGGCAGGGGTTGGACTTGCGCTGGAGAGAGGCTCGCTGGCGGTCTGGCTTCTGTGGATCGTCTTTCTGGCTCTCCCCGTCATCGCTTTTTCCATCAGACAGCGGTTTTTTCGATATGCGCACCACCTTGCGCCGAAAAAGGCAAAAGGCATCATTCAGGAGATGGAGGCGGGCTTGCCTGCCGATGGTCGTGCTTTTGCCCGGGCGTGGGGTGCAACCATCATCAACTGGTTCGTTAAGATTGCGGTTCTGGCATGGGTTTTGACGCTCATGGGAAAACTGGACTTGGCTGCAGGTTTTGGCGGTGCGCTGGGCGGCGAGCTCTCCTCCGTTCTGCCCATCCATGCGCCGGGTGGCGTTGGGACTTACCCGGCAGGCATCACTGCCGGTGCACTCGGTTTCGGAGCTTCCACAGATCGGACGTCGCTCTCGTCCCTGGCACAGGCGGCTGTCAATGTGCACCTGATGGTGATGTTGTCTTCGCTCATGGGAACGGCGCTGGCGCTGTTTGTCCGGGGACGTCGGTAGCGCCAGCGATATCCGTTATTGAAAGGCGGTTTCGTAGAAGCTGCGAAGCTTGCGCGAATGCAACGTCTCGGTCTGCATGGCGGCGAGCTTCTGCACGGCGCGGATACCGATTTGCAAATGCTGTGAGACCTGCGTTTTGTAAAACTCGGTTGCCATGCCGGGCAGCTTCAATTCGCCATGCAGCGGCTTGTCGGAGACGCAGAGCAGGGTGCCGTAAGGCACGCGGAAACGGAAACCGTTGGCGGCGATGGTCGCCGATTCCATATCAAGCGCGATGGCACGCGACTGCGACAGCCGTTTGACCGGCCCGGCCTGGTCGCGAAGCTCCCAGTTGCGGTTGTCGATGGTGGCAACGGTGCCGGTGCGCATGATGCGCTTCAGCTCGAAGCCTTCATAGCCGGTGACTTCCGCAACCGCACCTTCCAGCGCCATCTGCACTTCGGCCAGAGCCGGGATCGGCACCCAGACGGGCAGATCGTCATCCAGAACGTGGTCTTCGCGCATATAGGCGTGGGCCAAAACATAGTCGCCCAGCCGCTGGCTGTTGCGAAGCCCCGCGCAGTGACCCACCATCAGCCAGGCATGCGGGCGCAGCACGGCGATGTGGTCTGTAATCGTCTTGGCGTTGGACGGGCCGACGCCGATATTGACCAGTGTGATGCCCGCATGGCCTTTTTTCTTCAGGTGGTAAGCGGGCATCTGCGGCATGCGGCCAAGCGTCATGTCGGTGATCGGACGATCGGAACCGGCCTGGGTGACGATGTTGCCCGGCTCGACGAACTCCGTATAGCCTTCGCCTCCCTCTGCCATCAGCTTGCGGGCCCAGGCCGCGAATTCATCGATATAGAACTGATAGTTGGTGAACAACACGAAGTTCTGGAAGTGGTTTGCGCTGGTGGCCGTATAGTGGCTGAGGCGCGCCAGCGAATAATCGATGCGCTGGGCGGTGAACGGTGCCAATGGCGCGGGCTCGCCCGGAACCTGATCATATTCACCATTGGCAATCAGGTCATCGGTGTTGTTGAGATCGGGCGTGTCGAACAGATCGCGCAAGGGCACATCGGTCAGCGAAGATGCCGCAGAGGCCTCCACGAAAGCACCTTCGCCAAAAGCGAAATGCAGCGGAATGGGCGTGGCCGACTCGGACACCGTGACGTGAACGCTGTGGTTCTTGATGAGTAGCCCGAGCTGCTCTTTGAGATAATGCCGGAAAAGCTGCGGACGGGTGATCGTCGTCGTATAGACGCCCGGCGATGTGACGTGACCGTAGGACAGGCGCGAATCGACATGGCCGAAGCTCGACGTCTCTATGCTGACCTGCGGGTAACAGGCGCGGTAACGACCCTCGATCGGCGCGCCCTTCGCCAGATCGGTAAAGGACGTGATCAGAAAACTCGTGTTGCGCTCGTAAAGCGCCGTCAGAGCATCCACAGCCGCCACCGGATCGGTAAAAGTCTGCGGCGCGACCGGCTCGGGCATGATGAAGGAGAGGTGCGAAATGGTGTGCTTTGCTATTGTCATGGCCCATTATAGAGAGCCAATTTCGACAGGCAAGCGACAGAAATATGTGTGTTCGAAAAATATTCGACGAGGTCGTGTCCGGTCGGATGGGTGGCTACAGAGTGACGTGGCAATTGTTGGAAAAGCTTGTCTGGCAGGCAATCGACGCGCCGACATTCACACGCTGGAAACTGCGATTGGGGTTGACCACCAAAGCCGCGAAGGACATGGCAAAAATCGCCATCAGAAGAACGATGATGCTGAAGCGTCTAACCAGAACCGCCATGTCATTTCCCCTTTGCGTCACAGTCTTCTCTTATGCTGGACACGACTTTGCCACAGTGGGACTGAACCGACCCTGAGAGACGGGTTCATGTGCCGTTCAGAGTGGTTAACTGGTGGGGGGATGAGTTTGACTCGGTCAAGCGGGTTACAGGACCAGCGATGACGTCCGCAAAACATCCTGAACCATGGTTCGGTGCGTACGTCGCCAAAGGTTAAGCACAAGAGCAAGCCTTCCCGATTGTCCTCCATCTCACGGAATGAAAAAAAGTGCCGTGCCATGAGTACAGACATCCACCCCTCAAAGCTTGCATGCCGCAGCGTCGTCTTTGAGACATTGCGGCGTTGCCGACAAGCGGCGTTTTTATTATACATCCAGAGTTGCAAATGGCTGGTTTGGACCCAGGCTATTTCTATGTTCAACCCGCAAGCCGGAGAGTATCATGCCCACGACCTTCGCCGTTCACCAAGGGAAAGTCGTGCTCCTTGAGGAGGGTGGCGAGGCGGTGGAGGTAAAAGGTGGCATTTCGGCGCAGCGGTTCGAAGTGATCAGCCTGTTTTGCGACGGGCCGCTGTCGGCGGGTTATCTTGGCGATGAAAAGGGCGTCTGGTGGTATCATCAGCGCAACAGAAAGGCCAAGTTCGTGACACGAGACGTACGGAACTTTCGTGTTATGGATGATGATTACGGGCTGGATAATACGCATGTCTATCTGGAGGATCGTGTCATCCCCGGCGCTGACCCGGCAAGTTTCACTCTTTTGGGCAACAGCCCCTATTTTGCAAAAGACAGGCATCGGCTCTATGTCAAAACCGGTTCCCACTTCTTTCACTTCGATGGCCTTGATGCCGGCACTCTCGTTGCCAACGGTTCTTACGTTGGAGACAAGCATGATCTTTATCATCTGGGCAGTTCACTGACGCTGAGCAACGGTTCAAAGTGTCATGAGACCGTGCAGTATTCGCTTTGCGACGATCACCATATGCTGCTGCGTGACTGGTTTGCGAGAGAATATTCCGACACGATCGGCTGGTGGCATCCTTCATATTCATTCAAAGAAGATGGCGCCGAGCAGATCGCGGATGCTTGGTATCGCACCGAAAACGCTGTTTTCTTCAAAGAAACATTCACGCGCATGCCAGAACCCCGTGCGGTCTTCAATCTCGTGCGTGGCGCGGACCCCAACACGTTCGAACCGCTTGACGCTTTTCATGGTCGCGACGCGAAAAAAGTGTTCTGTCGCTGGCGATCAATCGCCGATGTGGATCGTCCTTCCTTCACCCCTCTCAAAGAGCGTTTCGGAAAAGATAAAGCGGCGGTTTATTTCAACGGGTATCGTGTCGAACACGCCGCCCCTGCAACCTTTGAGGTTCTTCAGTGGGTAACCCCAATCGCAAAAGACCACAAACGTGTTTACGCAGCCTCATACGCTCGTACGAGTTGGCCGTTCGGGTATCCGGATGATATTCTTGTTGCGCTGGATGATGCCGATGCCAAAACTTTCCGGACCTTTGGAGAGCGGGGTGTGTGGGCAACTGACTCCGCTCGCGTCTATCTGCGTGGCGAACATCAGAAAAAGATGGACGCCGGTAGCTTTCGGTTTTTGTGCGAAACCGCAACCAATTGCTGGGCGATGGACATTAACGGCCTATACCGATCCAACGGGACGCTGGTGGTTGCAGGTATCGATGGCGCGAGCTTCGTAAAGCTGAACGACGTGTGGGGCAGCGACGGCAAAGCCGTTTTCTGCTTCGTGAGTGGCACCCTACAAAAGGCGATCGATGCTCAAAGCTTCATGGTGACCGATGACCACGACGGTGCAAGAGACGCTGCTTACAATTATCGACTCCATAATGGCAGGGTCCGAAAAACCAAACTGTGAGCGATTTTCTGTAACCTCAGGCGTTCTAGAGATCATGTCGAATGGGCGTACACCCATCCGAACATAGGAGCCTTGCGATCCGCAAGCGCTTTAAATCATCTGGAAAATGCCGGTCTTCTCAAACCTTTGAAACGCCTCGACGCTACGACGCATATTGGGAAGCATAGGAGGCAGAACGTCCGGGTTGATCCAGTCCACCGCTTTGGACTCGTCATCAGCAACGACAGGCGTGCCATCATAATGCGTCGTGTAAAACATCATGGCAAAGAACTGGCAGATATCGCCGTTGGGAAAGGTGACCGTTTCGAACTCAGGATTGCTACCAAACCCGAAAGGCAGGAGGTTCCGGATGCGAATGCCCGTCTCTTCCCGTGTTTCTCTGATAGCGACGGATTGAAGATCTTCGCCTTCCTCGGCGTTTCCACCGGGAATTCCCCAGACATCGAAGTCCGTCCTGTGCTGCATGAGCAGGCAGCCGTCCTCGCGCTTGACGATAACGCGAGCGCCGGGAACAAGGAGGATGCCTGACCCTATTTTCTGACGTAGTTTCCCAAGATAGCTGTCTGAAAAGCTCATTGTCGCCTGCTCCGTTGCCGGTCCTTGGTCTTGTGAGCGCCGATGGCTCAATGGTGATCCTAATGACATTGGGATAGGATACAACGCTTCGTCATGAACGCAGGGAAACAATGGAACGGGGTCCCCTTTTCGAAAGCCGCCGCGTCGCCATCATTCATCATCACCTTCTGGCACGACAAACCTGATAAAAATTGGGACACGGCAAAAAATGTGGTAAGCGCCAGCCAGACAATGACAGGAGTAAAACAGTGAGCGAACTAACCGTAGCAGATGCGACAAGCCGAATTTATGAATCGCTCCAGGCAGACAATGCAGACATTGACGCACATATCGCCAATCTCAAGGCAGCCTTGGCAAAAGAAGGCTTGAAGGAAGCGCTGTTCGACCCTGCCAAGCTGGTGCAGAACAACCGCTCCGGCAGAAAACTCATGCAGGCCTACTTCCGCCAGCGTGGTGTGACGGTGAAATACGAGGGGGCGTGACGCCTGTCTGAGCGGCTGCCGATCACCCTCAATGGTCAAACATGAGGGGACGGCAAGCTCGCAAGTGAGCAGCGCCGCCCTATCGTTTCCAACAGGGCGGCAAATGTGGTTCTGGCTCTACTTCTTGAACACCTTTTGCAAAAAGGCCTCGAATGAAGGGCGCCAGACGTCCATCTCGTGGCCCAGGTCCTTGTATTCCACGTAGTCGTACTTGATCTTCTTTTCATCGAGGATCGTTTTGAGACCGGCGATGTCCTTGCCCGTCACGGCATCCTTGGTGCCGACGGTGACGGTAAAGTTGCGCAGTGCCTTGTTGACTTTTTGCGGCTCGTTGAACGCAGCCTCGACCGGCTTGTTCGGCACGGTCGTGGTGGAGACGCCGCTGAAATTGGCGATCCAGCCGAAGGTGCCCAGATGGGTGAAGCCGGAGACGAGGGCCTGGTAGCCGCCCTGCGACAGGCCGACGATGGCGCGGCTGTTGGCGTCGTCACGCACCCTGTAGTGCTTTTTCATATAGGGGATGAGGTCTTGCATCAGTTCGCGGTCGATGGCATCGGCGTTGATCGGGTAGAAATTCTTGCGGCGATCGGCACCGGGGAAGTTTTCAGCAATGGCTTCGGGAATGTCGGCTTCCGTGTCGGGAATGACCACGATCATCGGCTCGATTTTCTTTTCAGCCAGGAGATTATCGAGGATTTCAGGTGCGCGACCCTGCGTGACCCATGAGGCGACGGTATCGCCGAAGCCATGATAGAGATACATAACTGGGAGAGGCTTGGACGAGTCGCTATAGCCCGGCGGCGTGTAGACATAGGTCGCGCGCTGGGATTTCAATGCCTTGGACGGAATGGTGACCAAACGAAGCTCGCCATGCGGCACGTCGCGCACATCGAGAATGCTGCCGGGCACGAGAATGAGGCTGGTGTTCACCTGCCGCTGTGGCTTGGGATAATTGGTGCCGGTATCGATGCTGCGGAACCCGTCTATGTTGAAGTAGTATTCATAGAGGTTGGGTTTCAGCACATCGGTTTTCACGCTCCAGACACCGTTTTCAGCCCGCTGCATCTCCAGCGGCGCATTGGTGCCGAGAGCGACGGAGACTGCCTTGGCCGATGGCGCAAAGAGCCGGAAAGTGATCGACCCATTCTTCTCGACTGCGGTGACGAATTCATTCAGCGGGCGGTCAGCCGGTGGCGAAGCGGGCGGTTCTGCCGCGAAAGCGGGCGCGGTCATGATGCAGCTGGCCAAAAGGACACAAGGCAAAAGCAGACGCATATCAATATTTCCTCCATTATATTACCCCAGCGCGAAACTGACAGATGCCCCCAGTCTTTTCAATCGCGCGTTGGCGCGTTCAGTGTAAAGATCGGGCTGCTTGCTGAAATGGGATTTCCCGGTTAGGACCCGTTCCGACCCATGCAAGAACGCTTTCAGCGCAGATATTGCGAAAGCCCGGTGGCCTGGGTCGATATTCACATGACACGTAAGGACATACCGTGAAAATTATAAGAGTGCTGGCAATGGTGATCGTCTTCGCCGTCGTGATCTTCGGTTACCGTTGGTACAGCTACGTCACCAACACCGAGAGCCCGTACAACGAGGTTGGCATCGAGCTGAACAGCCGCATGCCGGGCCCGATCAACAAATGGGGTTGCGACAAGCTGCACCAGACATTCGGCAACATGCTGCCGCCTTACGGTTGCCAGGCTGCCGATGGGACGCAGTGGCGCTGAAATAGCCTCGCAGGACCTGAGGCAGAATCAAAAAAGGCGCCGCGTGAACGGCGCCTTTTGCATGAACGGCTTGCTGATCAGCCGATCATGGCGTTGTCATCGCGCTTGACGGCGATGAGAGCAGAGCGCGGCAGCTTGCCTTCGCCATCCGGGAAGGGCGCGTCAGGGTGCTGGATGCCGACGAAGTGGGTGCGCTTGTCGGCAGACCACGTCTGGCCGGTGACTTCCGACCCTTTCGGCGCGGTCAGGAACCGCTCGATACGACCGGTGACGGGGTCGCCCGCCAGCATCTGGTTGTTGCCCTGTCCGGCATACTGGCCGTCATTGCTGTCTTCACCATCCGTCTGGATCCAGAGCAGACCGGTCGAATCGAACATCATGCCATCGGGCGAGTTGAACATGTTGCCGGAATTGATGTTGGAGGAGCCCGCATAGGCATCCTTGTGAACATTGGGGTTGCCGGCCATGCAGAACAGGTCCCATTTGAACTTGCCATCGGCATGGTCGTCATTCTCAGGATACCAGCGCACGATCTGGCCGTATTCGTTCTTTTCGCGCGGGTTTGCGGCGTTGAGAACCATGGCATCGCCACCGCCATTGGCGCGCAGCTTGCCGTCTTTCGTCACACCGCGATTGGTGTTGTTGGTCAACGCGCAATAGGCTTCGATGGCAACGGGGTTGATCGCCACCCATTCCGGGCGGTCCATGGTGGTGGCACCCACCTTGGAAGCGGCCTGACGCGTGAAGACGCAGATTTCGTCCATCTTCATGCCGGTGGATTCCGGTGTCAGCGCCACCCACTCGCCATTGCCGTCATCGTTGAACTTGGCGACGTGAAGCGTGCCTTCGTCCAGAAGCTTCGATGTATCGCCGCCGGGCACATAGATGCCGTTGGAGATATACTTGTAGAGAAACTCTCCACGCTCATCGTCGCCCATATAGACCACAACACGGCCGTCGCGCGCGATGACAACGGCGGCATTTTCATGCTTGATGCGGCCAAGGGCGGTGCGCTTGATGGGTGTCGAGGATGCGTTCGACGGATCGATCTCCACGACGTAACCGGCACGGCGCGGCTCGTTGGGGTGCTTTGACACATCGAAACGCTCATCGAACAGCTCGTAGCCGTAACGGGTTTCGGCGGCGATGCCGTAGCGCTTGTAATCATCCGGCATCTTGAAGGCGGCGTCCGTGGAGCCGAAATAGCCGTTGAAGTTTTCTTCGCAGGTGAGATAGGTACCCCAGGGCGTGCGGCCCGCGCCGCAATTGTTGAAGGTGCCGAGACAGTCGATGCCGTTTGGATCGGTCTTCGTCTTGACGAGATCAGAACCGGCGGCAGGGCCGGACAGCGTCATCGGCGTGTTGTGATGAATGCGGCGGTTGAACGGGCTGTCGACGACAATTTCCCAGCCATCGTTTCTTTCCGCCACTTCCATGACGGTGACGCCCTGCATGTGCTGGAGGATTTTGACCTCATCCAGATTGGCGGGCATGCCCTTTTCGCGGTGGGGCAGATTGGTCTCGTTGTTCACATATTCATGGTTGACGGCAATCAGCTGATGGCTGCCAACCACGAAGAGCTCCATGCCGTCGGTGTTCTCGCCGAAAACCTTGTCCGAGTTCTCAAGGCTGACACCCTTGACCGGATCGATATCCGGCACGTTGGGAAATAGCGGCTGGCCCCATTTGGCAACCGGCTTCCAGCTATAGCCTTCTGGCACATGGATGGTGTTGTCGGTCGTGGCAGCCACGGGCTTGAACGGAAAGCGTGATGCGGCTTCCTGTGCCTGCGCAGATGTGGAGGAGGCCAGATTGCCGAGCGTACCCAGAGCGACAGCCGCAGAGCCGAACGCCAGAACGCCGCCGAGAAAACCGCGACGCGAAATCGCCGATTCCACCACGCGGTCGAAATCGGTCACAGCTGGAGGCGGGTTCTGCAGTTCATCCCACTCGTCCCAGCTCAGTTTGCTCGTGTCGATCTTTGTCATATTGCTCTCCAGCCAATCGTTGTTTCGAACAGTTCCAGAAAGGGCAACTAAAGAGCGTTCATTACAGCGGTATGACGGAAAAAGGACGTTGATGAATACCTTATATTGTATACGGATTGGTCATACTGAGATGCGTTGGAATGCTGCCCAGAGCATGAAGCCGAAAAATGCAATCATGATAACGATATAGAATGGGCGAAATAGCCAGAATCGCTCCCAGTTGGTCAGGTTCAGATTGTAAGCCGTAATTTTCTCATCGAGCTTCAGCCTGTCCAAGTTGCTGTCGATGGAAAAATCCCAGCCGTTCTTTTTGTAAAAATAATACTCTCTGACCTGCGTGGCCATCTGGTGCAGGATCAGCAGTGAGAGCGCAGCGTGCGCGGCTACTTTGATAAGGATTTCAAAAACGATCATCATTTTAGATAGACATACCGTCCGAGTTGAAATGTCGCGTGCTATCGAGCAATGTGGACGAAGCCTTCCCCCGTCCACACTGTCCACCTATTACAGACGCGTCCAGGTCTGGGATTTGCACAGCACCTTCAGCACGCAGCCCTTCATGGCAAGCGAACTGCCAGACACGGTGCCGGTGCCCGCATAGGTCTTGTCGTTTTCGGGGTCGGTGATCTCGCCGGAATAGCTGTTGCCTTTTCCACTCATCTTGCCGATCTGCTTTCCGGCATGTTTGCCGGTCTTCAACGTCACGCAATAGGCCGAGCCGCACTGGGTAATCGCCGCTGTCTCGCCACTGGCTGTTTTCCAGTTGCCCTCGATGGCCTCTCCGGCAAAGGCACCGCTGCCCATCAAAAAGGCGGCGGCGGCAAGTATCGTCATTCTCTTCATAGGGACCTCCCAATCCAGCTTCGACTGAACCCCGAAAACGATCCGAGGTCCGTGCTCGCAACTCCTGATGCGATAGCGAGATTTATAGTTGACGTGAACGTAAAAGGAAACAAGGCCCAATGGGAAATTCGTGGCTTTTTCGCCGACTTCCGGCTCGAAAAAAACCGTGTCGAAAAATCGCAAGTTTCGACGTGGTTACGAAAGGGTTGAATTCCATCCGTAAACTTTTCGTAAAATTGTCCGCAAAGCCCTTAATTTCCGGGCCTCGTGATATTTAACAAAAACCCAACTTTACCAATCGTTTGGACTTTGTTTGTCCCCCGTTAATCATGGATTTTAAGCGCCTGTTGAAGCCCGTTTGGCATAGTGGGGACATCGAAAGAGCAGGGCAAACCTGCCAAGGGAAAGAGCCAGAACAAGCCGCAGAAGACGGTAAGGCCTCAGTCCCCAGAGCTCCCACAGAGGGGCGACGACAGAGAGAAAAACGGGCAAACAGGATAGAAAAATGGCACGCTTTGAAGTTCGCGATATTGAAATGGCAGTTGCCGGTGGCCAAAGCCGCGCGGACGTCTTCTGCAACCTCGGCCTGATCTACGCAACAGGCCGTGGCTGCGCACCGGACCTCATCGCTGCCCACAAGTGGCTCAACATCGCCGCCATCAAGGGTTCGGAACGGGCAGCCTCGCTGCGCGCCGATCTGGCCCGCAACATGAACAAGGCTGACCTCGCAACGGCGCTGCGCGCCGCCCGCGATTGGATGACCACGCACTAACAATCGAGCACCGGACCAACCGGCGCCAACAAAAAGACAGAGCGGTCAAAAGACCGCCATTCTCCCCGGCTGGTTTCCTCCAGTCCTGGCCGGCCAGAAAAAGACGATATAACCCGCAAGGGCCTCAGCTTGATCCACGCTGAAACATCAAACCGTGACCGGCAGAAACAAGGCCGGCACGGTTTTTTATTTGGGTGATTATCATCTCAAGGCTTGGCGCGAGGGACAAGGCTCAGATATTTTGGAGCTGACGCTTCCCTATCCGAAGGCATCGCTGTCAGAGGACTGAGGGATCAACCCAACCCCTCCAGTACCTTCGGCAATGCCTGCGCAAACAGGTCCAGCTTGTCATCCGGCGCAGCGCTCACACGGATGCAGCGGCTGAGGGGTTCGACGCCGGGCATGCGGATGAAGACGCCGTGTTCCATCAGACCATCGACGACGGCTTTGGCATAAGCTGCATCCTTGTGGCAATCGATGGCGACGAAGTTGGTGGCGGAGGCGAGTGGAGAGAGGCCGTTCTGGCGGGCGATGGTCGAGACGCGCTCGCGCGCGTTGGCGATGCGTTTGACGACATCGCGCAGGTACGCCTGATCTTTCAGTGCCGCCAGTGCCGCCGCGACCGATATGCGGGGCATGCCGAAGTGGTTGCGGATCTTATCGAAGGCCTGCGCATTGCCGAGCGTTCCGATGGCATAGCCGACACGTGCGCCGGCCAGGCCATAGGCCTTGGAGAAGGTGCGCATGCGCAGCACATTGGGCATGCCGATCATGGCGCGAACGCTGGGCACGGCGCTTTCCGGGGCTGTTTCGCAATAGGCTTCGTCCAGCACCAGCAGACAGGTTTCCGGCAGCGCCTTGGCGAATGTGAGCACTTCGCTCGCATCCCACCAGCTTCCCATCGGGTTATCGGGGTTGGCGAAGTAGACGAGCGGCGCGTTTTCCTTTTTGACGAGATCGAGCAAGCCATCGAGGTTTTCGTGGTCGTCCAGATAGGGCGTCGCCACCAGCCGTCCACCATAACCGTTCACATGATAATTGAAGGTCGGGTAACCGCCAAAGGACGTGACGACCGGCGTTCCCGGTTCGACCACGAGTCGGACGATTTCGCCCAAAAGGCCGTCCACGCCATTGCCGATGGCGATGTTTCCGCGGGAAATGCCGTGATAAATGGCGAGCGCTTCCCGCAGCTCGAAATTTTCCGGGTCTGAATACATCCATGTTTCTGTTGCCGCCGTGCGCATGGCTTCAACGACCGACGGTGCCGGGCCGAAGCCGCTTTCATTGGCCCCGATGCGCGCTTTGACGGCAAGCTTGCGGTTGCGCTCTATCGCCTCCGGGCCAACGAAAGGCACGGCGGATGGAAGTGAAGCAGCGAGCGGGGTGAAGCGTGAAAATGCGGACATTTCAGGAAGTTCCGTTATCCGTTGCAAGAAACGGCTTCACCATAGAATCAAAATTGGCCCGCGCAAGGCGGGCCATGGGAAATGCTTTGGTTGTGAAAAGGTTTTTCTGAAGCCCGATCGGCCTCAGAGCGCCGTTTCGAAACTCAAGCGACGGACATGGTGGAGGAATTCGGCGTCGATCAACATGTTGAAGGCAACCGTTACCTGCTCCTCCTCGCGCCGGATGAGCGTGCAGCCGATTTCGTCCCTGATGCCGAGAACTTCGAGATAGAAATTTGTCGGCAGCTCCAGATGCGGGCTTACCTCGATGTCTGCGCCGTACAGCGAAATCTTGCGGATGAGGCAGCGCATCGTGTTTCGGCTGCTGAGATGGTGACCGATGAACGTGATCTTGCCGGGACGATCGACGGCGTATTTCTCGTACATCTCGTCCTGAGGGACGGCATCGTTTGCATTGATATTCACGTTAAGCGCCATGACAACCTCCCCGATTGTCTTTTGGGTTGAACACAATCTTACGCCTGCTTCCTTGCCAAACACTGAACAGAACAGATCGTTTTTTCTCGTTCTTGGCCTGTTTTGCCACAGTATCCCGGGTTGCGACAATAAACTCAGATCCAGAAACGTGTTTAGCGGCAGAAGGTTGCGCCGGGCTGGGCTGGCGGGGAAGGGCCGACGACCATCCGGCAATCCGGTTGACGTGCTGCGCTCCAGGCTTTAGGCCTTGAAGCCTATTCTTGGGACTGATGGAGCAGCATATGGCAGGCACACTCGTCATCGTCGGTGCGGGGCAGGCCGGATTTGCGCTTGCTGCGAAATTGCGGGCGCTTAGGGATGAGCGACCGATTGTCATCATCGGCTCCGAAGATGTCCCCCCGTACCAGAGACCACCGCTATCGAAGAAATACCTGATGGGCGAAATGAGTTTCGACCGTTTGCAATTCCGCCCGCTCGAGTGGTTTGCCGAAAACAATGTCGAGCTGCGTCTGTCCACATGGGTGGAAGAGATAGACCGTCAAGCCAAAACCGTGCGGATGCAGGATGGCAGCACGCTTGAGTACGACAAGCTGGCGCTGGCGACAGGCGCTGCCCCGCGGCTCTTGCCCGCCGGTGTCGGGGGAGATCTGGACGGCGTGTTGACGGTGCGCGACAAGCGGGATGCCGACAGGCTGATGAGTGACATGCAGCCCGGTCGCCGGTTGCTGGTCATCGGTGGCGGCTATATCGGGCTGGAGGCTGCTGCCGTTGCCCGAAAACTCGGTCTTGAGGTCACGCTGATCGAAATGGCTGACCGTATTCTCCAGCGCGTCGCCGCACCGGAAACAGCGGCGATCATCCGCGATATTCACGTGTCCCATGGCGTCTCTATCTGCGAAAAAACCGGCCTGACCCGGTTGATCGGCACCGACGGGCACGTCAGCGCTGCCGAGCTTTCGGATGGCTCGGTGCTGGATGTGGACTTCGTGATTGCGGGCATCGGTGTTACCCCCAACGACCGGCTGGCGCGCGAATCCGGCCTCCATGTCGGTAACGGCGTTCTGGTCGATCAATTCACCCGCACCTCCGACCCGGATATTCACGCCATGGGAGACTGCGCGTTGCTGCCTTTGAATGGTGCCGATGTGCGGCTCGAATCGGTCCAGAATGCCGTCGATCAGGCCGAGGCCGCAGCGACTGTGCTGGCGGGTGAGGAACAGCCCTATCAGCCAAAACCGTGGTTCTGGTCGGATCAGTATGATGTGAAGCTGCAAATCGCCGGTTTCAACCAGGGTTATGACGAGACGCTGGTGCGGCCCGGTCAGCGCGAGGGCAGCCATTCGGTCTGGTATTTCAAGCGGGGACGGTTCGTCGCCGTCGATGCGATCAACGACGCAAAGGCCTATGTCAGTGGCAAGAAATTGCTCGATATCGGCAAAGAGCCCAGCCGCGATGTTCTGACCGACCACACCGCCGACCTGAAATTGCTGCTCGCTTAGGGACTGCCCCATGCCTGTGCCGGAAAATCGTTTCAAGACAGCCATCCATCAGGGACGACAGCAGATCGGTCTGTGGCTCGATATGGGGGAGGCGATCACGGCCGAAATTGCCGGGACTGCCGGTTTCGACTGGCTGGTGATCGACGGCGAACATGGCCCCAATGATCTGCGCAGCATCATCGACCAGCTGCGCGCTCTTGCGACATCTTCGGCGGAGCCCGTGGTGCGCATTCCCACCGGTGAAAGCTGGATGATCAAGCAATTGCTGGATGCCGGTGCAAGAACACTTTTGGTGCCGATGGTCGATTCGGCAGCCCAGGCGAAAGCGCTTGTTTCAGCGATGCATTATCCGCCACGCGGCATCCGTGGAATGGGCGCTGTCGTCGCTCGCGCATCCGGTTTCAATACAATTGAAAACTACGCTGAAACCGCTGCGGAGGGATTGTGCCTTCTGGTGCAGGTGGAAACCCGCGCAGCCATTGCCGATCTCGACAACATTCTCGATGTCGAGGGTGTCGATGGCATCTTCATCGGTCCTGCCGATCTTGCCGCCGACATGGGTTATCTCGGACGAATAGACGAGCCTGAGGTGCAGGACACCATCGAATCAGCGATCAGGAAAATCGTCGGTGCGGGCAAAGCGGCGGGCATCCTGACATTCAACGAAGCATTCAATCAGCGCTATATCGAACTGGGCGCGTCTTTCGTGGCCGTGGGCGCGGATGTGACGGAGTTTTCGAGCGCGTTGAAATCGCTGGCGAACCGTTACAAGGGCGGCGCGTCCCACGAGCCTTCCAGCTATTAAATCGCTGGTCAGTCGTCGTTGCTGGCGTTCAGCTTTTCGGGCGGAATGCCTTTCTGCTTCGAAGTCATCAGACCCTCGTGAAGCAGGCGGTCTCTCAAGATGCGCTCGATAGCGGCGTCGCGTTGCAAACCATTGTCGCGGGAAAATTCTGTGAGTGCCAGCTCCAGATCTTCGGGAAAGCTCATGTTTCGGTCTCCGTAAACAAAAAAGGCAAGGAGCGGGACACTCCTTGCCTCAAATCTGATGGGCTGAAAGCTTAGCGCCAGCGATAGATGCTGCTGCTCTTCTGCTCCTGCGCCGCCGTGGCGACGAAATAGCCGAGAGCGAAGCCGAGCGCGCCGACGACTGTCAGGAGCGATGTTGCCGTACCTGGATTTTCCTTAACGGCCTCAACGACGTTCTGGCTCTGTGCCTTCACGGTCTGTGCAGCCGACTGTGCAACGCGCTGTACGCGACCGCGCGCTTCATCGGCAAACTCCGAGGCCTCTTCGGAAAGCACGCCTGCGCGGGCCGATACGGATTTGGAAAGCGAAGAAATCTGCGAGCGCAGCTCTGCAATCTGATTCTCGACTGTGTCTTCCACAACGTTCAATTTGGTCTGAGCCATTTGAGATCACCTCTTGCTGTTGGTCGAGGTGGTAACGCAGTATCCGCACGAATGTTCCGCGCAGATGAAATATCGATGATTTTTGAAATTGGGCGGGTATGGCGGAGAGGATGGGATTCGAACCCACGATACGCTTTTGACGTATACTCCCTTAGCAGGGGAGCGCCTTCGACCACTCGGCCACCTCTCCGGTGCCGCTTGATTATTGTGTAAAAAAATCGAATGCAAGGCCTTATTCTATAATGAGGCGAAAAAGACCGCTTTCCGCCCGGTGTTTCTGACGGCGAGATGGCGCACGGGTCGGAAGTCGTCGATTCCCGCGAGTCGTGCAGAGCCAATCCTGTCCGCTGATTCTCTTGTCGCACGATGCGTCGGTGGTCACGGATCGGGTCTCGCTGGTGCGGTGCGTTGTTGAGTGGAGACTGTATAAGCGAGGCGCAGCATCTCTATACAGTCTCCGCGCCGCAGTGAAGCCGCCGCTGGCCGTCATCATGGGGCGACTGTAAGTGGCGGATTCGAAAGGCGTTTTTTAACACTCTGTAAACTTTTACCCATCTGCACAGACCGTAATGTGTTTTTTCAGCAACATCTTAAAATGAAGCGGGTGGGGAAAAGCGTCATATCAGCGTTTGCCGATTGCAAGCGCGCCAACCTTCCGTATTTTCAGCAACGGAAGCGAGGCGGTGGATCGTCCGTTTTCGAGAACACGGGAATGGGGCAGGGAATGCTGTCCTTCAGCTTAAGAACCCAGACCCTTTTGAAACTTGACTGGAGGTCAACATGAACATTAAGAGCCTTTTGATCGGCTCCGCTGCCGCTCTCGCAGCAGTATCTGGCGCACAGGCTGCCGACGCTATCGTCGCAGCAGAGCCAGAGCCACTTGAATACGTTCGCGTTTGCGACGCTTTCGGCACAGGCTTCTTCTACATTCCTGGTACCGAAACTTGCCTGAAGTTCACGGGTTACGTTCGTTTCCAGACTGACTTCGGTCGCGACGAATCCGGCACGTCTGATTGGGACTCCTTCACACGCGCCCAGTTCGAAGTTGACACACGCACAGACACCGAACTCGGCGCACTGCGCGGCTTCATCGGTTTCCGTGGTAACGCTGACAACGGCGCATCCACTTCTTCTTCCGTATTCGTTGACCAGGCGTTCATCGAACTCGGCGGCCTGAAGGTTGGTAAGTTCTACAACTGGTGGGACGATGGTCTCTCTGGCGAATCTGACGAACTGTCCACAAACGCACTCTTCAACTCCATTCGTTACACATACGACGCAGGCTCTTTCTGGGCTGGCGTTTCGGTTGACGAACTGGAAGGCCTGAACTCGCAGCTCGCTCGCCAGATCGGCACAACGACTGTTAACGGCAACACGTTCGGCGTATTCTCCACAGAAGCTGACAACAACGTTGGTATCTCTGCTGGCGTCGGCGCGAAGCTCGGCGGCGCAACGCTCGCTCTTATCGGCGGCTATGACGTCGACCAGGAAGAAGGTGCTGTTCGTCTGATCGCGACTGCTGACATCGGTCCTGGCACACTCGGCCTGGCTGGTGTTTACGCATCCGGCGGCAACGCTTACTACTCTGAATCTGAGTGGGCCGTTGCAGCTGAATACGCAATCAAGGCAACCGACAAGCTGACAATCACTCCAGGCGGTCAGTACTACGGCAGCGTGTCTGACACGATTGCTCTCGGCACAGTTAGCCCGCTCGGCGTATTCACGCAGACCGGTACAGCTCGCCGTGGCGACGACTTCTCCAACCGCGACGCATGGACAGCTGGCGTAACTGTTGATTACAAAATCACAGACGGCCTGACCTCCAAGGTTGCAGTTAACTACAGCGACGAAGACGACCGTGACGACCAGGTTACTGGCTTCGTTCGCCTTCAGCGCAACTTCTAATCTGATCTAACGTCTGTTAGTGATGGGAAACCCGGCTTTCGAGCCGGGTTTTTTCGTTTTCGGATGTGGCGAAGAACAATCGAAATGCCTTTTCTCTGATGCGTCGCAAGATCGTTGGGTGAGGGAGCCTGTGACCAACGGGCAACATGCTGATATCTAGGATATGCATATCGGCTAAATTAACATTTCAGCGTTTGCGCGAATCCCCCGCTTCGTTCTAGTTGGACCCAGGCGCAGCATTCAGGAAGAACGCTGCCACATTGAATTTGAGACGGGAAAAACAATGAACATCAAGAGCCTTCTGATTGGTTCCGCCGCAGCACTTGCAGCAGTGTCAGGCGCACAGGCTGCCGACGCCATTATTGCAGCAGAGCCAGAGCCGCTTGAATACGTTCGCGTTTGCGACGCTTTCGGCACAGGCTTCTTCTACATTCCCGGCACTGAAACCTGCCTGAAGTTCGGTGGTTACATCCGTTTCCAGCGCGATTTCGGCCGTGACCGTTCGGGTACGTCTGATTGGGATTCGTTCACGCGCGCCCAGTTCGAAGTCGACACACGCACAGACACCGAACTTGGCGCACTGCGCGGCTTCATCGGTTTTCGTGGCAATGCTGATGCAGGGACTGCCGGTGCGGTTGCTGGCACAGGAAACACAGGTTCTAGCGTCTTTGTTGATCAGGCGTTCATCGAACTCGGCGGCCTCAAGGTCGGTAAGTTCTACAACTGGTGGGACGATGGTCTCTCTGGCGAAGCTGACGTTCTGTCGCAGAACGCACTCTTCAACTCCGTCCGTTACACATATGACGCAGGGTCCTTCTGGGCTGGCGTTTCGGCTGACGAGCTCGAAGGCACGAATGCCGGTATCGCTCGCGTTGAAGGCAATGCCTTGACGCAGGAAGCGGACAACAACGTCGGTATTTCTGCGGGTCTCGGCACAAAGCTGGGCGGCGCAACCTTTCAGCTGATCGGCGGCTATGACGTCGACCAGGAAGAGGGCGCTGTTCGCCTCATCGGCACTGCCGAAATCGGTCCTGGCACACTGGGTCTGGCGGGCGTCTGGGCATCCGGCGGCAACGCTTACTACAACCAGTCCGAATGGGCTGTTGCAGCCGAATATGCGATCAAGGCAACTGAGAAGCTGACGATCACGCCTGGCGGCCAGTACTTCGGCAGCGTGGCAGATTCGGCTATCGTTTCTGCGAATGGCGTCGGCGTCGGCACGGCAATCTCCGGTGGTTCCATTCGCCGCGGTGACGACTTTTCCAACCGCGACGCTTGGCAGGCTGGTGTGACCTTCGATTACCAGATCACGCAGGGCCTCTCCACAAAGATTGCCGTCAACTATTACGACGAAGACAATCGCGACGATCAGGTCAACGGTCTCGTTCGTCTTCAGCGCGCATTCTGATCTGATCCACGTCTGTTCTGGAACGAAAACCCGGCTTTTGAGCCGGGTCAGACTGCTGACAAACCCCTGGTCACATCGGGGGGGTTATGATTCATTGGGACATGTTGAAGAAACCTGCTCCCGAACAGACGGCTCTCG